>NZ_JAOPXI010000125.1 GCF_025965215.1 Marmoricola sp.
AGGTTGCCGGACCTCGAGCCGTGGATCCACGAGCGCGCCGAGACGGTGGCGTCACGCTGGGGCCACAGGGTGAGCAAGGGTTAACTAGGCGCGCTCACCTGACGTGATCTAGGTTACGTCCAAGCCCTTGGACACCTCAGACCAGAAGCGAGAAACCCCATGTCGCCCGTTGTCAGAGACACCTCGTTCATCGAGACGCGTTCGCCGAACATGGCACTGCAGTTCCGTGAGCGGGTGGCTTCGTCGCCGAATTCCGAGGCGTACCGCTATCCGGCAGAGGACGGTCAGCCCTGGGTCTCGATGACCTGGAAGGACACCGGCGAGCTGGTCGAGAAGTGGGCTGCCGGCCTGCTGGCCCTCGGCATCACCTCCGAGGAGCGGGTCGGGATCGCTGCCGGCACCCGCGTGGAGTGGATCGTCGCCGACCTCGCGGTGATGTGCGCCGGCGCGGCCACCACGACCGTGTACCCCTCGACGATGGCTGAGGACGTCGCCTACATCCTGGCCGACTCCGGATCGCGGGTCGTCTTCGCCGAGGACGACGCCCAGGTCGCCAAGCTGCGCGACAACCGGGCCTCGCTGCCCGACCTGTTCAAGATCGTCGTCTTCGAAGGGACCACCGACGGCGACTGGATCATCGGGCTCGACGACCTCGCAGAGCTCGGCGAGAAGCACCTGGCAGCCCACCCGGATGCGATCGACCAAGCCGTCGCGGGCATCAAGCCAGGCCAGCTGGCCACCCTGATCTACACCTCCGGTACGACGGGCAAGCCCAAGGGCGTCCGGCTGACGCACTCGTCCTGGACCTACGAGGGTGCGGTCGTCCAGAGCCAGAAGATCCTCGACGAGTCCGACCTCCAGTTCCTGTGGCTGCCGATGGCGCACTCGTTCGGCAAGGTGCTGCTCTCGGCCCAGCTTGCCTGCGGATTCGCCACAGCGGTGGACGGCCGGGTGGACAGGATCATCGACAACCTCGCGATCGTGCGACCCACCTTCATGGGTGCTGCGCCCCGGATCTTCGAGAAGGCCTATGCCCGCATCATCACGATGCAGGAGTCCGAGGGAGGCGCGAAGGAGAAGATCTTCAACGCCGCGTTCGCCGTCGGCAAGCAGGTCGACGCGCTGAAGTTCGCCGGGAAGTCCGTCCCGATCACCCTGAAGCTCCAGCACGCTGTCTTCGACCGCCTGGTGTTCTCCAAGATCCGTGACCGCTTCGGCGGCCGGGTGCGCTTCTTCCTCTCCGGTTCGGCAGCGCTGAACCGGGAGATCGCCGAGTGGTTCCACGCCGCCGGCATCCTGATCCTCGAGGGCTACGGCCTGACCGAGACCTCGGCGGGCGCCTTCGTGAACAGCCCGGACGACTACAAGATCGGCACCGTCGGCCAGGTCTTCCCCGGTGGTGAGGTCCGTCTGGGCGATGGCGACGAGATCCAGATCAAGGGCCCGAACATCATGGACGGGTACCACAACATGCCCGAGGAGACGGCGAAGACGCTGACCGAGGACGGCTGGCTGCACACCGGCGACAAGGGCTCGATCGACGCCGACGGCTTCCTGACGATCACCGGCCGGATCAAGGAGCTGTTCAAGACCTCCGGCGGCAAGTACGTCGCCCCGCCCGCGATCGAGGCGAAGATGAAGGCGATCTGCCCCTACGTCAGCCAGTTCATGGTCTTCGGCAACGAGCGCAACTACTGCATCGCGCTGGTGACGCTGGACCCGGATGCGATGAAGGGCTGGGCGGCGGAGAACGGTCAGGCTGGAGCCTCGTACGCCGACCTGGTGGCCTCGGCCCCGGTGCACGCGATGGTCCAGGCCTACGTCGACGAGCTCAACGGCCAGCTGAACCGGTGGGAGACCGTCAAGAAGTTCGAGCTGCTCGACCACGACCTCACCATCGAGTCCGGCGAGCTCACGCCCTCGCTCAAGGTCAAGCGCAACGTCGTCGAGGAGAACAACAAGGCGATCATCGACGCACTGTATGCATGACCCTGGAATCCCGCAGGTAGCCTCACGGGGTGCCCTCGACCCTGCCTGACGGCGAAGCCGCGCCGCGGGACGGATCACTGCCGGCTGCCGCACTGGCAGAGCTGGCCTCACGCAAATGGGGCGTCTACCTGCACGTGCCGTACTGCTCGGTGCGCTGCGGTTACTGCGACTTCAACACCTACACGGCCACGGAACTCGGTGGCGGTGCTTCGCAGTCGTCCTACGCGGCCTCGGCGATCGCGGAGGTGGACCTCCTCGCCGGCGTGCTGGCCGGAGCGCCCGCGGTCGAGACCGTGTTCTTCGGCGGAGGCACACCGACCTTGCTGCCGAGCGCCGACCTCGTGGCCATGCTCGGAGCCGTCCGGGACCGGTTCGGCCTGGTGCGGGGGGCTGAGGTCACCACCGAAGCCAATCCCGACAGCGTCTCGCCCGAGAGCCTCGCGGAGCTGCGGGCCGGCGGGTTCACCCGGATCTCCTTCGGGATGCAGTCGGCGGTCCCGTCCGTCCTGGCCACCCTCGATCGGACCCATGATCCGGGACGCGTCCCGCAGGCAGTCGCCTGGGCGCGGCAGGCGGGCTTCGAGCAGGTCAGCCTGGACCTGATCTACGGGACCCCGGGGGAGTCGCTGAGCGACTGGCAGCAGTCGATCGACGCCGCTCTCGCGTGCGCGCCCGACC
>NZ_JAOPXI010000197.1 GCF_025965215.1 Marmoricola sp.
CATCGTCGCCGAACTCCCCAAGACCCGGTCGGGCAAGATCATGCGCCGCCTACTCCGCGACGTCGCCGAACACCGCGACATCGGCGACGTCACCACCCTGGCCGACTCCACCGTCATGGACCTCATCTCAGCAGGTTCCGCTGCCGCGAGCTCCGAGGACTGACGTGGCCGTCCAGCGTGCCATCGCCGACTCGCGACCGCTGTCAGCCGGTTGCGCGCTTCGCACTCTCTCGCACGAGCGCGTCCGCGACCAGCTGCACCTCAGCGCGAGCGAGATTCTGTGGTCGAGCAGCCAACCAGTACGCGAGACGAGCGATGGCGCGCCCCTCGAGCACCGGGACGAGACCGGCATCTCCCCGGGCCAGATAGGTCGGCAGGAGGCCGACCCCGACACCGGCTCGGACCAGCCTGAGCTGGACTCCGACGCTGGTCGCACCGATCAGCGTCGATCTGCGCGGGAAGAACCTGTCCAGCAGATCGAGGTCGTCGACCTGCAGCATCGATTCGACGTAGTAGATCGGCGGGTGGTCGGCCAGGTCGTCCATGCTGTCGATCGGTCCATGGACGGCCAGGTAGGCGGGCGAGGCGAACAGGCCGAGTCGGTAGTCCATCAGTCGCCGGCTCACCAGGCGCCGCGATGTGCTCCGGGTGACACCGATGTCCAGGTCCGCACTCGGGCCGTGGGCCGGAGTCGGGCGGGTCACGGAAACGAGTTCGAAGTGGATACCCGGGTGGAGCTGGCTCACGGCAGTGATCGCGGGAACGACCACCTCGTTCGTGAACGTTTCGGGGGCGGCGACGCGGACCAGCCCGGTCAGCGGGCTCGCGCCCCCCGAACCAGGCGCCAGCGTGTCCAGGGACGCCTCGATGCCGACGGCGACCCTGCAGGCATCCTCGCCGAGCGGGGTGAGGCCCCAGCCGCCACCGCCCGCGTCGACGAGTACCCGATCGCCAAGCGCCTTGCTCAGGGCGTTCATGCGTCGCGCGACCGTGGTGTGGTCGACGCCGAGTTCTCGCGCCGCCGCGGTGAACGTCCGGTGGCGGGACACCGCCAGGAGCACGAGCAGATCGTCGGTCCTGATCTTCACGTGTGCAGTTTTGCACACGCACCGTTGCGTACTTGGGCATTGCTACCTAGTCGGCGTACGACGTTGAATCCGTGCAGAGAGTCCAGGGGTGCCCGACCGTCGGGCGGCCTCACAACTCGGGAGGCATCGTGACCGACGCGACCGGACCGCTCACCGGCGTCGTTGTCGTCGATCTCAGCCGTGCCCTCGCCGGGCCGCACGCAACGATGATGCTGGCTGATCTGGGCGCCCGGGTCATCAAGGTGGAGGGACCCGGTGGAGACGAGAGCCGGAGCTGGGGACCGCCGTTCGTCGGTGACTCCGGCACTTCCACCTACTTCCTCTCGTGCAACCGGAACAAGGAGTCCGTCGTCGCGGACCTCAAGACTGACGACGGCCGGGAGCTGCTCACCCGACTCGTCATGGTGGCGGACGTCCTGGTCGAGAACTTCCGTACCGGGGTGCTGGACCGACTCGGCTTCACGGTCGAGCGACTGCGTGAGCTCAACCCCGGCCTCGTTGTCTGCTCGATCACGGGTTTCGGCCACGACGGACCGGAGAGCCAACGGGCGGGCTACGACCAGATCGCCCAGGGCGAAGCCGGATTGATGAGCTTCACCGGACCGGCAGGCGACCCGACCAAGGTCGGCGTGCCGATCGGCGATCTGGTCGCTGGTATGAACGCGGCGTACGGCATCGTGGCCGCCCTCCACGAGCGGGCGATCACGGGGCGGGTCCGCGTGATCCGCACCAACCTGCTCTCCGGGCTGGTCAGCATCCACGCGTTCCAGGGCACACGCTGGACGGTCGGCGGTGACCTGCCGGAGCCCGAGGGCAACCATCACCCGTCGATTGCGCCGTACGGGCTCTTCCACGCGGCCGATCGACCCGTTCAGATTGCCTGTGGCAACGATGCCGCCTACCGCCGTCTGTGCGGCGTGATCGGTCTGGATCCCGACGACCCGCGCTTCGCCTCGAACGGCGACAGGGTCCGCAACCGCGCTGCGCTCACCGTGCTGATCGACGAGGCCCTGTCTTTCGCGCCCGTCGATGACTGGTTGACGCGCTTGGCCGACGAAGGGATCGCCGTGGGCCGGGTGCGCACGCTGGCTGAGGTCTACGACTGGGAGCAGACCCGGTCCCAAGGCCTCGTGCTGCACGTCGACCACCCCGAACTGGGCGACGTCGTCCTTCCCGGGCCGGCACTGCGCCTCGATGACAACGCGTACGCCGGTGGCCGGACCAGCCACACCTACCCTCCGCGACTGGGCGAGCACGACCAGTCCGTCCGGGACTGGCTCGACGAGGTTTGCCCGTCCGACGTCCCCCGATCCGAGAGCACCGAGGTCATGGCATGACATTGGACGAGTGTGAGATCGCCGCCGTCACCGATGCGGTGCGCCGGTTCGCCGCCACTGAGCTTGCACCGGGGTCCCTGGACTGGGACCGCGACAAGCATTTCCCGATCGATGTGATCCATCGCGCCGGCGACCTCGGCCTGGGTGGGATCTGTGTGCCCGAGGACCACGGCGGTGCTGGGTTCAACCGCGCGATGTCGGTGCGCATCTTCGAGGAGCTCGCTCAGGGCGACACGGCGATCGCGGCGTACATCTCGATCCACAACATGGTGACCTCCATGGTCGACAAGCACGCCAGCAGCGAGCTGCGCGAGGTCTGGGTGCCCCGGATGGCGGCGCTGGAGGCTCTCGGCAGCTATTGCCTGACCGAACCCGACGCCGGCTCGGACGCCGCCGCGGTCAGGACCACGGCGAAGAGGGACGGCGACGACTACGTGCTCGACGGGGTCAAGCAGTTCATCTCGGGTGCCGGCTCCTCCCATGTCTACGTGGTCATTGCGCGCACCGGTGACATCGGGCCTCGCGGAATCTCGGCCTTCCTGGTTCCGGCCGACGCCCCGGGGCTCAGTTTCGGGCCCAACGAACGCAAGATGGGTTGGAACGCCCAGCCGACGCGGCAAGTGGTGCTCGACCAGGTACGGGTGCCGGTCGGCCATCTGCTCGGCGCCGAGGGCCAGGGGTTCTCGATCGCGATGAACGCGCTGAACGGCGGTCGGCTCAACATCGCCGCGTGCTCGCTCGGTGGTGCCCAGTGGGCACTCGATCGGGCGATCGAGCACCTGCGCACCCGGGAGGCATTCGGCGGGCCGTTGATCGCGCAACAGGGCCTCCTCTTCCGTCTCGCCGACATGGCCACGGATCTCGAAGCATCCCGATGCCTGTTGCACCGCGCGGCATCCGCTGTGGACTCCGCTGCACCGGACGCGATCAAGCTCTGTGCGATGGCCAAGCGCTTCGTCACCGACGCTTCGTTCGAGGCTGCCAACGCCGCACTCCAGCTGCACGGCGGGTACGGCTATCTGGCCGAGTACGGCATCGAGAAGGTTGTCCGCGACCTCCGCGTCCATCAGATCCTCGAAGGCACCAACGAGATCATGCGGGTGATCGTCGGCCGGGCACTCGTGGAGGCGGCATGACCACCGCTACGAACGCTGCCGGACCTCGGTCCATCGACACGGCCACCGAACTGCCCGTCCTCACCAGGGTCGAAGGCCGTGCGGGGTACATCGTCCTCAACCGGCCGCGCGCGATCAACGCGCTCACGCTGGCGATGGTCAGGATGATCACCGCGACACTTGAGGAGTGGCGCCACGACGATCGGGTGCAGACCGTCGTACTGACCGGAGCCGGTGACCGTGGTCTCTGCGCCGGCGGGGACATCGTGGCGATCTACCGTGATGCAACCAGCGATCAGCCGGCCGAGCAGACTGCGTCGGCCACGTTCTGGCGCGAGGAGTACGCGCTCAACGCCGTGATCGAGTCCTACCCGAAGCCGTACGTCGCCATCATGGACGGGATCGTGCTCGGTGGCGGGGTCGGAGTTTCGGCGCACGGCAGCCACCGCGTCGTCACCGAGCGCACGTCGGTCGGCATGCCCGAGACAGGGATCGGCTTCGTCCCGGATGTGGGCGGCACGTGGCTGCTCTCCCATGCTCCCGGTCAGCTCGGCACCCACCTTGCGTTGACCGCGGGTTCGGTCGCGGCTGGCGATGCGCTCGAGCTCGGTCTGGCAGACTGGTTCGTCGAGTCGTCAAGGATTCCGGCCCTCCTGGCCGCTCTCGCGGACACCAGGCCCGGTGCGGCGATCGCCGCCCACGCGTCACTGGCACCGCCCGGACCGCTGGTCGACGACCGGGACTGGATTGATGCCTGCTACCACCACGACGACGTGGACGCGATCATCACGGCGCTGCGCAAGCACGCGAACCCTGCCGCCCACGAGGCTGCCGAGACGTTGGTGACCCGCTCACCGACGGCGATGGCCGTCACGTTGCGAGCCCTTCGGTCTGCCGGGGAGTTTCCCGACCTCGTCACCGCGCTGCGGCAAGAGCTTCGCCTGGTGGTTCGCTTCCTTGACTGCCTCGACTTCGCCGAAGGCGTGCGCGCTGCGGTCATCGACAAGGACCGAAACCCGTCGTGGTATCCGAGGCGGTCTGACGACGTCTGGCCGGAGGACATCGACGGCTTCTTCGTCCCCCTCATCCATGAACTCACCCTGTGACCAGGGCCCACCCACCAGCACGGAGGAAACAATGAGTCAGCAGACAGTCGCCGTTCTCGGTCTCGGCAACATGGGTGGCCCGATGGCCGCCAACCTGGCCGCAGCCGGCTACCACGTCGTGGGTTACGACCCGGTGCCGGCCGCGAACGAGGGCGCCGTGGCGCGCGGCGTCGAGGTTGTTCCCTCGGCCGTCGAGGCAGTTGTCGACGCCTCCGTGGTGATCACGATGCTGCCGAGCGGCGGCCACGTGATCGACGCGTACAAGGGTCCCGACGGAATCCTTGCGGCGGCTGCGCCCGGGACAGTGTTCGTGGACTGCTCCACGATCGCGGTGGAGGACGCACGAGCGGCCGCGGAGCTCGCCCATGAGGCGGGCCACCGAGCGCTCGATGCACCGGTCTCCGGAGGAGTCGGAGGTGCCGAGGCCGGGACTCTGACCCTGATGATCGGTGGCTCCGAGACGGATCTGGACGCCGTTCGTCCGGTTCTCGAGGTCGTCTCCGGCCGACTGGTCCACTGCGGAGGATCCGGTGCTGGCCAGGCCGCGAAGATCTGCAACAACATGATCCTCGGGATCTCGATGATCGCGGTCAGCGAGGCCTTCGTGCTCGGCGAGCGGCTCGGCCTCTCCCACCAGTCCCTGTTCGATGTCGCCTCCACCGCATCAGGTCAGTGCTGGGCGCTGACCACCAATTGCCCGGTTCCGGGACCAGTGCCGACGAGCCCAGCCAATCGTGACTACCAGCCAGGGTTCGCGAGCCCACTCATGCTAAAAGACCTGAAGCTCGCGATGCAGGCCGCCGACAGCACCAGCACCGAGGCCCGCATCGGTGCGCTGGCCGCGGCCATCTACACCGACTTCGCATTCGGCCCCGGTCGGGAGCTCGACTTCTCCGCGGTGGTCCAGGACATCCGCGACCGGTCGCAGTCGGGGGACTGAGCAGATGACCGCCTTTGAGACGATCCTTCTCAGCCAGGTCGATCGCGTCGCGACGATCACGCTGAACCGGCCGCAGGCACTCAACGCGTTGAACAACCAGCTCATGACCGAGCTGGTGGACGCCGCGGTCGAGCTGGATCGTGACCGCGGTGTCGGGGCGATCGTGGTGACCGGTTCTGAGCGGGCCTTCGCCGCCGGTGCCGACATCACCGAGATGGCCGCCCAGGGGTACCAGGACGTCCTTCTCGACGACTGGTTCGCCGCCTGGGACAGGTTCGCCGGCATCCGTACGCCCACGATCGCCGCAGTCGCCGGGTACGCGCTGGGCGGGGGATGCGAGCTGGCGATGATGTGCGACATCGTTCTCGCGGCAGAGACCGCACGCTTCGGCCAACCGGAGATCACTCTGGGGACGATCCCGGGTATCGGGGGCAGCCAGCGGTTGACCCGCGCGGTCGGCAAGGCGAAGGCGATGGACCTGGTGCTGACCGGTCGGATGATCGAACCCGACGAGGCTGAGCGAATCGGGCTGGTGTCGCGGATCGTCTCGACGGACGCTCTGCTCGACACCGCCGCAGAGCTCGCCGCAGCAGTCGCGGATCGCTCGTTGCCGGCGAACTACGCAGCCAAGGAGGCGGTCAACCGCGCGTTCGAGACGTCGCTCGCCGAGGGCGTGCGTTTCGAGCGACGTGCGTTCCACTCGACCTTCGCGCTCGACGACCGGACCGAGGGCATGGCCGCATTCGTCGAGAAGCGTTCACCGAACTTCACCCACCGCTGAACCAGGAGATCCACGATGAAGTACCAGACCACGATCGAGACCGCCGGCACCGACGTACCGGACTGGAACATGTTCGTCGGCGGCGAGTGGGTCGGCGCGCTCGACGGCACCTGGGCAGAGGTCGTGTGCCCGTCACGGGGCAACGACGTCATCGCCAGGGTGCCGGCTGGTGGGCCGCTCGACGTGGACCGGGCCGTCGCCGCGGCCCGGTCCGCACAACCCGCCTGGCGCGCGCTGCACTTCACGGTCAGGCAGAAGGCACTCCTGGACATCGCCGATGCCGTTGAGGCCGAAGCCGAGTCGTTCGCTTCGCTGACGGCCCAGGACACCGGCAACGCGCTTCGGACGCAGGCCCGGCCCGAGGTCGCCACCCTGATTGCCCTGTTCCGCTACTTCGCCGGAGTGGCGGGGGAGTTCAAGGGCACCGTCCTGCCGGCCGGCGACGGTCAGCTCCAGTACACGAGACAGGAGCCGCTCGGTGTCGTCGGCGCGATCCTGCCGTGGAACTCGCCGCTGATGATCGCGGCCATGAAGCTCCCGGCCGCACTGGTCGCGGGCAACACCGTGGTCGTCAAACCCGCTGAGGACGGCCCGCTCACGGTGCTGCGCCTCGCGGAGGTCGCTGCACCCTTCCTTCCCGCCGGTGTCCTGAATGTGGTCACCGGCGACGGTGCCGTCGCTGGGGAGGCGATCGTCGGACATCCCGGTATCGACAAGGTTTCGTTCACCGGGTCTTCGAAGGTCGGTAAGCACGTCGGCGAAGTTGCCGGTGCTCGGCTCGCGCATGCGTCGCTCGAGCTCGGCGGCAAGAGCCCGTGCATCGTTTTTCCGTCCGCAGCGACCGCGGATCGCATCGCCGAGACGGCAGCCGGGGTGCTCCTCGGCATGCGCTTCACCCGGCAGGGGCAGTCGTGTACGGCTGGTTCGCGGCTGTTCGTCCACCGGGACGTCTACGAGCCGTTCCTGGCTGAGCTCGCGGGCCAGGTGGGTGCTTTGAAGGTCGGTGACCCCCTTGCCGAGGACACCGACATGGGCACGATCATCAACCGCAAGCAGTACGAGTCCGTGTGCGCGTACGTCGACGAAGGCAAGCGCCAGGACGGCGTACGGATCGTGCTCGACGGAGGCCCCACGCAGGTGGGCGACGGTGGCTACTACCTGGCCCCGACGATCCTCGCCGACGTCAGCAACGGCTGGCGGATCGCCCGCGAGGAGGTATTCGGGCCGGTGCTCGTGGTGATCCCGTGGGACGACGTGGAGGAGGTGGTCGCCATGGCCAACGACTCCCACTATGGCCTGGCGGCCTTCGTGTGGTCGCAGAATCTGACGGAGGCCCTCGACACCGCCCACAGGATCGAGTCCGGCTGGGTCCAGGTGAACCAGGGCGGCGGCCAGATGGTCGGCCAGTCGTACGGCGGCTACAAGGAGTCCGGGATCGGTCGGGAGTTCTCGATCGAGGGTGCCATCGCTGGCTTCACCCAGACGAAGCAGATCAACGTCAGGCTCTGAGGTCCGGGCAACGCAGCCGACTCGGCAGGTGCGCGTTCAACCGCGTCGCCTCGATCATCGGGTCGGGTTGGCTGTTCGAAGCGCCCCACGTGGTTCGTGGTCGCTCACGCACGCCTCAACTGCGCGGTCCTCGGGGCTGTCGGCCGCTGCGCTGTTTCAGAGTTGCCCGGCGGGACCGGTCTGACTCCATGCCTTGGGACCGCCGTCTGTCCAGGCCGAAGCCGACGACTAGTCCGAGGGCTATCACCACAACCACACAGATCATCACGATGATGGTGGGGGTCATACGTCGTCCTTCCGTTCGCCGTGAACAACACTCAGCTCAGGGGGCTCGGTTGGTTCTCCTACCGGGACCTGCATTCCGCCACCCACCCCGTTCCTCGGGTCGAGACCTTGCTCTGACGGCTCGCGCGCAGTGGGGCGGAATCCCTCGGCGCCTTCCTGGCCCGGCCCGGCGTGTCCGACCCGCTCACTGCTCACGCCCATCTCACCCGACGCGCCCCGCGGACCGGACGCGTTGGGCTGTGATCGCCGCAGTTCCCCGCGCTCTGGGGCTGGTTCCGCATCTGGTCGCCGACTCATACAACGCCATTACCCATCCAGTGACCGATCACACCCGATCGGAGGCGCGGGCCGGGCCGGGTGGCCGATTCACTCCGCCCACGAGACCCTCCGCGTGATTCGCGAGGAGATTCGGGCCACCCCGGGATCGAGCGAGTTCTCCAGATATTGACCGTGCGCGTGGGACCGGGCGAGCAGTGGCATCGGCCTCGACTACGGGCTCGGCGAGATCATGCCCACGGGAGATCCGGTGGGGCTCGGGCTCGGTAGCGGTGTGGGGCTGGGGGTCGGTGAGGCGGTGGTTGTCGGCTTCGGGTGCGGACGTTGTACGGCGCTGGTGGGTGTTGCGGTGGGAGTCTTCCTCTGAATCGGCGAAGGATGAGCCGTGAGGCTGCGCTGCGGACTCGGGACCGGGGGCGGCTTCGACGCCCGTGCCGGGTGTGGCAACAGTGCGAGGAGCTGTCGGGCCGAGTCCACGATTCGAGTCTCGGTCGCCGACGAGATCAACCCGTTGCGCTCGGCCGTGCGCGAGTCGTCGATCAGCACGATCAGCGCGTTTCGCGCGGCCGCGTTCCGGCCTTGAGCCAGAGCGGAGTCAGCGTTGGTCAGCGCTGCCTCCAAGGACGGGACGCGCAAAGCCGCAGTGGGCGGCGTCGCAGTGCTGCAGCTTGTCAGTAGGCCGCCAGCGGCGAGCGTGGCCGCGAGCAGCCACCGGACTCTCATCTCGCCGGCCCGTTCACGGCGGCGTGGAGGTCGGACAGTGATGGCTGGTACTTGGTCGGTACGCTCGCTGGTACACCGGGGTCGTGGGGGTTGGCGCTGCCGTCCACGGGACGCAGAACGATGGCCGTGACGACGAGCGCCATGGCGGCGAGCCCCAGGCCCGCGGCCGTCTTCGACCTCCGTCGCCGTCGCACCACGGGGTCGGCTCTGAACTCCGTGCTCTGCCCGACCTGACCTGCCGAGTGGAACGGTGCCCCAGACGGCAGGGCGAACTCCGCGGTGGTTTCTCCGAGCGGCATGCTGCCGGTGGCTTCTGGATCGGGGTCGGACCGCGCAGGCGATCGATCCGCCAGCGAGGCATGCGGGTCGGTGCCCTGCAACGTGGTCGCGACCTCGTGTGCGGTCGGCCTCTCCTGAGCGTTCCGCTGGGTCATCCGCGTGAGCAACGCTCGCAACCCTGGCTCCAGCGTCATCGGCATCTGGGGTGCCGCGTTGAGCCGCGCGACGGCGGCCTCAACGGGTGTCCCGGAAAAGGCCCTCTCGGCCGTCAGAGCTTCCAACAGGACCAGCCCCAGCGAGTAGACATCCAGCGCGGTGGTGAGTTCCTCCCCGGCCACCTGCTCGGGTGCCAGGTACGCAGGAGAGCCGATGGCGTCCCCGGTCCGGGTGTGGTGCTCGGTCGACCCGACGAGCCGGGCGATGCCGAAATCGGCGAGCAGCGCACGGCCGTCGCCGCAGAGGAGCACGTTGCTCGGCTTCACGTCGCGATGCAGCACGCCACGCTCGTGGGCATAGGCCAGCGCTCGTGCGATCTGGGCGCCGATCGACTCGACGATCGCCGACTCCATCGGCCCGAGCGCGATTCGCGAGGCGAGGGTAGCGTCGTCAGCCAGGGGCATCACGAGGTACGGCCGCTCGCCCAGGATGCCCGCGTCGAGCAGGACGACCAGGTTGGGGTGATTGAGCCCGGCGAGCGTGCGCGCCTCGCCTACGAACCGGGTTCGCTGGGTCGGGTCGCTGACTTCGCGAAGCACCTTGACCGCGACCTCGCGGTTCAGCAACTCGTCGGTGGCACGCCATACGTCTGCGGTGCCTCCGGTCCCGATTCGCTCGTCGAGCCGGTACCGGTCGTCCAGCCGGGTGGATTGATCGATCGACATCGACTTCTCTCCTGTTTCGAACCTCCTGACCAAGTACCCACGGCAAGCCATTTCCATCCGCAGGCGACGAGGTCGATCGCGGTGGTGACCTACGCCTCATCTCCGGGCCCGGATGGTGCAACAGGGCACCGCCCCAGAGGGCACGGCGCCCGCGCTGCATGCCACGTGTCAGTCGATCTTGTCCGTGACCGCGGCCCGACTCCGGAGAGTCCATGCGTGAGTGATGTCGCCGCGTGCCTCGAGGCTCACTCGGGGCTGATGAGGAACTCCTTGGTCTTTGCGATGGCAAAGCCCCAGCCTTGCGCGAGGGTCGGCTTGGGCGGAATGGCGATCTCGTCCGGGTTGGTGACGACATCGAGGAGCACGGGACCGGGCAATGCGAAGGCGTGCTCGACCGCGGCGTCGACCTGGTCGCCGTGGGTCACGCGGATCCCGGTCAGTCCGATCGCTTGAGCCACGGCCGAGAAGTCGGGGTTGTGCAGGACGGTGCCGAACTCGGGCAGGCCGACCTGCTCCATCTCCAGCTTGACCATCCCGAGGCGCCCATTGTTGAAGACCACGATTTTGATCGGGAGATCGTGGGTGACGGCGGTGATCAGGTCCCCGAGCAGCATCGAGATGCCGCCGTCACCGCTCAGTGAGATCACTTGGCGCTTGCGGTCGATCGCTGATGCTCCGAGTGCGTGTGGCATGGCGTTGGCCATGGAGCCCAGGTTGTAGGAGCCGATCAGGCGCCTGCTCCCGGTCATCCGGACGAAGCGCGAGAGCCAGACCGTGCACATTCCGGTGTCGGTGGTGAAGATGGCGTCGCTCGCTGCGTGCCGCTCGATCGACGCGGCGAGCACCTCGGGTCGGATCCGGCTGCTGGGATTGTCGATCTTGCGACGCAACAGGCCGGTGGGCTTGCTCTCGTACGACGGGTCGGTGAGTCGCGCCTGCAGGTGCGTCCAGGCGTCGTATGCCTTGCGGGCGATGTGCAGGTGGGTTCGGTGCTCCTTGCGGTCGAGCAAGGGCGCCAAGGCCTCCAGGGTCAGGCGTGCGTCGCCGACCAGGGCGTGCTCGACGGCTGTCCGACGACCGATGTGGCTCCCCTCCCGGTCGATCTGGATGACGACCTTTCCGTCCGGATAGAAGTTCTTGTAGGGGAAGTCGGTGCCGACCATCAGCAGGACGTCGCACGCCGCGAAAGCCTCGGCGGTCGCTGGGTTGCCGATCAGACCGGACTGGCCGATCTCGAACGGGTTGTCATCCTCGAACCCTTCCTTGGCTTTCAGGGTCAGCACCATCGGCGCTCCCAGCAGGCTGGCAACCGTGATGACGTCTGCCCGGGCATCGCGTGCGCCACGGCCGACGAGCATGGTGATCCGTTTGGCCTCGTTCAGGACACGTGCGGCGTCGCGGATCTCGTTGAGCGCAGCGGGACCGTCAGGTGACGGGCCTGCGAAGGAGGGCGTCTTGACATCCCGGGGCAGTTCTAGGCCGCCGACATCACCCGGGAGCGACAGCACCGCGACGCCGCGCTGCGAGAGCGCCGCGTTGACGGCCTGTTCGAGCACCGAGGGCATCTGGTCCGCACTTGTCACGGTGGCGCAGTACACGGACACGTCTGCGAACAGGACGTCGTTGTCGACCTCCTGGAAGAAGTCGCTGCCGATGTCCTCACGTGGAACCTGGCCAAGGATCGCGAGCAACGGTGTTCGGGTCTTCTTGGCGTCGTACAGGCCGTTGAGCAGGTGGATGGCTCCGGGGCCGACGGTTCCCATGCACACGGCAAGGTCATCGGTGAGCTGTGCCTGGGCGCTTGCCGCGAAGGCGGCGACCTCCTCGTGACGCACACCGATCCACTCGATCCGGTCCTCACGGCGGATCGCGTCGGTGATCGGGTTCAGGGCGTCCCCCACGACACCCCAGACCTGGCGGACGCCGTGGCCGGCGAGGGCATCGATGATGAGCTCAGCGACCGTGGTCATGGATCACTCCTCGGGTTGCCGTGATGGCAGTGAACGGACTCATGGCGTGAAGTTGTCCGGGCTGGCACCGGCCCAGTCGCGAGCCCAGCCCGGATCCCGCGGGCCCTCGAGGAGCTCGCCCAGGTCGAGATGGGTGAAGAGTTCCTCGTACGAGACCGTCCGCCGGTGATCGATACGGCGGCGCAACATCCGGGGTCGAAGGTCTTCGGGCCGATCGAGGCCCATGGAGGCGATCACCTGCATGGTCTGCGCGACCACCTGCTGCTGATAGTGGTGCACCCGCTCGGTCTTGTCGGAGACGACGAGCGCACGTTGTCGTTTCGGGTCCTGGGTCGCGACCCCGACCGGACACGTGTTGGTATGACAGGTCTGAGCCTGGATGCACCCGACCGCCATCATCATGGCGCGGGCCGAGTTCGTGTAGTCGGCTCCCTGGATGAGTCGTTTCACGACATCGATGCCGCTGGTGACCTTGCCGCTGGCACCGAGCTTGACCTGATCGCGCAGCCCGACCCCGACCAGCGCGTTGTGCACCGTCATCAGGCCCTCGGTCAGGGGTGTCCCGATGTGATCCTCGTACTCGAGAGGCGCGGCGCCGGTGCCGCCTTCACCGCCGTCGACGACGATGAAGTCGGGGGTCACCCCCTCGGCGAGCATCGCTTTGCAGATCGACAGGAAGTCGACCCGACTTCCCAGGCACAGCTTGAAGCCGGCAGGTTTGCCGCCGGCGAGCTCGCGCATCCGGGCGACGAACCGCACCAGTTCGCGCGGGGTCGAGAACACCTGGTGATAGGACGGAGACACGCATTTCTCGCCGACCGGCACACCGCGCGCTTCGGCGATCTCGGCTGTGACCTTGGCGCCCGGGAGCACGCCGCCGATACCCGGTTTGGCGCCTTGGCTCAGCTTGAGCGACACCATCTTGATCTGGTCTTCCTGTGCTGTGGCTGCGAACTTCGCCTCGTCGAACCCGCCGTCCTTGTTACGCGCGCCGAAGTAGCCGCTGCCCAGCTCCCAGACCAGATCGCCGCCCTGACGGTGGTACTTGCTCACACCACCTTCCCCGGTGTCATGCGCGAAGGCGCCCTTGGCGGCACCAGCGTTCAGGGCGCGGATCGCGTTGGCCGAAAGTGCGCCGAAACTCATTGCGGAGACGTTCATCAGGGCCATGTCGTACGGTGCCGTGCAGTCGCGGCCACCGATCCTGACCCGGGGCGCTACCCGGGCGACGTCAACCGGGCGGGTCGAGTGCACCAGATACTCATATCCAGGTTCGTTGACGTCGAGCTCGGTACCGAATGGTTGTTCTTCCTTGATGTTCTTGGCACGCTCATAGATCGCCGACCGGGTGTCACGATCGAACGGGCGACCGTCGTAGTTGCGTTCGATGAAGTACTGCTGGATCTCGGGCCGGATGTCCTCGAGCAGGAACCGCATGTGTCCCAGGACAGGATAGTTCCGCAGCACCGAGTGCTTTCTCTGGAGCAGGTCGTACAGGCCCAGGAAGGCCAGCGACGCCAGGACCGCCACGAGTCCCCACCAGGCGGGGCCGCCGATGACCGCAGCCAGGGTGGTAAGCGCGGCGAGCACGCCAAGCGCCCCGAGCACGAAGAAGCGCAAGGGATTCCTCCATCAGTTGAGGCGTCAATACCCAGCGCTCGCGAATTTCATACCTCGCAGGTCATGAGCCGTGTGCCGTCGCCGAGATCCGAAGAGGCGACCAGCTCACCAGTAGTGGGCGCGTCCTCCGACGGCAATCATCAGGAACTCCTACCTACTGTCATCCAGACCCGGTAACTCATGTCGGTCCAGAAGTACCCAGAGGCGTCCGACGCAAACGGCGTGCGAACCCAGACGAGCCCGCACCAGCCGTATCGAACCCGATGCGAGTCCTGCCGGAGGTGCGACGAGTTGGTGTTTCCGCAACCCGAAACGGGGTACCGCGGTGCACAGACCCGACCCAAGGAGTTCACATGTCTGCAGACGCAACGTCGACCACGACCGTGGCAGAGGTCGTGGAGTTCCTGAAGGATCAGCACACGAGGATCAAGGACCTTCTCCCAACCGTCCTTCAGGCCTCCGGCCCCGAGCGTGCGACCGCATTCGCGACCGTTCGACAGACCTTGGCCATTCATGAGGCGTTCGAGCAGGTGGTCATCCATCCGCACGCACGTGCCGATGCAGGTGACGGCGTGGTCAAGGACAGGGTCGAGGAGGAAGAAGAGGCCGGCGAGGCGATCGCGAGTCTCGAGTCGCTCGACGTCAACGACGATTCCTTTCATGACGCCTACGCGGCGTTCATGCTTGACGTCGTCCAACACGCAGAGCACGAGGAACACAAAGAATTCGACAACATCTCGCACGAATTCTCAGCCGATGAACGCGACGCAATCGATCGCGGGTTCAAGCTGGCGCGCACCGAGAGGGACGCGCCGGCGGCCGACCTGACTTTCGCCGAGATGTTGACCAACGCCAAGCAGGCGATTGCTGGCTGAGGCGACCCGAGGATCGTCACATCCTCGGAGCAGTGTCGCCGCCCAGGACCGTGCGGTCGCACGGGCGAGAGGTTTGCCGCCTGGTCACCCAGGCGGCAAACGCGTCCATGCTGTGGGCGGAGTTGTCCGGCGCTGCCGTTCACGGAGCGCTGAGGTCACCGGGTTCCACGTTCCCGCGCCAGGCATCGGACGCCTTGCCCTGTTCTTCAACGTAGGACTTGAAACGCTTGAGGTCGCCTTCTGCGCGACGTTCGACGACACCGAGCACATCGGCGGACTTCTCAACGATGCCCTCAGGCTCAAAGTCGAGCCGCAACGTGACGCGGGTCCCGGGAGCCTGGGGCATGAACGAGACGGTGCCGTGGTTCGTCGTCCCGTCTGTCGAGCGCCAGGTGACGCGCTCGTCGGGGGTCTGGTCGACGATCTCGGCGTCCCACTCGCGGGTGATCCCGGCGATGTTCGCCTTCCAGTGAAGGTGAGTGTTGTCGAGCTGGCGCACGTGCTCGACGCCCTCCATGAACTGAGGGAACGACTCGAACTGCGTCCACCTGTCATAGGCAGTACGGACCGGTACGTCGACGTCGATCGTCTTCTCGATGGTGCTCATAGGTTTTCTCCTTTGACGGGTTCGATCGATGAGTACGCCGAAGGACGGTGGCTATGCACAGCGTCCAGCCTCCAGGCGATCTCGGGCGCGGACCGCGACTCGAGTGAATGAGCCCCGGGCACGCCTGAGGACACCAAGCGCCTGACCCCGCAGGACGGCCCTTACAGGCCCCGACCTCCGCGCACTCGGCCGGCGATGAAGATCACCAGGGCGATGATGGCGAGGACAACGAGAATGGTCCACAGCATGGTCAGACTCCGATCAATTGACCCGAGCCACGTGCGCTCGAGGGGCCGGGTGGCCGTGCCTTACTAGGTGCCCAGATCTCGCGCCGCGAAACACCGCTCCTGGATCAGGCCGTTGTCGTGATGGACGTCAGGACTGTTGCTGACGTGGGACGACGACCTCTTCATAGATCAGGAGAAGTCCGGCCGCTACCGGGATGGCAATGAGAGCGCCTACGACGCCGAGCAAACTTCCGCCTGCGAGGATCGCCACGACGGTCACTGCGGGCGGCACGTTGACCGCTTGTCGCATGATGCGCGGTCCCACGACATAGGACTCGAGCACGTGATACACGACGTAGTAGATGAACGCGATGACGGCCTTGGGCCATGACAGGCTGAGAGCGACGCCGACGACGAGAACTCCTCCGATGAGGGTTCCGACGATCGGAACCAGCGCCAGAAACGCTGTAACAACCGCAATCACGCCGGCGTACGGGATCTGCAGAAGCTCCAGCATCGCGAAGCAGGACAAGCCGTTGATCGTTGCGACGACGAGTTGTCCGACGACGTAGCTGCCGACGCGCCGCGAGATCTCTTCGCTGATCTGCACGAATCCGGTGCGCTTCGACAACGGAACCAGCCGGTAGGCCGCTGCCTTCACCTGCGGGAGAGCCGCAAGGAAGTACAAGGTGAGCACCAGGACCGTGAGGGCACCGATGATGCTGTCGAGGATCGCTTTGCCTGCGCCCAGGATGCCGCCGAAGATCTGGCCGATGACTGCGCCCGATGTCAGCTTGGTCTTGAGCTCGAGCTGGCCCCGCTCGATGAAGTGGTACTTGTTCTCCAGGTGTCGGAAGACTCGATCCTGTCGCAGGTGGGACAGGATGTCCGGGCCGTTGTCGATCAACGTGCGGGCCTGGCTTATCACCGGAGCCAAGACAAGGGAACCGACGAGCACGAACGCGGCTGTCAGCCCGAGGAAGACCACGAAAACAGCCCAACGGCGGGTCAGGCGATGCCGCATCAGCCACTCGACCAGTGGGTTGAGCCCCAATGCCAGGAAGATGGCGACGACCAGGAAGAGCAGAACCTGCGACAACTGGCCGAGTACCTGCACCAAAGTCCAGGCGGTCAAGACGCCTATGGCTCCGACGAAGCCGACGTAGAAGGCAGAGTGGCGATTGAGAGGGTCCAACCGGAGGTCGAAGCCCTCGGGCACTTCCTCACCCTTTTCGACCACGACGGCCAAGTCGGTATCGACCGCATCGCTGTGAGCGGTGGGAGCCTCTTCGTCGTTCGGGGGGCCCGGTTGAGGAACGTCGCGTCGGACCTCGCCGGATCTGGGCGCAAGATTCCTCAGCCGCTCTGACCATCCGGCACGAGGGAACATGGCAGGAGCCTAGCCGGGGGTTTGGCCCACACTGAGTCGATGCGGCGACGGAGACCGTTCCGATGAGCGACTCCGCATCACGAGAGACCTGCTGCGGTCAGAGCTGTGACTCAGGAGTGTCGTCGAAGTCGACGTGCACCCTTTGGAAGCCCTTGTGCCGCTGTGCCGTGGCGTACGCGGTGTAGACGCGTCGATCGGCGTCCGTGAGTTGAACGGCGTCGGTGAACGGGGTGAGCAACGCGCGCGGGTAGAGGTGGCTGCCGAGGACCGAGTTGATCTCCAATCCCAGGATCGCCATCGCCGCTGCGAGATAGATGAGCGCGAGCAACCCGAGCACCAGCGCGAAGACCGAGTTCATGGAACTTGCCTTGGCGATGACGTGGTCCACGTAGACGCCGCCAAGGGTCTGCAACAGCTGCCAGAGCAGTGCCGTCGCGATTGCGCCGGGGATCACCTGGCGCATGGACTGTTGCTTTGATGAGGAGAACCGAACCATCACAGCGAGAACTGCCGCCGTCGCGGTCACCGAGGCCAGACGCAGCCCCCAGCGGATGGTTCCGCCGAGATTGATCCCGAACAACTCCGTGTGGCTGGCCAAGATCGTGGCAACGGCGACCCCGAGGACCATCAGGCCCGCGACAAGCAGCAGAAGCAGGCTGCGCAGCCTGCTCGTGATCGGGTTGAGGCGGCTGTTTCGGGGAATGGCCAGCGTCACGCTGACCGCGTTCTGCGCAGCCTGACCGAATCCGATCGTCCCGTACAGCGCGGTGAGCGCGCCGACGACGATCGCCCAGGTGCTTCCTCGGATTCCCTTGGGTTGCCCCAGCTGGGTGCCCACGATCGGGAACTGGCGAAGGGCCGAATTCAGAACCTCCCTCTCCAGGGTGTGGTTGCCCTGGAGAAGGAAACCCAGGACCGAGGAAGCGATCAGGAGCAGAGGAAAGATCGCGATGAATGCGTAGTACGTGATGATTGCCGCCAGGTAGTTCCCCTGGTCGTCGAAGAACTTGTAGATCACGCCAAGCGGAAGACCGATGACTGCATGTCGACGCTGGAAGGCATCCGCATCGTCCACCAGCTTGCCCATGGGCCCACCGTAGGGGGTTACCTTCATCGGCAGAACAGCCGCCGCGTGCCATCGCCGACCTTCTCCCAGGTTCTCCGCGATCCAGGAGTGGGCTGCTCCCACCGGATCTCGTCCCCCCGTGGTTTGAGTGAGAGCCTTGCCGGGTAGCTCCCGCACATTCGTTTCACAACAAGCGATGGACGTGCGAACCCCGGATTGGCGAAGTCATGATCGCGATCTTCCTGCCTCACCAGCGGCGTGAGAACATCGACCGGGCCCGTGCCATCGTCGCCAACCTCGATGCCTCCCTGATCAGCCCGCACCCGCGTCCCGTCGGCTGGACTGCGGCGTGGGTTCACCTGCCCGGGGCGACGCCGAATTCCGTCGCCGCCTGGCTCGTGCAGCACACCTGCTCGACGGTGATCATGGACGGGCCGCCGGCGTACGCCAGAGCGGCGGCCGAGGTCGGCGTTCGAGTCGCCGTCATCGCCGAGCCCGGAGGAGTGTCAGGGGGCGAACGGGGCTCGGCCTACGCGTATGCCGACGCCATCCTTGCTCCGTGGGCTCCGCAGGGACTCGACCTCGGCTGGCCCGCCAGGTGGCGGGATCGCATCCTCCATCTAGGCGCCATCGGCTGGCAGGCAGCCGTCCACACGACGGCCCCCAGCACGGCACGTCGGTCCGGGGGTCGCTGGCACTGCCTTGCCTTGTCACCTCGGGCAGCAGGTCCCGGCCCGCGCGAGCGCCTCGCGATCGTGGTGGAGACTCCGGCGTGGCGCTGGACCTTTGCCCAGGAACAGGAGCTTCTTGAGGAAGGGCCGGTCTGGACGGCACTCGCTACCAGCGAGGTGGCTGTCTGCCACCCGACGTCCCCTACCATCGCCGCGCTGGCGGCGACGCGTACGCCTGCGCTGATGGTCCTCCCCGAACGTGCGAGTCACGCCCAGGAGTGGCTCGCCGAGACTGCGGCCCTGACAGCGCCCGTCCACGTGGTCAGAGGCTGGCCGCGAGCCGGGGAGTGGCCCACCATCCTTGAGCGCGTGCGCGGGTTGGACGGCCAGCGATGGGGCAGTTGGTCGCAGGCAGCCGGTCTCGCGAGACTCGCAGCCTTCGCGGACAGCGAGGATCCCAGCAGCGCGCTGCGCGTCGGCTCGACCGCTGCGAGGACCGAGACCGTGACGCCCGCCTCAGCGCATACTTCCTTGGCCGGGTCACCTGTTCAGGCGGTGAGCATCCGACGGTCGGCGACCCAGACTGCATCGCGGGGGGCTCTTGGCCCGATCACGACCTGACCGCGTCAGCGGTCCTCGACCGGACGTACGCGACCATCGGTTGCGGCGCGCTCAGCCTCGGCTGACGCGTTTCTGATTGAGGGCCTTCTCGAGTTCGGCCTTGTTCATCGCCGAGCGTCCCTTGACGTTCGCTTTCCGTGCTTCGGCGTACAGCTGGTCGTACGTGCGTCCACCGCGCCCCCGGTGCGATCGGAGCCCACCTCGCCGAGCCGAGGAGATGTCGTTGGTCGAGGTCGGACTCGCTTCTTTGGACTCTCCGCTCCGAGCACGTTCCTTGTTGACGGTTCGGGCTGCGATCTCCTCGGCCACCTCCTCGCTACGGCCCTCGTCCTGGAGGCTTTCCTTGATGTGGTCGTACTGGCGCTCACGCTTAGCGCTCCACGATCCTCGCGGCATCTCGATCCTCCTTGTCTCCGTCGGTCTTTCGCATCGGGGTTACCCGTACCTCCCTTCCCCAAACGAACCCTCGCTGCACCCCGCGGACGTCGAGGGCCTCGATCAAGGTCTCTCGGGCGCTGAGAACGAGATGGGCTGCCAGGACAGGCTTGTCCGGCCGCGCACTGGGTAATCGGACAGGGACGGGACTGGAGAAAGAGGGCCGAGAGCCATAGGCACCGCGCATGCGAGAGGACGAACGAGTGATCAGACAGGTCGAGGTGGCCGGCCGACGCTTCGCCGCGGCCGAAGTCGAGCGGCACGCCGCGCTCGAAGACCTGACCCGGGCCTTCGCAGACCTCAGCGATCCAGACCTGGACCTCGACGAGCTGGCGATCGCTGCGAGCGTGCCGCTGGCAACGTTGATCGCGATCCGGGCTCGCCTCCCGGGTCCGCTGCCGTTCCTGGGAGCGGACTAGCACCAGACCCCGCTCACGCTGAGCACGTCCCCAACGATCATCACGTCGGGGCCATCGCCGACATCCATCTGGATCCGGTCGAGCTTCGCGGACGGTCCGCAGCGATCCGATCGACCCGCCCTGGACCCCGACCGACTGGGGTACTGACCCGACTTAGGGGCTGATCAGCTGGACCACGGCTCGCTCAAGCGCATCTGGTCCCCCCGGGATCGGATCCAGGACCGTCCCGGCCTCGAAGAGATCGACCACCCGCGGATCAACGTAGGCGGAGCGCGCGACAGCGGGCGTGTTGCCCAGGAGGTCGGCGGCGGCATCGACAGCCTCGCGGATCCGGCTCTTTCGTGCCTTCACAGACGTGGGGCGCGGCTGCTTGGCGAGCACCGCAGCAGCCGTCACGGTGGCGTGCCAGGTTCTGAAGTCCTTCGCCGTCACATCGAGCCCCGTCAGGCGTCGGAGGTGCTCGTTGACCTCGGAAGCCGACACCGATTGCCACCGGGGGCCGTTCTTGGATGCAAGCAGGCGTGCCCGGGGCGGCCGTTTCAACGACGGTCCCAGAGCGGCCACGACATCGGGATCCTCGACCAGGATCTCGTGCTCGACCTCGGCCTTGCCGACGAACCTGAACACCAGCGCGCCGTGGTCACGCCTGACATGACGTCGCTCCAAGGTCGTCAGGCCGCGACTTCCGAACTCCTCTGCTGCTTCCTCGGACCCTGGTCGGAAGCAACCGAGATCGATGAGACGCACACCTACCGCGAGGACCCTGGTGCGTTCGATCTCCTCATCGCCGGCTGGGGCACGCATCTCGTGGCGCAGCTTGCGCCGCATTCCAGGAAGCACCTTGGCGAACTCCGTGACGCGCTCGAACTTCTCGAGGTCACGCTGCTTCCTCCAGTGCGGGTGGTAGAGGTACTGGCGGCGACCTGCGTCGTCGGTCCCGACCGCTTGAAGGTGCCCGCGCGGGTGCGGGCAGATCCAGACCTCAGTCCACGCCGGCGGAATCATCAGGTCACGAACCCGTTCGCGCTCCTGCTCCGGCAAGGGCTTGCCCTCGGTGTCGAGGTACCTGAAGCCCCGGCCGTGTCGAATCCTCCTCCACCCCGCCTCGCGGCACGACACGGTGCGCAACCTCATGTGGTCCCTTCGCCGGGTGGGGCAGTCAACTCAACTCCGATACCCACGGCCGTGCCTCACCATGCGTTCGGGCCCGAACGCATGCAGGGGGCTGGTTTCGAGCGTGGTCCGCCAGGCCGATGACAGGCAGCTGCCCGGACGGGAGGGGTCGTCGGGCTTGCCGCCCTCTGATCGCGGGACTCCCTTCAGTGCATGCATGTCCACCCAAACGGGTAACCGTCCCTGCCATGACGACCATCTCGCGCGAACGTCCCGGAATCAGCTGGGACCGGCTCCGTCGCGCTGCTGACACGCTGACGACACCGTTGCTGCCCGATGACTACCTGAATCTCGTCAACCCCTTGTGGACCTCCCGCGAGCTGCGCGGAAGGATCGAAAGCGTCATACCGGAGACCGCGGATGCTGCGACCCTGGTGATCCGGCCCGGCTGGGGCTGGCGTTTCGACCATCACCCCGGGCAGTACGTCGGAATCGGGGTGCAGGTCGAGGGCCGCTGGCAGTGGCGGTCCTACTCGGTCAGCTCGGCACCGAGACGCAAGGGCCGCACGATTGCGATCACCGTTCGCGCGATGCCAGAAGGGTTCATCTCTTCGCACCTGGTCGGCGGCCTCGCTCCCGGAACGATCGTGCGTCTCGCGCTGCCCGATGGTGATTTCGTCCTCCCTGACCCCCCACCGGCCAAACTGCTCTTCCTGGTCGGCGGGAGCGGTGTGACGCCGGTGATGGCGATGCTGCGCACGCTTGACCGGCGCAGCTCGATGCCGGATGTCGTCCTGCACTACTCCTCGCCGACCGAGGAGCGGATGATATTCCGCCGCGAGATCGAAGAGCTTGCTGCGGCGCACGACAGGCTCGCCGTGCACAAGCTCTACACCGATACCGAGGGGATGCTCGAGCTCGCTGACCTGGATCGTCTGTGCCCGGACTGGCGGGAGCGCGAGACCTATGCATGCGGACCAGCACCGATGCTCGACGCGATCGAGGAGCACTTCTCGGCTGCGGGCATCGAAGGACGGCTGCACCTGGAGCGCTTCACCCTCGCCCTGGGCGCCGACGGTGGCGAAGCCGGCACGATCAGCTTCCGCAACACCGGGAAGACGATCGACTCCGACGGGGCCACGACCGTTCTGGAAGCCGGCGAGCAGGCCGGCGTCGGTATGCCCTTCGGCTGCCGCATGGGCATCTGCCACACCTGCACGCTCACGCTCGTCTCCGGCAAGGTCCGTGACCTGCGCAACGGCGACGAGTTCGATCAGCCCAACGAACCCGTCCAGACCTGCATCACCACCGCAGTCGGTGACTGCACATTCGACATCTAAGGGAAGGCGACCATGGCAATCTCCGACGTACAGCAGTACATGCACCTCAGCGATGAGGAGATCGAGCTCCTCGGCACCGAGCTGGACGCGATCCGCAAGGAGGTGGAGGACTCGCGCGGCGCGGCTGATGCGGCGTACATCAACCGCTTGATCCGCATCCAGCGCTACCTGGCGGTGGCCGGCCGGGTCACCCTGATGCTCGGCACCCAGACGAAGAAGAGCCGAGTCCCGGCGGCCGTGGTCGGCGGAACGCTGCTCGGACTGCACAAGATCCTCGAGAACATGGAGATCGGCCACAACGTCATGCACGGCCAATGGGACTGGATGAACGATCCGAACATCCACTCGTCCACGTGGGACTGGGACACAGCGTCGCCCGCCGCCGCGTGGAAGCACTCACACAACTACGTGCACCACACCTTCACCAACATCGTCGGCAAGGACAAGGACGTCGGCTACGAGATCATGCGGGTCGACCCCAAGCAGGACTGGGAGCCGCGGTTTCTCGCCCAGCCGGTCGTCAACGTGCTGCTGATGCTGGCGTTCGAGTGGGGCGTGGCATTGCACGATCTCGACCTTGAGGCCGTCCGCAAGGGCACCAAGAGCCCGAAGATGCTGCTCGCGGACCTGAAAGGGATCCGTGGAAAGATGATCCGCCAGGTCGTCAAGGACTACATCGCGTTTCCCGCGCTCAGCGGCCCCAAGGGCTTCAAGGCGACGCTGTGGGCGAACGTGACGGCGAACGTGGTACGCAACATCTGGTCCAACGCGATCATC
>NZ_JAOPXI010000127.1 GCF_025965215.1 Marmoricola sp.
TGGACCCAGTCGCGGGCCTCGGTCACCAGCGGAATGGTCGTCTTGCGACGGCCACCGAAGAGGATCGCGTCGATCGGCACACCGCGGGGGTCGTCGTACTCGGGGGCGAGCATGTCGCACTGCTTGATCGGCGTGCAGTAGCGGCTGTTCGGGTGGCTCGAGACCTCGTCGCTCTCCGGGGTCCACGGCTCGCCCTTCCACGAGGTGGCGTGAGCAGGCGGGTTCTCCAGGCCCTCCCACCAGACGTCGCCGTCCTCGGTCAGGGCGACGTTGGTGAAGACGGAGTTGCCTTTGTTGATGGTCTTCATCGCGTTCGGGTTGGTGTGCTCGTTGGTGCCGGGCGCGACCCCGAAGAAGCCGTACTCAGGGTTGACCGCCCACAGCCGGCCGTCCTCGCCGATCCGCATCCAGGCGATGTCGTCGCCGATCGCCTCGACCTTCCACCCGGGGATGGTCGGCTCGAGCATCGCCAGGTTGGTCTTTCCGCACGCGCTCGGGAAGGCCGCGGCGACGTACTTGGTGACGCCCTGAGGTGAGGTGAGCTTGAGGATCAGCATGTGCTCGGCCATCCAGCCCTCGTCGCGCGCCATCACCGACGCGATCCGCAGCGCGTAGCACTTCTTGCCGAGCAGCGCGTTGCCGCCGTACCCGGACCCGAAGCTCCAGATCATCCGCTCCTCGGGGAACTGGACGATGTACTTGACCTCGTTGCACGGCCACGCCACGTCGGCCTGGCCCTCGGCGAGCGGGTGACCGACCGAGTGCAGGGCCGGCACCCAGGGCACCTCGTGACCGGTTGCGTTCAGCTCTTCCATCCGGCGCAGGACCGGCGTGCCCATCCGGGCCATGACGCGCATCGAGGCGACGACGTACGCCGAGTCGGTGATCTCGACGCCGAACATCGGCTTGTCGGCCTCGAGGTGGCCCATCACGAACGGGATCACGTACATCGTCCGGCCCTGCATGGCTCCGGCGTACAGCCCCCGCATGATGGACTTCATCTCGGCGGGATCCATCCAGTTGTTGGTCGGCCCACAGTCCTTCTCGTCGATCGAGCAGATGAACGTCTTGTCCTCGACACGCGCCACATCGGTGGGGTCGGAGGCCGCGTAGAACGAATTGGGCTTCTTGCTCTCGTCGAGCTTGATGAACGTGCCGGTCCCGACCAGGAAGTCGGTCAGCTCGGTCCACTCCTCGTCGGAGCCGGTGCACCAGTGAATGGCATCGGGCTGGGTCATCGCGGCGACCTCGTCGACCCAGTCCAGGATGGCCTGGAAGGTCGTGGGTGCGTCCTGGGTCGCGGTGGTGCTCGTGGTTTCGGCGGTCATGCCTGGTTCCTTTCGATCGCGGTCGCGTTCGGGAACGCGCACCGGCCGCCGAGCGCATCGACGGATCTTGAAAGTGGAGGGATGGCAGATCGCCGCGCCCTTGCAGGCGATCAGATCCGGCGAATCTACTCGCGCGCTCCGCGACGGCCTATTGGATCGATCAAGGCGCCCGGCGCGGCCCCGATTCGAAGCATCGGCCCAGGTCGGCTAACATATGCCAGTCCTCGTGGCGGTGAGTGAATGCCTGCTGCGGGCGGGCGGCTGTAGCTCAACGGATAGAGCATCTGACTACGGATCAGAAGGTTCGGGGTTCGAATCCCTGCAGCCGCGCAGACGACGAAGCCCCAGGTCCAGCGGACCTGGGGCTTCGTCGATCTTGCTCGTCGCAGTCGTCTCAGGAGACGACCAGCTGCGGGTAGAGCGCCTCGACCGGGGCGGCGAGCCCGGCCTGACCTGGCGCGAGATGTCGTCGGCAAGGACCTCGTAGGAACCTTCGGCGAGCCCGGCGTACGCCTGTGCGACGACGTCCGCCGGGTCGTTCTTGGGGGCGTCGACCCCGGCGGTCATCGGAGTGTCGGTGTACCCGAGGTGAAGCGAGGTGACCAGGGTGCCCTGGTGGGCGAGCTGGACGCGCTGGGTGTTCGTGGCCGACCACAGGGCTGCCTTGGTGGCGCTGTAGCCGTCGCCGATGCCGAGCCAGCTGAGCACCGAGAGCACGTTGAGCAGTGCGCCGCCGCCGTTGGCCTTCAGGACGGGCGCGAAGGTGTCGGCGACCGTGAGAGCCCCGAAGAAGTTCACGTCGAACAGGTCCCGCAACGCCCTCGTCCCGGTCCCGGCCACACTTGCTCCGTTGCTGGCTCCTGCGTTGTTGATCACCACGGTCACGTCTTGCGCGCTGGCGGCTGCCAGGGCGACCGATTCCGGGTCGGTCACGTCCAGGGCCAGCGGTACGACGCGCGTGTCGTCCCACTCGCGCGGCGTCCGCGCACTGGCGTAGACCCTGGTGGCGCCGAGTGCCAGCGCCTGACTCACGAACTCCTGACCGAGTCCTCCGTTCGCGCCGGTGACGAGGACCACTGCTCCGTTGATGTCGATCGCGTTGCCCATGATTCAGATCCTTTCGATGATGGTGGCGTTCGCGAGGCCGCCGGCCTCGCACATGACCTGCAGGCCGTAGCGGCCGCCGCGCTGCTCCAGCACGGAGAGCAACGTGGTCGTCAGCCGGGCGCCGGAGGCGCCGAGCGGGTGGCCGATCGCGATCGCGCCGCCGTTGACGTTGACCTTCGACAGGTCGGCTCCGGTCTCGTGCTGCCAGGCGAGCACGACCGAGGCGAACGCCTCGTTGACCTCGAACGCGTCGATGTCAGCGATGCCCAGACCCGCATTGGCGAGGACTTTCCGCGTCGCCGGGATGATGCCGGTCAGCATGAAGATCGGGTCGTCGCCGGCCACGGCGAAGGAGTGCAACCTGGCGCGCGGCTTGAGACCGAGCCGGGCGGCCGCGTCCTCGGACGTGACCAGGACCGCAGCCGAGCCGTCGTTGACCGGCGAGTTGTTGCCGGCGGTCACCTTCCAGTCCAGGCGCGGGTAGCGCTCGGCCCAGTAGTCGTTCTGGAACGCCAGCCGAAGCCCGGCAAGCCCCTCGGCTGTCGTCTCGGGGCGGATCGTCTCGTCGGTGTGCAGGTCGTTCACCGGCGCCACTTCGTCCTCGAACAGCCCGTCCTTCCAGGCTCGGGCCGCACGCTGGTGCGACTCCGCCGCGAACTCGTTGAGCTGCTGCCGGCTGAGCTTCCAGCGATCGGCGATCAGCTCGGCGCTGATGCCCTGCGGGACTAGGCCTCCGGCGTAACGCTCGCCGACCCGTGAGCCGGCGAAGTCCTTGCCGAGCGTCTGGGACCCGATCGGGATCCGGCTCATCGACTCGACGCCCGAGGCGACGGCGACGTCGTACGCGCCACTGATCACGCCCTGGGCCGCGAAGTGCAGAGCCTGCTGGCTGCTGCCGCACTGACGGTCGATCGTCACTGCCGGGACCGACTCGGGAAAGCCGGCACCCAGGACGGCCCAGCGGGCTGCGTTCGCGGACTGCTCGCCGACCTGGCCGACGACGCCACTGATCACGTCGTTGATCTCGGCCGGGTCGAGGCCTGTGCGGTCGACCAGGGCTCGCAGCGCGTGCGCATGCAGGTCAGCGGGGTGGATCTCGGAATAGGCTCCGCCAGGCTTGCCCTTGGCGACCGGTGTCCGGACTGCGTCGACGATGACTGCGGTGCTCATGACGAAACTCCCGTTCTCTCCGCGGCGCCGCGCGGTGCCGCTCCTGGTGAACGTACGCGTGCAAGTTGGATATTCCAACGAACTGGATTGTAATTTCCAACTGAGTAGACTCGACGCATGCAGACCGCCGAAGTCCGTCAGTGCTCCATCGCTCGCACGCTCGATGTCGTGGGCGAGAAATGGAGCCTGCTCGCGGTGCGCGAGCTGATGCTGGGCACGCACAGGTTCGACGAGATCGTGCGCTACACGGGCGCTCCGCGCGACATCCTGACGGCACGGCTGCGCAAGCTCGAGGAGCACGGGCTTCTCGAGCGTCGCCAGTACTCCGAGCGTCCGCCGCGATTCGAGTACCACCTCACCTCGTCGGGGGCGTCACTCCTGCCGATCATCACGACGCTGCGCGACTGGGGCGACGAGCACCTGGCCGGTGCCGAGCCTCCGCCGGCGGTGTTCCGGCACTCCTGCGGCGCCGACCTGAAGGCCGAGGTGAACTGCGCCGCGTGTCACCAGCCGGTACGAGCGCAGGACATGTCGGTCCACAGTTGACACGTGTCAACTTGTCCCGTTCGATGTCTTCATGACCTACGACGTGATCATCCGCGACGGCCTCTGGTTCGACGGGACCGGTGCTCCCGGCGCCGTACGGCACCTCGGGATCGTTGACGGTCGGGTGGCAGTGGTCTCCGAGACACCGCTGGACGAGACCGGGTGCCGTGAAGTCATCGACGCGGCCGGCACCTGGGTGATCCCGGGCATGGTCGACATCCACACGCACTACGACATCGAGGTCCTCGGCGACCCCACGCTGCCCGAATCGTTGCGCCACGGTGTGACCACGATCTTCCTGGGTTCCTGCTCGCTGTCGACGGTCCACGTCGACGCCGTCGACGCCGGTGACCTCTTCGGTCGGGTCGAGGCGATCCCGCGACAGCACGTGATCGACGGCGTCCAGCGTCACAAGAACTGGACCAGCGCGGCCGGGTACGTCGAAGCCCTCGAGTCGTTGCCGCTCGGTCCGAACCTTGCCGGCTTCCTGGGCCACTCCGACATCCGGACCGCAGTCATGGGCCTGGATCGGGCCACCCGCAAGGGGATCCGGGCATCGAACGCCGAGATCGGCCAGATGGAGGCGATGCTCACCGAGGCGCTCGACGCCGGGTTCCTCGGGATGAGCTCGCAGCAGCTGCTCTTCGACAAGCTCGACGGGGACACCTGTCGTTCGCGCACCCTGCCGTCGACGTTCGCGAAGAACCGCGAGCTGCGTCGCCTCAATGCGGTTCTGCGGCGTCGTGACCGCGTGCTCCAGTCCGGTCCGAACATCAAGAACCCGCTGAACATCCTGGCGCAGTCGTTCTCCTCGCTCGGCTTGTTCCGCAAGCGCCTGAAGACCAGCCTGCTCTCGGCTGCGGACATCAAGGCCCTGCCGGTGGTCATCAGGATCATGGGCCCGATCGCGCGGATCGTGAACGGCCTGGGCGGGAACTTCCGCTGGCAGCACCTGCCCGTCCCGTTCGAGGTGTACGCCGACGGCATCGACCTGGTGATCTTCGAGGAGTTCGGCTCCGGTGCCGCAGCTCTGCACCTATCGGAGCAGGTCGCGCGCAACACCCTGCTGGCCGATGAGGACTACCGGCGGGCGTTCCGCAAGGACTACGACGCCAAGTACGGCCCCCGCGTCTGGCACCGCGACTTCTTCGACGCAGACATCGTCGAGTGCCCGGACGCGTCACTGGTCGGCAAGTCCTTCGGCCAGGTCGGGGTCGAGCGAGGTGGCCTGCACCCGGTCGACGCGTTCCTCGACCTCGTTCTCGAGCACGGCACCCGGCTCCGCTGGCGCACCACGATCTCCAACCACCGGCCCGAGTTCCTCCAGAAGATGGCCCGGGAGCCCGGCATCCAGATGGGATTCTCGGATGCTGGGGCACATCTGCGGAACATGGCGTTCTACAACATGGGCCTGAGGCTGCTCAAGCACGTGCGCGACGCCGAACAAGCCGGTAGCCCGTTCATGACCACCGAGCACGCGGTCCACCGGCTCACCGGCGAGCTGGCCGAGTGGTACGGCCTGGACGCCGGGCACCTGCGCGTCGGCGACCGTGCCGACATCGCGGTCCTCGACCCCGAGCGGCTCGACGCCACCCTGGAGGCCTACTCGGAGAGCCCGGTCGAGGAGTACGGCGGGCTGTCACGGATGGTGAACCGCAACGACGCGACCGTCCGCGCGGTCCTCGTCGCCGGTCGGCCGGTGTTCCGTGACGGCGTACCGACGGCCGTGCTCGGTCATGAGCGGATCGGTCGTTTCCTGCGGGTCGACGAGGTGGCCGACACCGCGATGACCGGCGCAGCAACGGCCGTGCTGGCGTCCTGACCTTCGGCCCGGTGCCGGTCCGGGGCATGCTGGTCCCGTGCAATTCTCCGAAGCCGAGCTCACTGCCGCTGTGACGGGCGCCGCCAAGGCGACCCTCGCGGCCCAGGACAAGGAGATCCGCAAGGGTCGCCTCGATGTCGAGCAGGTCTGGCATGACCTCGGCGGCTACGGCCGCTACCAGCTCATCGAACCCATCGGCACCCAGATCCTGCCGATCCTGCTGGCGCTGCCGGACGTGCCGCGCGTGGTCGGCGAGCGGCCGTCGTACAGCGGTGGCCAGATCCGCAAAGTGGTCGAGCAGCACACCCCCGACGACGGTTCCGGCCGGATCCGTCGTGCCGCGCTGATCGTGGCACGGGCAGCTCTGGTGTCCTCGGCGCTGGCGAGCATCCCGCCGTGGACTGATCCCGACGAGTTCGTCGTGCCCGACTCGCTCTGAGGTCAGTGCAGGTCTTCGACCCGGACGCCGACGTCGGAGTGCAGCGAGAGCTCAGGCCTCGGGCTCGTTCTCCAGAGCGGCGGCCACGCGGCGGTGGGCCTCCCAGATCGCCTCGGGCAGGTTCGGGAACTGGGCGAGGTGCTCCTCGCGGTTCGCCATCTCCTGCTTCCAGCGCGGCACGTTGATCGTCAGGATCGTGTTGAGGTCCTCGGGCGTGATGTCGACGCCCTCGAGGTTCAGCTCGTCCTCGGTCGGGATGATGCCGACCGCGGTCTCACGACCCTTGACCTCGCCGTTCTTGAGCTGGAGCAGCCACAGCAGCGGGCGCAGGTTGTCGCGGTAGCCGGGCCAGAGGAAGCGGCCGTCCTCGCCGCGCTGGAACCAGTTCACGTGGGCGAAGATCGGCTGGTCCGTCGCTGCCCCGACGATGTCGAGGTAGTGCTGCGCGTAGTCGCCCTCGCCGTACGCCATGAACGGGCGGTTCGACATCGGGTCGTACCGCAGCACGCCCTCCTTGCCCTCGGCCGCAGCGGTCGCCTCGGCGCCCAGGGTCAGGCCGTCGTAGACGCCCTCGGCGAGATCGTGGATCGCGCGGATCAGCGGCTCGCGGTCGCGGGTGCGGCCGCCGAAGATGATCGCGTCGATCGGCACGCCCGAGGCGGCGTTGTAGTCGCTCGCGATGTTCGGGACGTTGTCCAGCGTGGTGGTGAAACGGCTGTTCGGGTGCGCCCACGGCGAGTCGTCGCCAGGCTCACGGTCCGCAATGGCGTTGCCGAGCCAGTCCACCCAGCCGTGCACGTCGGCGGGCGGCGTGGGAGTACGGCCCTCCCACCAGACCTCGTGGGTGATCGTGTTGTAGGCGATGTTGGTGAAGATCGCGCCGGTGCCCGGTGCGATCGACTCCAGTGCGGTCGGGTTGGTGCCCTCGTTGGTGTCCTTCGCGACACCGAAGACGCCGTACTCCGGGTTCATGCCGTAGAGCTTCCCGGTGGCCTCGTCGACCCACAGCCAGGCGATGTCGTCGCCGTAGAAGGAGACGTGGTACCGCTCCCCGAGGGCGTCGGGTGCCAGCATCATCGCGAGGTTGGTCTTGCCGGAGGCACTCGGGAAGCCACCACAGATGTGGTACGTCTTGCCGGTCTCCTTGTCCTTGATGCCGATGAGCATGTACTGCTCGGCGAGGAACTTGCCGGACGCCCAGCCGTCGTACGCCGCCTGCCGCAGGCCGTGGGCGATCTTGCCGAGCAGGGCGTTGCCGCCGTACGACGAACCGAAGTGCAGGATCGTCCGCTCGTCGGCGACGGTGACGAAGTAGCGCTCGTCCTCCGGCGTGCCCTGGCCGAGGTTCTCCAGGTCACCGGTGACGTGCACGGCACGGACGAACTGGTTCGGGTCCGCGAGGTCGTTGACGTACTCGATGCCGACGCGGGCCATCCGGATCATGTGCAGCACGACGGTGCGGCAGTCGGTCACCTGGACACCGGTGGCCCAGGGGGCCAGCGCGTTGCCGGGGGGCGCCATCAGGTACGGGATCACGTACATGGTCTTGCCGGCGGAGGCGCCGCGCATCTTCTCGGTGAGCATCGGGGTCATCTCGGCGGCCGAGCGCCAGTTGTTGTACAGGCCCTGGTCGGACTCGTTGCTGGTCGCGACGACGGTGCGCTCCTCGGAGCGGGCCGTGTCCTTGTGGTAGCTGCGCGAGTAGTAGAGGCCGTCTCCGGCGGGGTCGAGCTCGCCGGCCTCGAGGCACTCGGCGATCAGGCGGGCGTCGTCAGCAGCGCTGACAACCTCGACGTTGGCCGCACCGGTGAGGTCGGCCCAGTACGCGACGTACTCGCGAACCTCGGGGTTGGTGACGCCAGCGGCGTCCAGAACACTCTTGACGTCAACCATTATTGCTCGTTTCTTCTATGACGGACGGGCCCGACTGAGGTTACAGGCAGTCGCGGCGGTGTTGTCCCCGGCAACCGCATTGCGGTCTCCGGCCCGCTCGGGTCACTCCGGCAGCACGTCCGCGCGTAGCTCGACGAGCACGCCGGGAGCCGTCAGGCGCCAGGCCTCGAAGGTGAGCTCGCACAGCTCGTCGCGCTCCAGCCGCTCGAGGTGGACGACGACCCACCCGAAACCCCACGAGGTGAATTGCACCTCGAAAACCTCAGGACGCTCGGCGACCAGCGCGATCTGCTCGGCTACGGTCTGCTTGAGGCCGACGGTCCTGGTCGGCTCCCACAGGTAGCCGAAGGTGCGCCCTGAGACGTCGAACTTGCTGTAGCGGTCGTAGTCGATCCGGGTCACCTCGGGCAGCTGCTCGACGATCTCGAGGAAGTCGGGGATCTCGGTGGGCACGGGCACATCATGCCGGGGGGCGCCGACGGGATTGCCACACCTCGGTCGTCGTGGGCCGGTGGTGAGGACCGAGGCGTTGCAGACCGCGCCATGATCAGGCGGTGTAGCGGACCGGGAGGGTCTTGATCCCGTTCAGCCACCCAGACCGGAGCCGCTTCTCCGGTCCGGTCCGGGCGATGTCCGGGGCGAGGTCGGCGATCGCGTCGAAGATGAACCGGATCTCGGTGCGAGCCAGGTTCGCGCCGATGCAGTAGTGCGCGCCGGGGCCCCCGAAGGCGAGGTGCGGGTTGTTCGCACGAGTGATGTCGAAGGTGCCCGGGTCGTCGAACACGTCCTCGTCGTAGTTGGCGCTCGCGTAGAAAAGCCCGACGCGCTGCCCCGCCTTGATGGCGACCCCACCGATCTGGGTGTCCTCCAGCGCGGTCCGCTGGAAGGAGGTCACCGGGGTCGCCCAGCGGATCACCTCGTCCACCATCGTGCTCGGCCGCTCCCGGACCCAGAGGTCCCACTGGTCGGGGTGGTCGAAGAACGCCTTCATGCCGTGCGTGGTGGCGTTCCGGGTCGTCTCGTTGCCGGCGACGGCCAGGGCGATCACGAAGAAGCCGAACTCGTCGTCGGTCAGTCCGCGGCCGTCGACGTCTGCGTTGACCAGCTTGGTGACGATGTCGTCGCGCGGGTTCTCCCGGCGGTCGGCCGAGAGGCCCATCGAGTACACCAGCACCTCGGTCGCTGCCGCGGCCGGGTCGTTGTCCTCGCGGGCCAGGTCCTCGTCCTCGGCGCCGGTCATCTGGTTGGTCCAGTCGAAGATCTTCTGCCGGTCCTCGACGGGGATGCCGAGCATGTCGCCGATCACCTCGAGCGGGTACTGCGAGGCGATCTGGTCGACGAAGTTGCCGGCGCCGGCGGCGACGGCGTTCGCCACGATCCTGCGGGCGACCTCCTCGAGGCCCTTCTCGAGCGCGTCGATGGCACGCGGGGTGAAGCCGCGACTGATGATCGAGCGCAGCTGGGTGTGCTCGGGCGCATCCTGGTTGATGATCACGACCTGGGTCATCTCGATCGACTCGCGGGTCGCGGTCTCGGGGTTGCGGATGATCACCCCGTTCTCCCGGCTCGAGAAGACCTTGGTGTTCTTGGACACGGCCAGGACGTCAGCGTGCTTGGTCACCGCCCAGTAGCCCGAGCCCGAGGCCTCCGACATGCCGGCGCGCGCGTGCTCCGGTTGCTCGACCCAGAAGACCGGCTGGGAGGTGCGCAAGGCCGCGAACTCGTCGTACGGGATCCCGGCCAGGTTGGTGTCGGGATCGGTGAAGTCGAAGCCGGACGGCAGGGCGTGGGCAGTCATGGAGCTCCTCGGGTCGGTGGGCGTCAGAGAACGGTCAGGGCGCCGTCGGCGTCGGTGGTGAAGAGCTCGACACCGTCGGTGACGGTCGCCGCATCGGCGCCGAGCGCGACGGCGATCTTGTTGGCGGCGTTGCGCATCACGTCGAGCACGACCTCGACGACCTGGTCCTCGCTGAGCTGGTCCCGGGCGGTCCGGACGGTCGCGACCGGCACGTCGTACGGCGTCAGGATCAGGGCGTCGGTCAGGGCCAGTGCTGCCTGGGTGGGTGCATCGAGCTCGCTGACGGACCACTCGTCGACGGCGGCGAAGGAGGTGTCGTCCGCGCCCGCGTCGATCGCATCCCGGCTGCGTCGGGACTTGCAGACGGCGCAGTCGTGCAAGCGGGCTCCCCGCAGCCGGACCAGCTCGGTGATGACCGGGTCGAGGTCGTGCAGCCGGGCCACCTCGACCATGAAGGCCTCGAGCAGGGTCCAGCTGTCCCCGCCGAACGAGGTGGGGTCGGGTACGGCGAACTCCGGAAGCACGGCTCCGAGGACCGAGCGGACCCTGGGCGCGAAGTCGTGGGCGTAGATCCGCTGGACGACGGCGAACGCCTGGTCGCCGGTGGCGGCGAAGAAGGCCGCCCGCTGGGCGCCGTCGACCGATGAGACGTCCAGAGCGAACTGGTTGGCGAACTCGCGGACCGCGGGCTCCGACAGGTCAGGCTCCGGGAGACCTGCCACGTCAGCGAAGCGCGCGAGCGCACTCACACGCCACGTCGCTTCGCATAGCGGAACTTGACCATCTTGCGGACCTGCTCGAAGTCATCGGGCCGCCGGGGGAAGGACTGCATGTCCGGACCGAGCTGGAATCGCTTGGTCGTCGTCGCCTTCGGAGCGGCGAACTCACGGAGGCCGTCGTCGCCGTGGAAACGGCCGAAGCCGGAGTCCCCGATCCCGCCGAACGGGACCGAGGGCATCCCGACGAAGGTGAGCACCGAGTTGATCGTGGTGCCGCCGGCCTTGAGGCGGTGCGCGATCTCGCGACCACGACGGGCCGAGAACACGGAGGAGCCGAGGCCGAACCTGGTGGCGTTGGCCTTGGCGATCGCCTCGTCGACATCGGCGACCGTGTTGATCACGATCACCGGCCCGAAGGTCTCCTCCTGCACGGCCGGGTTGTCCTCCGGTACGTCGATCAGGACGACCGGATCGACGAAGGGAGCCCTGATCGAGTCGACCCCTCCGACGAGGGCCGTCGCACCTGCGTCGATCGCAGCGCCTACGTGGCGTCGTACGAGGTCGATCTGCGCGGGCACGATCATCGGCCCGTAGGCGTCGCCGTCGTCCAGGCCGGTCGTGACCTTCGAGGCGATCTCCTTGACCCGGGCCAGGAACGGCTCGCGGACGGCCCGGGTGACGTAGACGCGTTCGATCCCGACGCAGGCTTGGCCGCCGTTGAAGAACCCGCCCCACACGACGGCCTGCGCGGCCTTCTCGACGTCTGCGTCCTCGGCGACGATCGTCACGTCCTTGCCGCCGAGCTCGAGCAGCACCGGAGTGAGGTGCTGCGCGCACGCGGCCATCACCTTGCGCCCGGTCGGCACCGACCCGGTGAAGGCGATCTTGTCCAGGCCCGCGGTGCACAGCGCGTTGCCCGTCTCGGCGAAACCTGTGATCCAGCTGATCAGCCCGGCCGGGGCGTCGGGGTTCGCCGTCGCGAAGGCCTCGATCACCAGCACCGAGCTCGCGGGGGCGTACTCGCTCGGCTTCACGATGGCGGCGTTGCCGGCGGCGAGCGCGTAGGCGATCCCGCACAGGACGGTGTAGATCGGCACGTTCCACGGCGCGATCACGCCGACCACCCCCAGCGGCGGGTAGGACACCCGGGCGCCGAAGTTGAACAGCGCCATCCCCGGGGCGACCCTCCTCTCCTTCAGGACACGTTCGGCATGGGCCGCCGCCCAGCGCAGGTCCTCGAGGCCCGCGATGAGCTCGAACTGGACGTCACCGCGCGGGCGACCGGTCTCGGCGAACCCGAGGTCGCAGATCTCATCGGACTCCTTCGCGATCGCCGCGATCCACCGGTTGATCCGGCGCTTGCGGTCGGCGAAGGTCAGCCCGGCCCACCACAGCTGCGCCGCCCGGGCCGCGGTCGCACGCTGCGCGATGTCCTCGGCCGTGTGGATCGGGAAGGTACCCACCGATTCGCCGGTCGCAGGGTTGGTGACGGTGAAGGAATTCGTCGCGGTTTCGGTCACCCGCTCACGGTAGTCCGGCACACAGGAAAGTGGAACAGGTTCTACTAGGGCCGCAGGTGCGACACTCGACCCATGCGCACGTTCTTCGGTCAGGTCCCGTTCGGTGTCTGGTGCGGGCTGACGATCCTGGTGCTCGCCGCCTGGTCGCGTGATGTGCTCGGTCTGGTGCTCGGCATCGGCTTGACCGTGGTCACCCTGATCACGACGAGTCGCCGCGACAAGAACGAACGTCGCTGAGCGACAGAGCCTGCAGAGCTGTCCGATCCGCACCTGTTCTGGCTGCCAGGTCTGCGACCTCCAGGGAGACCGAGTTCGTGGCGTGCTCCGGCACACACCGGCGCGCGGGCCTACGAGATCGCGTACTTGATCCACGCCCCCGCGGCCCCGGCCACCGCGTGCAGGGCGGAGTTCTGGTCGCCGGCGCGAGGCAGCGCGAAGGTGGAGCCGATCGCCGCACACGCCGCGAGCGCCGACGCGGCGTCGACAGGCGTGGTCACCGTCCAGGTGGTTCCGGACAGGCAGGCAGCCGGGTGAGTGTCCCCGCACGGCGCAGCGACCCAGCGGCCATCGGCCCCTTGCAGGGTGCAGCTGCCACCACCTGATTTCGGCTCGCCCGGTGCCCAGCTCCAGATCGAGGACTGGATCCGACCGTCCTCCGGCAGCAACTGGTCGAAGCCGAAGAGGTTCACGCCGCAGCTCGTCATCGAGGCGACCTTGTCGGGCGTCAGCGCCTCGGGGTTTCCCGGAGGTGCCAGGGGTGTCAGCAGGGCGGAGACCAGGGTGCTGTCCTCGAAGTAGCGGACCATCTCCGAGGCGTAGACGCCCGGGCCGTAGGTCGCGTCGCACGCCGGGTAGGGCTGGTACGCCGAAGTCGACCCGCTCTCGACGTGTGCGGGGTTCCAGTCGAACACGTCGGAGGACCAGCCGGCAGCGCACGAGCCGACCAGGACGACGCGAGCACCGGACGCGCGCACGTCGTCGCGCGAGATGCCCATCGGCAGTGGCGTGCAGCCGTTGCCGGCGTGCTGGGTCGGGTCGGGTCGGTAGATCAGGCTGGTGCCGTCCGGACGCCGCAGCACCCGGTCCAGGGTGGAGATCGTCGAGGCGTAGGCGGCCGCGTTGCTCATCTCGTCCTCGAGGTAGAGCAGGATCACCTGGTTCGAGTGCGCCGGGGCGTTGAGCCAGGTCGCGATCTCCGGCAGGACGGTGCTGAACAACGGTTCGGTGGTGCAGCCGAGGTTGCCGGCGCTCGGACCCTGGCCGTGGCAGACCGTGACAGCACTGGCCCCGAGGAGCTCCACGCGCGGGATGTAGTGCAGGTCGAGCTCGAGAGCGCGCACGTCGATGTCGAGCTGCTGGGTCAGGGTGAGCTGCTGGTTGGAATCGGCATGCGAGATGGTCAGGCCGTTGACCAGGCTGTTGAACGAGTTGTGGGTTCCGAGCCACTGGGCATCACGCAACGGCAGCGCGTCGCCCAGGGCGTACTGGAACTGGGCGGCCTGGTGGACCCACGAGACCTGGTACGCGTCGCGCGCGGCCTGGGTGACGTTGTGCGCGAGCGGCAGTGTGCACAGGACATCCGGTACGCCGACCCGGCGGCACTCGGTGGCGACGGCGTCCGACACCTTCCCGAGGGCGACGCAGGGGACCGCATAGGGACTGATCGCATCGCACGACGCCGTCGGCGCGGGCGGGTTGGTCGCCGAGGCGTTGCCTCCGGCCGTCAGCGACACGGTCAGCAGCACGGCCACGGCGAGTGCTGCCGTTGTCCGGGTGATCCAGCGGTGGGAGGCCATGGGACAGATTTGCACAGTGTCACTCCCGGGCGCCAGAGTTTTGCGGTCCTTGCCGGGACGGCCCGGCCACAGCAGACTCCGGGCATGGGATTTATCAACCCGAGTGAACAGCCTGTCGAGCCGGCCACCTTCCTGCAGCTCCCCCTGCGCGAGCGGATCCGGATCCTCGCCGTGCACTGGGTCGACGACGGCTTCGGTACCCCGCGCGTCCTGCACGTCGTCTACGTCCTGAAGATGCTCGGGCTGTACTTCGGGGTCGGCCTGGCGGTCACGTCGGCCACGACGGCCGGGGTGCACTTCGGCGACCCGGGCACCTGGTTCGACAATATCGTCGTCTACCAGAAGCTCGCCATCTGGCTGATGCTGCTCGAGGTCATCGGGCTCGGCGGCGCCTTCGGTCCGCTCTGCGGCCACTTCACCCCGATGCTGGGCAACATCCGCTACTGGATCCGTCCGGGAACGTTGCGGATGGCGCCCTGGGGCCGGCACGTTCCGGGCACCGGTGGTGACGAGCGCACGCTCCTCGACGTGGGGCTCTACGTCGCGGTGCTCGCCAGTCTCGTCTACCCGCTGGCTGTGCACGCTGTGCCGGTCAGCCACGTCCCGCTGGGTACGGGACCGCAGGAGCTGGTGCCGGTCCACGCCTTCATCCCGATCCTGGTGACGATGCCGTTGATGGGCCTGCGGGACAAGGTGGTCTTCCTGGCGGCGCGGTCCGAGCAGTACCTGCCGATCATGCTGTTCTCCGCCACCCTGGGTGCTTTGGTGACCCGGCACGGTGCGACCGCGGCCGACTTCGTCGACCTGGTCGTGGCTTTCAAGATCATCATCTGCATCGTCTGGATCGGCGCGGGGACCTCGAAGCTCGGCCTGCACTTCGGGAACGTCGTGCCGGCGATGGTCTCCAACCAGCCCGGGCAGCCGGGCTTCGTGAAGCGCGCGCACTACCGCAACTTCCCCGACGACCTGCGGCCCAGCAGGCTGGCCTGGTTCATGGCACACGTGGGTGGAACCACGGTGGAGATCATCATTCCGGTGACGCTGCTGCTCACCACCGACAACACCGTCGCGAGGATCGGCGCGATCGCCATGCTCGTGTTCCACATCTTCATCACCTCGACGTTCCCGCTCGCGGTGCCGCTGGAGTGGAACGTGTACTTCGGCTACATCGCGATCGTGCTGTGGGGCGGGTTCGGTCACGGCTTCGGCGCGTCGGTCTACAACATCTGGAGCTTCGACGCGCCGCTGCTGCTGATCCCGGTGTTCGCGCTGTTGACCTTCTGGCCGATCCTCGGCACCCTGCGCCCGGAGCTGGTCTCGTTCCTGCCCTCGATGCGTCAGTACGCCGGCAACTGGGCGTCGGCGATCTGGCTGATGAAACCGGGGATCGAGGAGCGGCTCAACGAGCTGCCCATGGTCGAGAACCAGGTGGACCAGCTGCAGCGGATGAAGCCGACGCCGTACGAGAAGGACGACGCCGAGATGACCCTGCAGAAGGTCACCTCGTGGCGTGCCCTGCACAGCCAGGGACGCGGCCTGTTCTCGGCTGCCCGGGTCCACCTCGACGACATCGAGACGCGCACGATCCGGGACGGTGAGTTCGTCTGCAACGCGATCCTCGGCTGGAACTTCGGAGACGGTCACCTGCACGACGAACGGTTGATCGCTGCGGTCCAGAAGCGGCTGAACCTCGCGCCCGGCGACCTGGTCGTCGCGTACTGCGAGTCGCAGCGGACCCCGTGGCTGAACCCGCCGCAGGAGTACCGGATCATCGACGCGGCCCTCGGCGTGGTCGAGCGCGGGACCTGGAACGTCGCCGACTGCGTGGCCGAGCAGCCGTGGCTCCCCAACGGCCCGATCCCGCTGACCACGACCTGGACGTCTCCGGGCTACGTTCGTCAGCAGTCGCTGACGAGCGGCCAGGGCTGACCGGCTGCGGCGGGGGACAGGGCGACGATGAGCACTGCGGTGGTGGTCGGGAGCGGACCCAACGGACTGGCCGGTGCCGTCCGGCTCGCCCAGGCCGGCCTGGAGGTCACCGTCCTCGAGGCGGCCGACGTCGCCGGCGGCGGAACCCGTACGACGGAGCGCATCGTGCCCGGGTTGCGCCATGACGACTGCTCGGCCTTCCACCCGACCGGGGTGACCTCGCCGTACTTCGCGACGCTCGGACTGGAGGACCTCGGCCTGCGCTGGCTGTGGCCCGAGGTCGACTTCGCGCATCCCCTCGACGACGGTCGCGCCGGGATCGTCAGCCGCGGCTTCGCCGACACCGACGCCACCCTCGGCGCCGACGCGAAGGCCTGGCGCCGGGTCTTCGGGCCCCTGGTCCGCACGTTCGACGCGATCATCGTCGACGCGATGGGGCCGGCGGTCCACCTGCCGAAGCACCCGATCGCGTTCGGCCGGTTCGGTCCGCAGGCCCTGCTGCCGGCGACCTGGACGGTGAAGCACTGGAAGGACGATCCGGCACGTGCGTTGTACACCGGCGTCGCGGCCCATGCCTTCGGACGCCTCGACACGCCGCTGAGCGGGTCGATCGGTCTGATGCTGACCGCAGCCGGGCATCGCGCCGGCTGGCCGGTGGCCGAGGGGGGTTCGCAGTCGATCGCGGATGCGCTGATCGCCAAGCTGGCCTCGCTCGGCGGGACGGTGCGCACCGGCGTCCGGGTCACCTCGCGGGCCCAGCTGCGCGAGGTCGCCGGGTTCGAGCCGGACGTCGTGCTGCTCGACCTCGCACCGGCGGGGGTCCTGGACCTGCTCGGCGACGAGCTGCCCGCGCGGATCCGGCGGGCGTTCCGGCGCTACGAGTACGGTCCCGCCGTCCACAAGGTCGACTACGCGATCGAGGGCGACGTGCCGTGGACCAACGAGGACTGCCGTCGCGCCGGCACCCTGCACCTGGGCGGAACCGCCGAGGAGATCGTCGCCGTCGAGGCGGCGACCGTGCGCGGCGAGATGCCGGAGAAGCCGTTCGCGTTGATCGGGCAGCAGTACCTGGCCGATCCGTCGCGATCGGTCGGCTCGATCAATCCTCTCTGGGCCTACGCGCACGTGCCCGCCGGGTACACCGGTGACGCGACCGAGGCACTGACGTCCCAGATCGAGCGCTTCGCGCCGGGCTTCAGGGAGCGGATCGTCGGGACCTACGTCCGCTCGGCGACCGACATGGCGGCGTACAACGCGAACTACGTGGGCGGCGACATCGGGGCCGGCGCGAACAACGCGCGGCAGATCGTCTTCCGGCCGCGGGTGGCCGCCAACCCTTACACGCTGGGGATCCAGGGGGTCTACCTGTGCTCGTCTGCGGCAGCGCCGGGTGGTGGCGTGCACGGGATGTGCGGCTTCAACGCCGCCGAGACCGCCCTGAAGCGGTTGTGACGACCCGGGGAGAAACCTCAGACGGGCGTGATCCCCGCGCGGTGGCGCTGGGCGAGCTCGGCGTAGTACGGCGGGTTCGCCTCGACCCAGAACTGTGCAGCGGTGCCCTCGATCGGCTTCTTCACCACCGCCGGGGTGCCGGCGGCGAGGACGCCGGCCGGAATGGTCGTGCCCGGGCTGACCAGCGACCCGGCGGCGACCATCGAGCCGGCACCGAGGCGGGTGTCGTCGAGCATCGTGCTGCTGTTGCCGAGCAGCGCCTTCTCCTCCAGGACCGCTCCGTGAACCACGCACGAGTGCGCCACCGTCGCTCCGGGGCCTACTTCGACCAGGGCATCCGGGGCGCCGTGCAGGACCGAGTTGTCCTGGACGTTGGCTCCCTCGCGGATCACGATCCGGCAGATGTCGGCACGCAGGACGGCGCCGTACCAGATGCTCGCGCCCTTCTCGACGGTCACGTCGCCGATCAGGGTCGCGGTCGGCGCGATGAAGGCGTCGGGGTGCACGGTCGGGCGCTTGCCCTCGAACTCGAAGAGGTTCACACCGAGAAGGCTACGGGGACTCAGGTGGGGTGACGGCTTCTGGGGACTCTGCGTGCTCGACGACCAGGTCCTCGTCCGGTTCGGTCGGGTAGTCCGCTGCTCCGAAGCGTTGGATCGGGACCGTACCGGGCGTGGTCAGGAGCGGAGCCGGGGCCCGGGTGTCCTCGATGGTCACCTCGACCGGCTCGGGAATCCCGGGCAGGGTGAGCACCTTGCGGCTCCAGCCCGGCGACTCCTCCAGGGCGCGCGCCGTTCCCGGCCCCATCAGAATCTCGCCGTCCTGGGCGATCGAGCACAGGCGGGCGGAGAGGTTCACGGTGGTGCCGACCGCGGCGTACTCGAGCTGCTGTGCGGTGCCGATCGCACCGACCGCGCACTCGCCGGACGAGATCCCGATGCCGACACCGAGCGGCGTCTCCGGCGTGGACCACCTGTCGGTGACCTCGCGCACCCGGTGGATCATGTGCCGGGCCAGGCGGAGCCCGACCCGGGTGTGATCCGGTCGGGGGAAGGGCGCGCCCACCAGGATCAGCGCGCCGTCACCGGCGAAGTCCTTCACGGTCGCGCCGTACTCCTGGGCGGCCTCGATCACGACCGCGTAGTACTCCTGCAGCACCTGGACCATGAACTCGGCACCGTGCTGCTGGGTGAACGTGGTGAAGCCGCGGAGGTCGATGCTCACGGCGGTCAGACTGTAGATCTCGGTCCGCAGGTTCAGGTTCAGTCCGGACAGGTGCGCGGTCTCGGCGATGTCGGGCGAGACGAACCGGGCCATGTTGCTGCGCTCGTCGAAGAGCGCTTCCTGCTGTGCGTCGATGATCAGGTGGTCGACGTAGGTCTGGCGGGTGATCCACTCGATCGCCAGGTTCAGGACCATGCCCGAGAGCAGGGCCGTGACGGGGATGAAGAGCCCGACCGCGAACTGCTGGTTCGTGACGTGTCCCTCGGCGTGCATCCGGATGACGGCGGCGCAGGCGAGCAGGATGTAGGTACCGACGGACACCAGGGCCACCGTCGGTGGCAGCCTGAACATGGTCAGGCCGAAGTAGGCCGCCATCGTCACGCAGGCACCCGTGAGTGCCGGGTCGTTCATCTCGTAGGTCAGGGCGACGGCGAGGCACCCGCCGATCAGGTTCGCAACCGCTCCCCAGGCCAGCACCTGGTGGCTGCGTGACTCGATGCCGGTCACGACACCGCCCACGAGCAGGAGCAACACCATCAGCGGGATCAGGATCAGGGCGAGTACCCGCAGGTGGCTCAGGGCGCCGAAGACGACAGCGATGAAGGCGCACGTCGCAGCCCCGGCGGCGCCGTACATGGCGACCTGCATGAAGGCGCGGGCGTGGCCACGTCTCCACACCTTGTAGTCGGCCTCGACCGACTCGTTCGTGAATGTCAGCCCCCAACGCGTCTCCGGCGAGGAGAGATCGGAAACGACGGGCCATCCATCGGGCCGGGTCATCGCGCGAGGTCAGTCACCCTGGTCACGGTGGACGCGCTCCTCGACCACACCGGTGAGCGCGTCCTTGAAGTGCGGGATCTTCTCGTTCAGTGCGGCCACGGCAGCGTCGGTGAAGTGCAGGGCCTCGAGCGGAGTCTCCGTGACAACGGTCGCCGACCGGAGCTTGTGATTGACCAGGGCCATCTCGCCGACCAGCTCACCGGAACCCACCCGGGCGACCTCGGCGCCGCCCCGACGTACCGAGACCTCGCCGGAGAGGATCAGGTACGCCTTGTCGGCGGGGGTGTTCTCGGCCATCATCGCCCAGCCCTCGGGCACGGTCAGGTACGTCGCCGCGTCCAGGACCATGCTCATCTCGGCGTCGCTGAAATCGGAGAAACGGGCCTTCCTCGCCAGCTGCGCGATCCGGGCGTTCTCGTCGGAATCTTTGCCGCGCATGTACGGACTCCTCTCGTACGACCGCAACCCCGGTCGCGCGGGCCCATCCCCCTGCGCCTGATTGTGGAGGTCGAGGGACCCCTTGTCCATCACCCGGCGCACCGGTCCAGCGCGCCGTGTGCCCGCCGTTCTAGGTGCCGTTGTTGAAGATGCCGGCTCCGTTGCCGCCGTACAGGGCGAAACCGAGCGTGACGATCAGGCCCACCAGCCAGGCACGCTCGAGGAACCGTGCCGTCATGGCGCGCTGGGCCTGCGTCGGCCCGGTCGCGGTCGACTTGTTCAGGATCAGCAACACGAGCCCGGTGAAGGCACCCCCGACGACGTTCGCGAGCACCCCCCACACCCAGCCCGCGCTGAGCGGGTCGCCGACCAGGATGCCGGCGGTGCCGAACTGCCAGGACACACCGAAGACCCGCGCCGGCAGGATGAACAGGTTGGCGCCGCAGACCACGGCCATCGCGTAGGTCCAGGCGATCACGTTCGTCCGCTTCATCCGGCTGCGTTCGAACCACAGCAGGCACGCGATCGGGAACGGCGGGCCGCCGATGAGCCAGCCGATGAAGAGCCAGCCGTTGGTGGTGGTCGGCGTCCCCTGCAGCGTGAGCGCGATGCTCGGTCCCCAGACCAGGCCCAGGACCAGGAAGAAGACCGAGGCGACCGAGGTGGCGATGGCGAACCGGCGCCTGGTGGTCAGCGTCCGGTTGATCCCCATGTGGCGAATCTACTGGTTCGCTGCGGCGGCGACCGGCGTGGCTCGATTTCAGCGGCGCCGCACGTACACCACGACCGTGTGCGTGATCTTGTCGGAGAACGTCTGGCTCTTCTTGTCCCACAACGGCCATAGGTACCCGAGGGCGAAGGGAATCGCATTCACGATGTGCAGCAGTGTTCGGGCGAACGATCGCGGAACGCCCATTTCGTGACCACTCTCCTCCTCGATCACGCGGAGCCCGACCCAGGACTTGCCCAGGCTCGCCCCCTGGTGTCCTTGCCGGATCACCGAGTTCCACATCAAGAACGCCAGGAAGCCCGCAGACCCGACGTACACGAGTACGCGGCCGGGGCCCCCGGTGGGTGAGCCGGGTGTGATCGTCTGCTCGCCCGTGCGAACCAGGACGAGCCAGGGAAGGAGGAGCGCGGCATCGATCACGGACGCGGCGACCCGCCATTCCCACCGCGCGTAGTCCCGGGTCACCGGCATCGGCGGCAGCTCGATGCGTGGCACAGACATCGTCGGGTCCGGGGGCAGCCGGTACTCAGCCTGAGGAGGGAGCTGCGGTGCGGGCTGCCAGAAGCTGTCCGGACCTGAGGGCTCGGTGGGCTCGGTCACGGCTGCCTCAGGCCGGCGGGTACGGCGGCGGCTGGTAACCGGCGACCGGGTATTTCGGAGCCGGCACGACCACGGTGTGCATGATCTTGTCGGCGAAGGTCTGGCGCCGGTCGTCCCACAAGGGCCACAGGTAACCGAGGTAGCAGGGCAGTGCGTCGAGGATGTGCAGCAGCGCGCGTCCGAAGACCGCGCCGCCACCGATGGGCTGGCCGGTCTGCTCGCTGACCAGTCGGATGTTCATCCACTGCTTGCCCAAGCTCTGGCCGGTCCGTCCCTGGCGGATGATCTGGTTCCAGATGGCGAACCCGAGCGCGGCCAGGAATCCAACTGCCCCGAAAACGGTGCCGATGGTGATGGCCGAGTTGCTGGCGCCGCTGCTTCCGGCGACGACGAAACCGATCTCGCCGACGATGTAGCCCGGAGCGAGAAGGACCGAGTCGAGAAGGTAGCCCGCCAGTCGAAGTCCCCAGTGCGCGTACGGGCTGGGCGCGCCGTACGCCGACTGCTGGTACTGCCCGTACTGCGGCTGCCCGTACACCTGCGGTTGCTGCCCGTACGCCGGCGGCGGTGCGTAGGTCGGCGGTGCGTAGGTCGGCGGTGCGGGGTAAGCCGGGGGCGGCGGATACGCGGGCGGCGGCGGGTAGGCCGACGGTGGCGGGACCGGCTGATTCGGGTCGGGTTGTTCCGGATCGGACATGAGTGTCCTCCTGCAGTCGAGTGGCACTGACGCTAGGTGATGCCGTCCGACCGTGCGAATGACTCGCCGCAGCCCGCGCGCGCCGGATCGGAACTAGAAGCGGACGCCGGGCAGGTACAGGACAGCCGTGTTCATGGCCTTGTCGGCAAAGGTCTGGCGCTTCTTGTCCCAGAGCGGCCACAGGTAGCCGAGGCCGAACGACAGGGAGTCCAGTACGTGCAGGAGGTTGCGCCCGAAGGTGGCGAGACCGCCGATCGGACGCGCGTCGTTCATCGAGAGGACGAGGATGCCGAAGCACTGCTTGCCCACGCTGGCGCCGTGGCGCCCTTGGCGCACGATGCCGTTCCAGATGGCGAACACCAGCGACGCGATCGACACCGCGAGCCCGATCAGGTCGGCGATCAGCCGGACCGCCAGCCCGGAGTGAGGATCGGTGGCGATCGTCGTGATGATCACCGTCAGCACCACGAACGGGAGCTGCAGGCCGGCGTCGAGCAGGGTGGCCCCGACCCGACGCCCCCAGTGCGCCCAGGGTTCGACGAAGGGCTCGGGCTCGGGCCCCGTCTGGGCGGGTGCGGGGTAGGTGTCGGTCACGGCAGTGCCTCCTGGGATGACGTCCTCGACCCTAGGGACAAAGCAGGCATACGTCTCAAGATCGACATATTCACCGGTTGTCGGCACGGGCGGACCGTCCACAAACTAAAAGTCAGGCTTGACTGTTTGTTGCTGGCCGGGCGACGATGGCCCGGTGACGACCACCCGGGTTCCCCAGGAGGAGCGGACGCGCGCCATGCGACAGCGCCTGCTCGAGGCGACCGCCCAGTGCCTGGTCGACTACGGCTGGAGCGGGACCTCGACGACACTGGTCTCCCAGCGCGCGGGCGTGAGCCGCGGAGCGCAGCTGCACCACTTCCCGACGAAGAACGACCTGGTGATCGCCGCCGTCGAGCACCTGGCCCTGCTGCGCCGCGACGAGCTCGCCCAGGCTGCGGCCTCGCTGCCCGACGGGCCCGCTCGCACCCGGGCAGTCCTGGAGATGCTCGGCGAGCACTTCACCTCCGACGTCTTCGTGGCTGCCCTGGAGCTGTGGGTCGCCGCTCGCAGCGACCCGACGCTCCTCGCCGCGCTCGGCCCGTTCGAGCAGGTCACGGGCCGGGAGACGCACCGGCTGACGGTGAGGATGCTCGCCGCGGACGAGTCGAAACCGGGTGCCCGCGAGCTGGTCCAGGCGACGCTCGACCTGATCCGGGGTCTCGGCCTGGCCAACACCATCAGCAACGACCAGCAACGGCGCTCGAAGATCCTCGACCGCTGGGCCGCCGTCCTCGAGGACGAACTACCCCGACGGGAATCAGCATGAACCCAGGAACCAACGCCGTACTGGAACAGGTCCTGACCGACCTCACCGCCGAGGGAGATGCCCTCGAGGCACTGGTGTCCGGGCTGGACGAGGCCGGCTGGCGCACGATGACCCCGGCTGAGGGCTGGGACATCGCCACCACGATCGCCCACCTGGCGTGGACCGACGAGAGTGCGATCGCCGCGGGCACCGACAAGGAGGCCTGGGACGCCCTGGTCCTCGAGGCGATGGCTGACCCGAACGGCTTCGTCGATGCTCAGGCCTTCGCCGGCGCCGAGGCATCGGGAACCGAGATCCTCGCCCGCTGGCAGACCGGTCGCCCGGCGTTGGTCACCATGCTGCGCGACTACCCGACGGGGCAGAAGCTCCCGTGGTACGGGCCGCCGATGAGCCCCGCCTCGATGGCGACCGCACGTTTCATGGAGACCTGGGCGCACGCGCTGGACGTCGCCGCTGCGCTCGGCGTGAAGGTGGAGCCCACCGACCGGCTGCGGCACGTCACCCACCTCGGCGTGCGCACCCGCAACTACGCCTACAGCGTGCACCAGCTCGAGCCGCCGACCGAGGAGTTCCGAATCGACCTGGTCTCACCGTCGGGCGAGCAGTGGTCCTGGGGACCCGAGGACGCGGCGCAGACGCTGACCGGGTCGGCGTACGACTTCTGCCTGCTGGTGACCCAGCGCGCGCACCGCGACGATCTCGACCTGGTCGCGACCGGGCCCGACGTCGACCGCTGGCTCGACATCGCCCAGGCCTTCGCCGGCCCGTCGGGCGAGGGGCGCGCGGCCACCCATGGCTGACGTGGTGCGGATCGGCAACTGTTCCGGGTACTACGGTGACCGGCTCTCGGCGATGCGCGAGATGCTCGAAGGCGGCGACTTGGACTACCTGACCGGTGACTATCTGGCCGAGCTGACGATGCTGATCCTGGGCAAGGACCAGCTGAAGGACCCGAGCCTCGGTTATGCGCGCACGTTCGTCGCCCAGGTCGCCGACTGCCTGGCGGTGGCACTGGAGAAGAAGGTCACGCTGGTCTCCAACGCCGGTGGCCTGAACCCGGCCGGCCTTGCGGCGAAGCTCACCGAGGTCTCGGCGGTGCTGGGCCTGGATGCCAGGATCGCCTGGGTCGACGGCGACAACCTCGCGCCCCGGGCCGCGGAGCTCGGCCTCGGCAACGCGCTGACGGCCAACGCCTATCTCGGCGCGTTCGGCATCGCTCGGGCCCTCGGCGAGGGCGCTGACATCGTCGTCACCGGCCGGGTCACCGATGCCTCCGTGGTCGTCGGCCCGGCGATCGCCCACCACGGCTGGACCCCGACCTCCTACGACGAGCTGGCCGGGGCCGTGGTCGCCGGCCACATCATCGAGTGCGGCACCCAGGCCACCGGAGGGAACTTCTCCGGGTTCCTCGATCTGGCGCGGGACGCGACGCCGTTGGGCTTCCCGCTCGCCGAGGTCGCCGCAGACGGCTCCTTCGTGGTGACCAAGCACGCCGGTACCGGCGGCCGGGTCTCGGTCGACACGATCACCGCCCAGCTGGTCTACGAGGTGCAGTCGACGCTGTACCTAGGCCCCGACGTCACCGCCGACCTGGCCTCGATCCAGCTCGCCGACGACGGCCCCGACCGCGTCCGGGTCAGCGGGGTTCGCGGGATGGCGCCTCCGGAGACGTTGAAGGTCTGCGTCAACGAGCTCGGTGGCTGGCGCAACCAGATGGAGTTCGTGCTGACCGGCCTGGACATCGACGCGAAGGCCGCCTGGTTGCGGACCCAGCTCGGCGCGCGGCTCGCCGCCAACCGTCCGGCCAGCGTCGACTGGTCGCTGGGCGCGCGCCCGGCCGCCGACGCGGACACCGAGGAGGGCGCGTCCTGCCTGCTCCGGGTCACCGTGAAGGACCCCTCGGCCGAGGCCGTCGGCAAGCTGTTCACCGCCGCGGCGGTCGAGCTGGCGCTGGCCTCCTACCCGGGCTTCACGGTGACCGCACCACCGGGTCGAGGATCGCCCTTCGGGATCTACCGGCCGGCGTACGTCGCGCGGGACGAGGTGACCGAGACGGTGCACCTCTGGGACGGTCGCGTCGTCGAGATGGATCAAACCTCTCCGGTCGTGGAGCGTGCCGAGACGACAGAAGACTCTGGGCAGACCTCACCTCATCTCGGCAGTGTTCCTCGGATCGAGCCTGTCGAGATCGATGACCGGATCATGCGCCCGGCCGACGACTCGCCGACCGCGATCCATCCGCTCGGGACCTTCGTGCACGCCCGGTCGGGCGACAAGGGCGGCGACGCCAACGTCGGCCTGTGGGTCGGCGGCGAGCCGGGTCCGGCCCGCGACGCCCGGATCGGCTGGTTGCTCCACCTGATCACGCCGGACGCGATCCGGACGCTGCTGCCCGAGTCCGCAGACCTGCCGGTCGAGGTCTACCCGCTGCCGAACCTCGGTGGCGTCAACGTGCTGATTCGCGGACTGCTCGGCGACGGCGTCGCGGCCAGTACCCGTTTCGACCCACAGGCCAAGGCCGTCGGCGAGTGGCTCCGGTCGCGCCACGTCCACATCCCCGAGGAGCTGTTGTGAGCCAGGTTCTGAGATGACGCTGTACACCGATGACCGCCGCGCCCTGCAGGCGAGCGCTCGCACCTTCGTCGAGCGCGAGATCACGCCCCACCTGCAGGAATGGGAGGACGCCGGCGAGCTGCCGCGCTCGCTGCACCTGGCCGCCGCCAAGGCCGGCATGCTCGCGGTCGGGTTCCCCGAGGAGGTCGGCGGTGAGGGCGGGGACCTCGCCGATGCCACCGCGATGCAGGAGGCCTTCTTCGCTGCCGGCGCCTCGTCCGGGCTCATGGCCGGCCTGTTCACCCACGGCATCGCCCTGCCGCACATCGTCGCCAACGGCAGCGTCGAGCTGATCGACTACTACGTGCGTCCGACGCTGGCCGGTGACCTGATCGGTTCGCTCGGCGTCACCGAGCCGAACGGTGGATCGGATGTCGCCGGCATCACCACCACGGCCGTCCGCGACGGCGACCACTACGTCATCAACGGCGCGAAGACCTTCATCACCTCGGGCGTCCGTGCGGACTTCGTCACGACCGCGGTCCGCACCGGGGGTCCGGGGCACGCGGGCATATCGCTGATCGTCGTCGACAAGGACACGCCCGGCTTCACCGTCGACCGGTCGCTGAAGAAGATGGGCTGGCACTGCAGCGACACCGCCGAGCTGTCCTACGTCGACGTCCGCGTCCCGGCGGCCAACCTGGTCGGGGTCGAGAACTCCGGCTTCTACTACATCGCCGAGCAGTTCGTCGTGGAGCGGATCGGGCTGGCGGTGCACGGCTACGGCATCGCTGCGCGGGCGCTCGAGCTCACCGCGCAGTACTGCCGCGACCGGGAGACCTTCTCACAACCGCTGATCAGCAACCAGGTCGTCCGGCACAAGCTGGTCGAGATGCGACGGCTGGTGGAGATCTCACGCAGCTACACCCACGAGGTGATCGGCCGACACATCGCGGGCGAGAACGTGATCGCCGAGGCCTGTCTGGCCAAGCAGACGGCGGTCGAGGCCTGTGAGGCTGTCGTCGACTCCGCTGTCCAGCTGCACGGCGGCACCGGCTACATGCACGGCACCGAGGTCGAGCGGCACTACCGGGACTCCCGGATCCTGCCGATCGGCGGCGGTGCCACCGAAGTCCTCACCGACCTGGCCGCACGATTGTTGGGATACGCCTCATGACCGCCCTTCGAGACGGCGCCGGCGCGCCTCCTCAGGAACCGACGTCCACCCGCCGGGCTTCCATGCTCGCCAAGCTCGCCGACCTCGACGAGCAGCACGCGATCGCCGTCGCCGGCGGCGGCGAGCGGTACGTCGAACGGCATCGCGCTCGCGGCAAGCTCACTGCCCGCGAACGCATCGAGCTCCTCGTCGATCCGGGCTCCGCCTTCCTCGAGCTCTCGCCGCTCGCCGGGTGGGGGTCGGACTTCACCGTCGGCGCCAGCGTCGTGACCGGCATCGGGGTGATCGAGGGTGTGGAGTGCCTGATCACCGCGAACGACCCGACGGTCAAGGGTGGCGCGTCCAACCCCTGGACCCTGAAGAAGGGCTTCCGCGCCTCGCAGATCGCCGAGGAGAACCGGCTGCCCACCGTGGCCCTGGTCGAGTCGGGCGGTGCGGACCTGCCGACCCAGAAGGACATCTTCATCCCCGGCGGCAAGATGTTCCGCGACATCACCCGGTCCTCGGCGGCACGGGTGCCGACGATCGCGCTGGTCTTCGGGAACTCGACCGCCGGCGGCGCGTACATCCCCGGTATGAGCGACTACGTCGTCATGGTGAAGGAGCACGCCAAGGTCTTCCTGGCCGGCCCGCCGCTGGTGAAGATGGCCACCGGGGAGGAGTCCGACGACGAGTCGCTCGGCGGCGCGGAGATGCATGCCCGCCGATCCGGCCTGGCCGACTTCATGGCCGCGGACGAGCACGATGCGATCCGCATCGGGCGTCAGATCGTGGGGCGCCTGAACTGGCGCAAGCACGGTCCGAGTCCGAAGCCGGATCCGGCCGCGCCCCGCTACGACGAGCAGGACCTGCTCGGCATCGTTCCCACCGACCTGAAGGTGCCCTTTGATCCCCGCGAGGTCATCGCGCGGGTCGTCAACGGTTCGGACTTCGACGAGTTCAAACCGCTCTACGGTTCGAGCCTGGTCACCGGGTGGGCCGACCTGCACGGCTACCCG
>NZ_JAOPXI010000200.1 GCF_025965215.1 Marmoricola sp.
TCCAGGCGCTGAGCTGACAGAAGATCAGGTACACCAGCCGCAACGTCACGGACGCCGATCGTGCCGAACTGAACCGGACTCACATCACCCCAGGTCAGCGGCGTGGCCGAATATTGGGCACCCACACCGTCGGCATGTCCGTGGAGATCACCCGCGTATCAAGCAGAAGAGGGCGCTACTCTTGCGCCATACGCAGAAACGATCTTGTTTCACAACTCCGTGTGTCAGCTTCGACTCTTGTGAGCTGTTGTTCGAGCCTCGCACCACCGGATGCACCACGAATGTGCAGCTCAGGGTCGATTTATGGCTCTGGGTTGGTGCCCTCGGCAGGATTACCAAAGGATGGGACCTGGTGTGACCAGCGGTTTTCCACGGGCACTCTAGTGATCGAAGCTGGTTCGATCTCTCGCTGATCGACTGACCGGCCGGAGCGGGCCGTGCAAGATGCCCGGGTTGTGTCAGGCTGCGGTCGTGGGGTCGAGGCTGGCACGGTGGAGGCCACGGTTGCGTCGGCGGTGGCGGGTGCGTATGCAGAGCGCGGCGATCGACTGGTGGATCGGGTTCTTGGTTGACCCTGCACCCAGTGTCGAGCTTGCGACCAGCCGGATTGTGCGCGGTCAGGCGACGTTCGGGCCTGTACCGCTCTAGAACCTCGCGAGTGCGGTTGACCTACGGGTTAGGGAAAGATCGGGATCAGGCACGATCGTCGGTTGTGTGGTTTCGACTCCTCTGTCTGATCGTGGTGTGTGTGTTCTGGTGGCTGGCGGTTGTTGTGTGCAGCAGGGTCCGGGCCACTGCGCAAGCCGGACTCGAGGGCGCATCCCCCGCCGAACCAACTGACCGACGTCGAGGTCTACGCGATGATCGACGCACTGGGTGACGACGTCGGCACGGCCTTAGCGGACGCTACTCGGAGAGCCTAAGTTGGCTCTACCAGAATCGTGGACTTGAGCTTCGCTATCACCCGCACGACCGAGCCGTTGTCGCAACGGCATCATCGCGTGTGGTTAGCGCGCGTGTCCGAGGGGGGACTTGCGCACTAACCACCCGGCTTGTCCTCCGTGAGATCACTTGACCGTCCGCGGGGTGCCACCGCTGGGTCGAGCTCTCCATCAAGCGGTCGCCGAGCAGATCCCTGCGAGCCCACCGACCTCGCCGAGTCAGGCGGATGACGTCGCTCTCAAAGGGTCCGACTGGTTAGTGGCTGGTCTTGTGCTGCTGTTGCTCGTGGTTGTAGAGGGGAAGGTGGATACTGATGTCGTGTTACAGCCTCGCCGGGTGTTTGTGAGTCACACCTCGGAGTTGAGGCGCTTTCCAGTCGGGCGGTCCTTCGTGGCGGCGGCGGAGCGTGCGGTAACTCGCGCTGGAGACGCCATCCTTGAGATGGCGTACTTCGGGCCGCGGGACGGGCAGCCGGCGCAGGTATGCCGGGAGGCTGTATTGGCCGCCGATGTGTATGTGGCAATAGTGGGCTTTCGTTATGGCTCGCCGGTGGCTGATCGTCCAGAGCTGTCGTACACGGAGCTGGAGTTCCAGGCGGCTAACGAGGCTGGTTTACCGCGACTGGTGTTGCTGCTGAGCGAGGAAGCCGAGGGCCCCAAAGATCTATTTGTTGATCCGCGTTACGCCGTCCGGCAGGAGGCATTTCGGGCCCGACTGAGCGAGAGCGGGGTGACCACTGCGACCGTCCGGACACCAGAGGAGCTCAGCGAGTTGCTGTTTCAGGGGCTGCGGGATCTATCGCGTGCCTGGTCAGATGCCGCGCCAGCAGGGCGGGTTTGGAATGTACCCGCGCGCAGTCCGATGTTCACCGGACGGGATGAGCTACTTACCGCGCTGCATGCTGCGTTAGAGGGCGCGCGCTCGACTGCTGTGGTTCAGGCACTACATGGGATGGGCGGGATCGGGAAAACCGCGCTGGCGATCGAGTACGCCCACAGACATGGGGCTGAGTACGACGTGGTGTGGTGGGTTTCAGCGGAGGAATCAGCGCTGGTGGGCGACCAGCTTGCTGAGCTGGCCCAAGCCCTCGGAGTGGCGATGGTTACCGACCCCGCGACCGTGGCTGTGGCAAGGCTGCTGGGGACGCTGCGGGAGCGGGACCGGTGGCTGCTGATTTTTGACAACGCAGTGGAACCTGTGGCGTTGACCCGCTACCTACCCGGGGGTGGCGGGCATGTGATGATCACCTCCCGTCACCCTGGCTGGCAGGAGTTGGCCACCCCGGTGGGAGTGGACGTGTTCGACCGGTACGAGTCGATCACGCTGTTGCGCCGTCGCGCTCTGCATCTAAACAAGGATGAAGCTGGGCGGGTGGCAGAGGCTTTGGGAGACCTACCACTGGCCCTGGCCCAGGTCGGGGCGCACTTGGCTGACACCGCCACCGGTGTGGAGGACTACCTCACCATGCTCGCCGAGCGAACCACGGAGCTGTTGGCCCCAGGCTCCTCCGCCACCTACCCGGTGTCTCTGGCCGCTAGTGTCCGGATCTCCCTTGACCGGCTGGCTGCCCGGTCCCCAGCTGCGCTGCAGTTACTCACCCTGGCTGCCTATCTGGCGCCGGAGCCGATCCCTCTCACCCTGATCACCGCTAACCCGTCTCGGCTGCCGGACTCACTCGCCACCGCATCCCAGGATCCGCTGGCGTTCACCGAGCTGACCCGGCTGCTGCGCCAACACGGATTGGCCCGCGTCGAGCTCGCCACCGTGCAGTTACACCGGTTGTTCGCCGCGATTCTGCGCACCCAGCCTGACCAGCAACAGGACTTGGCCCGTCTTGCGGTTCAACTGCTGCGAGCCGCAGTTGCCGCCGACCCGTGGGACAACCCACCGGCGTGGCCAGCCTGGCGCCAGCTCCTCCCACATGTCCTGGTCGCCACCGACCGTCACCGTAACCTGACCGGGGTCGAGGAGGACATGGCCTGGTTGCTCCACCGCGCCGCTGAGTATCTACTGACCCGAGGGGAAGCCGCTCCCGCGCGGCCCCTGTTCGAACGCGCATGGGACCTGCGCCGCTCCGCGCTGGGTGACGACCACCCCGACACTCTGGAATCGGTCAGCAACCTCGCGCTTGACCTGTGGGTATTGGGGCACTACGAGCAGGCCCGTCAGCTCGCTGAGGACACGCTCAACCGTCGCCGCCGGGTCCAGGGATCCGACCACTCCGACACCCTGGCCTCAGCCAACAACCTCGCCGCCAACCTTTGGGCATTGGGAAAATATGAGCAGGGTCGGCAGCTCGGTGAAGACACCCTCACCCGCTGCCGCCGGGTTCTGGGCATCGAGCATCCCCACACACTGAAGTCAGCCGGCAGTCTCGCCCTCAACTTGTGGGCGCTGGGGCACTACAAGCAGGCCTGCCAGCTCGGCGAGGATACCCTCGCAGCCTGCCGTCGGATCCTGGGTGTCGACTATCCCTATACGCTGATCGCGGCATACAGCCTAGCCATCTACCTGCAGGAACTGGGACAGCACGAGTCCGCCTGCCAGCTCGCCGAGGACACCCTCACCCGTGCCCGCCGGGTCCTGGGTGACGACCATCCCCACACGCTGATCGCGGCATACAGCCTCGCCGCTGCGCTGCGGGAGTTAGGTCAGCATGAACGGGCCCGCGAGCTCGCCGAGGATAATCTTCCTCGCCTGCGTCGGGTCCTAGGTGAGAACCATCCCCTCATCCTGATCCCGGTCACCAATTTTGCTGCCACCCTGCGGGAGTTGGGGCAGTACGAGCGGGCCCGCG
>NZ_JAOPXI010000097.1 GCF_025965215.1 Marmoricola sp.
TCCAGGCGCTCGACCACATCGTCGGCAACGTGGAGCTCGGAGCGATGGACCAGTGGGTCTCGTTCTACAACCGGGTGATGGGCTTCGTGAACATGGCCGAGTTCATCGGGGACGACATCGCGACCGACTACTCGGCGTTGATGAGCAAGGTGGTCGCGAACGGCAACCACCGAGTCAAATTCCCGTTGAACGAGCCGGCGGTCGCGGCGAAGAAGAGCCAGATCGACGAGTACCTGGACTTCTACCGGGGCCCGGGTGCCCAGCACCTCGCCGTGGCGACCAACGACATCCTCGCGAGCGTCGACGCGCTCCGCGAGAACGGCGTGGAGTTTCTCGAGACCCCGGACTCGTACTACTCCGACCCTGCCCTGCGGGCACGGATCGGTCATGTCCGGGTCCCGATCGAGGAGCTGGCCAAACGCGGCATCCTGGTGGACCGGGACGAGGACGGCTACCTGCTGCAGATCTTCACCAAGCCGCTCGGCGATCGTCCGACGGTGTTCTTCGAGCTGATCGAGCGGCACGGGTCGCTCGGTTTCGGCAAGGGCAACTTCAAGGCCCTGTTCGAGGCGATCGAGCGCGAGCAGGAGAAGCGCGGCAACCTCTGAGCGGCTAGCTCGCGGGCAGTTCGCAGACTCGCTCCGCCAGCGGAGCCCCGTCGCAGCAGTTCGCCTTCATGTGGCAGTGCGGGCAGAGCCACCGGGTCGAGATCGGGTCGAACGGCTGTCCGCAGTAGTCGCAGGGCATGGGCCAACCCTAGAACGGGGGAGCCCCCAAACCGGTGATCCGGAACCGCCCCCAGGGGTCGAGATCGGCGATCTTGCCGGCGGCTGCGCCGTACGGGGTCTGCACGACCACGGTCGTGCCGGCCCGGTGCCGGTCGGCGAGGTGGGCATCGGCGGCGATCCGGCCGTACCAGTGGAAGCGCCCGTCGATCGGTTCGAGGTACCCGCGCAGGCGGACCTCGACCTCGAGCGCCTCGCCGTCCGTGCCGGTCGCGATCCTGGCCGGGCCGGTGTACGCCCCGCCGGGTTCGTGCTCGTCCATCAGGCGTCCTTGTGGGCGCGTGGCTTCGGCGGTGGCTTGAGCAGGCGCACCCCGCCGCTGGGCTCCAGGTCGACACCACTGTCGGCCGCGAAGCCGCTGAAGGCGTGCCAGATGAACGAGGACAGGTACTGGGCAGTGGCCTCGCGGCTCATGATGTCGCGCCGGATCCGCCATTCCCCGACCGCCAGCCCCATCCCGATCAGGCCGTGCGCCCACGGCTCGGCTCCGGCCGCGTCAACGCCGAGACGCCGCAGCATGTCGCCCATCAGCTTGGACAGCGTGGTCGCGATCCGGTCCTTGCCTCCCGCCAACGGGTCGTCGGTCGTGCGGTGCTCGACGAGCAGCAGGAAGACCTGCGGGTGTTCGTCGAGGAACTCCAGGTAGTCCTCGCAGCCGGCGTGGACGCGATCACGCAGCGTCCCGGTGCCCAGCAGGATCGGGAGCAGCCGGTCGATGACCTGCTCCGCGCCCCACTGGCCGACGGCCGCGTACAGGTCGTGCTTGTCGGCGAAGTAGCGGTACAGCACCGGCTTGCTGACACCGGCCGAGGCAGCGACCTGCGCGATCGAGGCGGTCGGGCCGTGCTCGTCGATCGCGGCGACCGCGGCCGCGACGAGCTCGGTACGCCGGGCCTCACGGTGGTCGTCCCAGCGCGTGCTGCGGCCGTCCCCGCCGGTGTCGGATCCGTCCTTGACTCGGTTCGCCATGGCGCTACTCTAGCGGTATCTGTTACTAGAGGTAACATCAACGCGAGGAGCGTCTCGGATGACCGCCATTCTGCCCGCTGAGGACACCGCTCTGGTCGACCGGCTGCTCAAGTCCTCGGCCCGCCAGTCCTACGACCCGGACGTCGACCTGGACTGGGACGCCCCCGAGGTCCCTGGTCTGTGGTGGATGCAGCCCGAGCGGATGTCGTTGTACGGCACCAGCCTGTGGGACGAGCTCTCGGTCGAGCAGCGGATCGAGCTGTCGAAGCACGAGGTCGCCTCGATCGCGAGTGTCGGGCTCTGGTTCGAGATCGTGCTCATGCAGCTGCTGCTCAAGGACGTGTACCGCAGCGATCCGACCTCGCCTCGCACCCACTACGCGCTCACCGAGATCGCCGACGAGTGCCGGCACTCGACGATGTTCGGGCGTGCGATCGGCCAGTTCGGAGTTCCGGCGTACGGGCCGCGCGAGCCGTTGCGCACGCTGGCCAAGGCCGGCCCGGCGATCCTGCGCGGCGCCAGCGCGTACGCCGGCATCCTGATCGGCGAGGAGCCGGTCGACCGGTGGCAACGGGCAGCGATGAGTGACGAGAACCTCCAGCCGTTGATTCGGATGGTCTCCCGGATCCACGTCCTCGAGGAGGCCCGGCACGTCACGTTCGCCCGCGACGAGCTGGAGAAATCGGCGCGCGACCTGAACCGCCGCGAGCGCCTGTGGCACCAGACCGTGACCGCCCAGATCGCCTATGCCACGATGCGCTCGCTGGTGCACCCGGACGTCTACGGATGCGTCGGCATCGATCCGATGACGGGCCGACGTGCTGCGCTGTCCAACCCGCACTACCGCGAGACCATCGCGTGGATGGGCGACAAGGTGGTGCCCTACCTCGAGGACCAGGGGATGATCCCGGCGAGCGGCCGCAACCGCCGGACCTGGCAGGCATCCTTCCTGCTCCGCTGACCGCTACAGCACGTTCGACAAGAACCGCTGCGTCCGCTCCTGCTGCGGGTTCGCCAGCACCTCGCGCGGGTTGCCTTCCTCGACGATCACACCACCGTCCATGAACACCAGCTTGTCGCCGACCTCACGCGCGAAGCCCATCTCGTGGGTCACGACCATCATCGTCATGCCCTCCTGAGCCAGTCGGCGCATGACGTCCAGGACGCCACCGACGAGCTCGGGGTCCAGGGCGCTGGTCGGCTCGTCGAACAGCATCATGTCGGGATCCATCGAGAGTGCACGGGCGATCGCGACCCGCTGCTGCTGGCCTCCGGAGAGCTGTGCCGGCAGGGCGTCGGCCTTCTCGGGCAGTCCGACCTTGAGCAGGTTGGCGTGTCCGATCGCCTCGGCCTCCGCCCGGTGCCGACCCAGTACGCGCTGCTGGGCCAGGCAGAGGTTGTCGAGCACGCTCATGTGAGCGAACAGGTTGAAGGACTGGAAGACCATGCCGATCCGGGACCGGACCTGTTCGAGGTCGGTGGCCGGATCGCAGACGTCCACGCCGCCGACGAGGATCTGTCCCGACGTCGGGGTCTCGAGGCGGTTGACGCAGCGCAGCAGCGTGGACTTGCCGGAGCCGGAGGGTCCGATGACGCACACCACCTGGCCCGGGTCGACGTGGAAATCGATGCCCTTGAGAACCTCGTGGTCGCCGAACGCCTTGTGCAGGTTGAGTACCTCGATCGCGGCGGCCATGACCCCATCCTGCCCCCACCCTGCGCTGCGACGGGTGAGACGCCCCTTGCATTACGAACTGATCTCGGGACCTGCGAGGCGTGCTTTTCAGGCCTTAGCGGTGACAGGATGCCCGCACAGACCTCAGAAAGACAGGGTAGGACAACATGGGCATGAAGCAGCGTCGCGGAACGATCATGGTCGCCACAGCAGTCGTCGCCGGGCTCGCACTCGCAGGGTGCGGATCCAGCTCCCTCGACACCGGCAACAAGCAGGCGAACGTCAACACGACGGTCGACGCGGCTGCGGCGGCTCTCGTGCCGCAGGCGATCAAGGCCAAGGGCACGCTGGTGGTCGGCACCGACGCCAGCTACGCGCCCAGCGAGTTCCTCGGCGGTGACGGCAAGACGATCCAGGGCTTCGACATCGACCTGTTCACGGCCGTGGCGAAGAAGCTCGGCCTGCACGTCCAGTTCCAGAACGCCAGCTTCGACACCATCATCACCGGCGTCCTGGGCAAGAAGTACGACATCGGCGTCTCCAGCTTCACGGTCAACACCGACCGCGAGAAGCAGGTCAACATGGTCAGCTACTTCAGCGCGGGCACCCAGTGGGCCACGACTCCGGGCAACCCGAAGCACGTCAACCCGGCCAAGCCGTGCGGGTTGACGGTCGCGGTCCAGAAGGGCACGGTCCAGCTCCAGAGCGACCTGCCGCCGAAGCAGAAGGCGTGCAACAGGGCGGGCAAGCCGATCAACGTCCTCGTCTACGACAAGCAGGACGCCGCAACCGCTGCGGTGGCCACCGGGAAGGCGGACGCGATGCTCGCCGACTCGCCGGTCGTCGCGTACGCCGTCAAGCAGTCCGCGGGCAAGCTCGTCGCCACCGGCGCCATCTACGACGCGGCGCCGTACGGCTACGTGATCCCCAAGGACGAGACCGGCCTGGCCAACGCCATCGTGGCGGCGCTGAAGTCGCTGGAGACCTCCGGCGAGTACAAGAAGGTCCTCGACACCTGGGGCGTCAGTGCCGGCGCCAGCACCGACTTCGCGGTCAACCCGGTCTCATGAGCTCGACGGGCTCGCCGGCCGCGGAAGCGGCCGGCGAGCGTCCCGGCAAGATCGACGCGGTACCGGTCCGGCACCCCGGCCGCTGGGTAGCCGTCGCGGTGCTGGTGCTTCTCACTGCGATGCTCGTCAACCTGTTGGTCACGAACAAGCAGATCCACTGGTCGTTCGTCCGGCAGGCGATGATCCAGTCGCCGGTGATCCACGGCCTCGTGGTCGGCACCTTGCTCGTCACGCTGGTGGCGATGCTGATCGGTGTAGGTCTGGGCGTCGTGCTCGCGGTGATGCGACTCTCGGACAACCCGGTTCTCAAGATCGCGGCCTTCGTCTTCCTGTGGTTCTTCCGGGCCGTTCCCCGTTTCGTGCTGCTCACGTTGATGGGCGCCCTGGGTTACCTGTGGCCGAACAAGCTTCCGCTCGGTGCGCCCTTCGGTCACCAGTTGGCGAACCTCTTCGGAGCAAGCGGCGACCTGGCCTTCGCGCACATCAACGCCAACAACCTGTTCAGCGGCGTCTTCTGCGGCATGCTCGGCTTGGGGCTGTCAGAGGCGGCGTACATGTCGGAGATCGCGAGGGCCGGGATCCTGTCGGTCGACCCGGGGCAGCGCGAGGCTGCCGCGGCGCTCGGCATGTCGGACGGCAAGGCCATGTGGCGGATCGTGCTGCCACAGGCCATGCGGGTGATCGTGCCCCCGACTGGCAACGAGACCATCGCGATGGTCAAGGACACCTCGCTGCTGATCGCGGTTCCGGTCGGGGCCGAGCTCTTCTTCCAACTCCAGGCCATCGGTTCGCGGACCTTCGAGACGTTCGCTGTCGACGTGGCTGCCGTGATCTGGTACCTGATCATCGGTACGGTGCTGATGATCATCCAGTCCCGGATCGAGAAGTACTTCGGACGCGGCTTCGGGGGCAGAGCCCCTAGTGCGAAGGATCAGGCAGCCCGCGCCAAGATGCTCGGCCTGGCCGGGGAAGGACCACGATGACCGAGATGCCGCTGGTTCACGCGGTCAACGTGAGCAAGGCCTTCCACGGCAACGAAGTGCTCAAGGGGATCGACCTCGACGTGGCTGCCGGTGAGGTGGTCTGCCTGCTCGGTCCGTCCGGCTCGGGCAAGACCACGTTCCTGCGCTGCATCAACCAGCTCGAGACGATCGACGGCGGCCGGATCTGGGTCGACGGCCAGCTTGCCGGCTACGAGGAGAAGGGCGGCCGGCTACATCGGCTGAGCAACACCGCGATCGCGAAGCAACGTCGCGACATCGGCATGGTCTTTCAGCGCTTCAACCTGTTCCCCCACATGACCGCGCTCGAGAACGTGATGGAGGCGCCGGTCCAGGTCGCTCGGCGAAAGAAGGACGCGTGCGAGGAGCGAGGGGTCCAGTTGCTCAATCGTGTCGGCCTGGCAGACAAGTGCGACCACTACCCGGCGCAGCTCTCCGGCGGCCAGCAGCAGCGGGTGGCGATCGCCCGGGCGCTCGCCATGGACCCGAAGCTGATGTTGTTCGACGAGCCGACGTCCGCTCTCGACCCGGAGCTCGTCGGCGAGGTCCTGACGGTCATGCGCGAGCTCGCCCAGGCCGGGATGACGATGATCGTCGTCACCCACGAGATGGGCTTCGCCCGGACGGTGGCCGACCGAGTCGTGTTCATGGACGGCGGGGTGGTCGTGGAACAAGGCGATCCGAAGACCGTGATCAACAACCCGCAGCACGAGCGCACCAAGTCCTTCCTCTCCCGGATCCGCGAGGAGAACGAGGAGTACGCAGCCGCGCTCGAGGACCGCGTCGAGGCGGAGAAGCTCTGACCCTGTCGGTGGTTGAGGAAGGCCGGTACGGCCGGTCTCGGAACCTAGCCGGCCGGCAGGATCTTCCCGGCCACCTCGCCCAGCGCGATGCGCCCACCCAGCACACCTGCAGCCGTCGCGCGCAGCACCACCTCGTCGCCGTCCTCGAGGAACGTCCGGCCCTCGCTGCCGAACGGCTGCGTGCCACCCCAGGACAGCTCCAGGAACGACCCGCGCTGCTCGCGTTCGTCGCCGCTGATCGTGCCGCTGGCGTACAGGTCGCCGGTCCGCAGCGAGGCGCCGTTGATGGTCAGGTGGGCCAGCATCTGGGCGGGGGACCAGTACATCGCCGCGTACGGCGGCCGGCTGACGACCTCGCCGTTCAGCACGATCTGAACGTCAATGTCGTAACCGGCCGGTCCGTCGACGCCCAGGTACGGCAATGGCTCCGGGTCCTGGCCCGGTAACGGCACCCGGGCCGCGTCGAGCGCGGCAAGCGGCGTCACCCAGGGCGAGATCGAGGTGGCGAACGACTTCCCCAGGAACGGCCCCAGCGGCACGTACTCCCACGCCTGGATGTCGCGTGCTGACCAGTCGTTGAGCGGGGTCACCCCGAAGACGTGGTCGGCGTACGCGCCGGTCGACACGCTCGTGCCCTGGGTGCTCGGGGTTCCGACGACGAACCCGAGCTCGGCCTCGATGTCGAGCCGGCGACTGGGCCCGAACGCCGGGGGGCCACCATCGCTGCCCGGTCGCCCCTGCCCGGTCGGTCGCCGTACGTCGGTCCCGGACACCACGACGGTGCCCGCCCGCCCGTGGTAGCCGATCGGCAGGTGTCGCCAGTTCGGGGTCAGCGCGTCGCCGTCCGGTCGGAACATCCGCCCGACGTTGGTGGCGTGCTGGAGCGAGCAGTAGAAGTCGACGTAGTCGGCCACCTGGAAGGGAAGGTGCAGGCTGACCTCTGCCACCCGGTGCAAGTGCGGCGCCGTGCGCTCGGCGTGGACCTCGTTGCCGAGCACCTCGACCAGCCAGTCGCGAGCGGTGTCCCAGGCCGGACGACCGAGAGCCAGGAACGCGTTCAGCGAGGGGTGGTCCCACGCGGCGGCAAGATGAGGTCCGTCGCGGGGGTCCCCGCCGTACGCCGCCACGGCGCTCGCATCCATCACGAAGTCACCGATCCGTACGCCGACCCGTGGCTCTCCACCGTCGCGGGAGAACACCCCGTACGGCAGGTTGTCGAGCCCGAACAGGGAGGCGTCGGCACCAGGCACCCAGCTCGTCACAGCAGCCCCAGCTCGACGAGGTCGTCGTGCGGTTCGAGCACGCTGCACGAGCCGAACCCGCTGAACCAGCGTCGCGTCCGCTCAGCCTCCTCAGTGTCGAAGCCGTCGAGCAGCGCAGCCGCCGAGTCCTCGGCGAGCACGTCGGCCGGGTCATCGCCGTCCAGACCGGCGCGGGTCGCGCGGAGCACGTTGAGGAAGCCGTGGTGCGTGAGCCCTGTCTCCGTGTCGAGCTGCCGGACGGCATGGTGCAGGCCCGCGGTGCACTTGAACGCGAGCTCCCGATCCAACGCCGCCGTGATGGCGTCGCCCAGCTCACCGCAGGTCGGGAACGCGGCCTGATCGGCACCGCCGGTGCGGAACTTCAACCGGAGGTCGCAGGCGGCGAGCTCGTCGAGCGCGGCCAGCCACCCCGCTGACGGCGGTCCGTCGAGCTTCGGCGGTTCGACGTAGACGGGGATGCTGCCGAGGTCGGCGTCGAGCTGGTCGAGCGCTGTGATCGCCCGCTTCGCGTTGTGGGCCAGGTCGGCTTCGTCGCGCAGAGCGAGCTCGAGAGCGCGAAGCTCGAGCAGGGGAGCGCGGGTCGCCCAACGCACAGCGGGCTCGATCGCTCCCGCGCCACCGGTGACCACGAGGTTGATCGCCAGTGGGGTCTCGTCGCCCTCGTCGAGGACGTCGATCAGGTCGGGCAGCTTGACGTCGCTGACCACGAAGCCGCCCACCAGGTCCGCGTACTCGGAAATCTGGTGGCTCCGGTGCTCGCTGACCGCCCGGCCAAGGGGCGCGTTTCCCGGCGGGAAGATCGCGGCGTCGTCGATCAGGTCGCTCAACCAGGCTGGTGCGCTCACCCCGCCACGCTAACGTGGTCCCGTGGCGTATTACAGATCCATCGGAGATGTGCCCAAGACCCGTCATACCGCTTTTCGGGGCCCGGACGGTGCGCTGTGCTTCGAGGAGCTGATGGGCGAAGAGGGCTTCTCCTCGGACTCCTCGTTGCTCTACCACCGGGGTGTTCCGTCAGCGATCGTCGACAGCGTCGTCTGGGACCTGCCCGACCTGAGCACGAGCCCGAACCATCCGCTGAAGCCGAGGCACCTGAGATTGCACGAGCTGGTTTCGACAGGCTCAACCGGCGGTGGTTCCAACGCGGTCGAGCACCGGCGGCTCGTCCTGGGCAACGGCGACGTCCGGATCAGCTACGTCACCGCCACCGGACCCTCCCCGCTGTACCGCAACGCGGTCGGCGACGAGGCCGTCTTCGTCGAGGCCGGCAGCGGCACTGTCGAGACGGTCTTCGGCGTCCTGTCCTACCGGGCCGGCGACTACGTGATCCTGCCGCGGGCGACCACGCACCGCTGGTTGCCGGCCGAGTCGAGCCGTCTGTACGCGATCGAGGCGAACAGCCACATCGGGCCGCCGAAGCGCTACCTCTCCCGCTTCGGCCAGCTGCTGGAGCACGCGCCGTACTGCGAACGTGACCTGACAGGCCCGCCTGCGATCCACCTTGCCGACGGCACCGACGTGGACGTGCTGGTGAAACACCGGGGCGACGGCCCCAGCGGTCTGGTCGGGACGCGGCTGACCTACGCCACCCATCCGTTCGACGTGGTCGGCTGGGACGGCTGCCTCTACCCGTACACGTTCAACGTCGAGGACTTCATGCCGATCACCGGCAAGGTCCACCAGCCGCCGCCGGTGCATCAGGTCTTCGAAGGCAACAACTTCGTGATCTGCAACTTCTGCCCGCGCAAGGTCGACTACCACCCGGACTCGATCCCGGTGCCGTACTACCACTCGAACGTCGACTCGGACGAGGTGATGTTCTACGTCGCCGGGGACTACGAAGCGCGCAAGGGCAGCGGCATCGGGCTCGGCTCCATCTCACTGCACCCGGGCGGGTACGCCCACGGTCCGCAGCCATCGGCCATCGAGGCGTCGATCGGGGCCGAGTACTTCGACGAGCTCGCGGTGATGGTCGACACCTTCCGCCCCCTCGATCTCGGTGAGGCCGGTCTGGCCAGCGAGGATCCGGCGTACGCCTGGACCTGGGCCGGCCGCGGCCCGGTACTCTGATTGCGGTGCTCGAGGGGAAGCCGGTCGGATTCCGGCGCTGACCCGCAGCCGTAGGCCGTCGATGACGGCGAGCCGGACTACCTGGGGTGTCGCAACCGGCTCCCCATCCCCGTCGAGGCCGCGGGCGAAGAGACATGAAGCGCTACCTGCCGCTCCTCCTGCTCGTCGGAGCCTTCGTACTCGCCGCACCGGCGCAGGCAGCGGCGTGCTCGGGGACGACCGGTGTCACCGTCGTGGTGCAGTTTCCGGATCACACCACGATCGGATGTGCTCCCGGGAACCCGTCGTCGGGCTACGCCGCACTCCAGGAAGCCGGCTTCTCGATCGCGCTCGCCCAGGGCAGCGGAGCCGGTGCGCTGTGCGAGATCGATGGCTACCCCGGCGCCAGTGCGTGTCACACCATGCCCCCCGCGAATGCCTACTGGGCGTACTTCCACGCCAGCCGCGGGGGCTCGTGGAGCTACAGCGACACGGGAGGAGGCGGCTACGACCCGGCTCCGGGATCGGTCGAGGGCTGGCGCTTCGGTGGCGGCGCGGCACCCTCGGTTCCACCGCCGGCGAGGGTCGCGTCGACCCCGAAGCCGACTCCGAAGGCCACGCCGACAACCAGACCAACTCACACGGCAGCGCCGGTCGCGACGCCAAGCGCTCCCCGTTCGGTTGCCGCCACACGGACTCCTTCAGCCGCACCGACGGCGTCGCCCTCCACCGACGTCGGCGCAGCCCCGACGGGTCCGCCGATCCCTTCAGCGAGTCCTGGTCTGGCCGGCGGCACCGTCCAGAAGGCCTCATCGTCCTCGTCGAACGGGTTCGCCTGGATCTGGGGAGTCGTGCTGATCGTCGTCCTCGGGGGCGCTGCCGGAACCACGGCCCTGCGCCGACGCCGGAGCTGACATGACGAGCCTTTCGCAACTGCCCAGGGCCCTGCACCCGCTCGCCTGGTGGGGCTGGGCGATCGGCCTCGCCGTCGCCGCCAGCATGACCGGCAACCCCATCCTGCTCGGTCTGATCGTGGTCGTCGTCTGGCTGGTCGTCGTGGCGCGGCGTACGGACTCACCCTGGGCGCGCGCCTTCCGGTTGTACGCCGTCCTGGGCGTCGTCATCGTCCTCGTCAGGCTCGTGCTCCATGTCCTGGTCGGGCTGAAATGGGGCACCATCGAGGTGCTTGCGCTGCCGAGGGTCGCGCTCCCGCACTGGGCCGCCGGGATCAACCTGCTCGGCACCGTCTACCTCGAGGGTTGGCTCGCCGCCGCCGTCCAGGGACTGCAGCTCGCCGTCCTGATCCTCGCGATCGGCGGCGCCAACGCCCTGGCCAACCCCAAGCGGTTGCTCCGCGCGCTTCCGCACGCGCTGCACGAGGTCGGCACCGCGGTCGTAGTCTCGGTAAGCGTCGCTCCGCAGCTGGCCGAGAGCGTCCAGCGGGTGCTGCGCGCGCGGCTCCTGCGCGGAGACGTCGGCCGCGGGCTCCGTGCGGTGCCACGGGTCGCGCTGCCGGTGCTGCAGGACACCCTCGACCGGTCGCTGCTGCTCGCTGCCGCGATGGAGTCGCGCGGGTACGGCGCGCGCAACAGCGATGCCACGGCTGCGGGCCGCCGGCTGGTCACCGGTTCGCTCACGCTGGCCGGACTGCTCGTGCTCGCCTTCGGCATGTACGACCTCCTCGACCCGACCCGGTCGTTGAGCTGGCTGGGAGCGCCCCTCGTCGTCCTCGGGCTCGCTCTGACGGTGGCCGGGATGGCGCTGGGCGGGCGCGAGATCAGGGTCACGACGTACCGGCGCGACCCGTGGCGGCTGCCGGAGACGCTGACCGTGCTGGCGGGCCTTGCTGCCGCCGCCGGGATGGTGATCAGCAAGCAGGCCACCCCCGACCTCCTCTGGCTCCCGCTCCAGCCTCTGGCCGCGCCCGGGCTTCCGATCGCCGCGACGATCGGCATCCTGCTCGCGGCGTTGCCTGCGTTCGTGACACCACCACCGGCAGCGACCGGCCGGCCGCGCAACAGGACTCCGCGATGACCGACGCCATGCAGGCGGGGATCGCGATCGAGCTCGCCGGGGTCTCGGTGACCTACGCCGGGGCGACGAGCCCGGTCCTCAAGGACGTCGATCTCACGATCGAGGAGGGCGAGCTCGTCCTGGTCGTCGGCCGCACCGGGTCCGGCAAGAGCACGCTGCTGGGCGCGCTGAACGGTCTCGTGCCGCACTTCACCGGGGGTGAGCTCTCCGGGTCGGTCCGGGTCCACGGCCGGAACACCCGCGACCACCGTCCGCGCGATCTTGCCGACCTGGTCGGGGTGGTCGGGCAGGACCCGCTGGCAGGCTTCGTCACCGACACGGTGGAGGAGGAGCTCGCGTACGGGATGGAGCAACTGGGTCTGGCACCCGCAGTGATGCGCAAACGCGTCGAGGAGACCCTCGACCTGCTGGGGATCGCCGACCTGCGCAACGCGCCGCTGACCGAGCTCTCCGGCGGCCAGCAGCAGCGCGTAGCGATCGGTGCGGTGCTGGCTGCCCATCCGCGGGTCCTGGTCCTCGATGAGCCGACCTCCGCCCTGGACCCGACCGGAGCCGAGGAGGTGCTCGCGGCGATCACGCGCCTCGTGCACGACGTGGCGATCACCGTGGTGATCGCGGAGCACCGCGTCGAGCGCGTCCTCGCGTACGCCGACCGGTTGGTGCACGTGGTCGACGGCCGGGTCGAGTCCGGACTTCCGGCCGAGGTGATGGTGTCCTCGACGATCGCACCGCCGGTCGTCGAGCTCGCCCGGTGGGCCGGCTGGTCCCCGCTGCCGATGTCGGTCCGTGACGGCTGGCGCGCCGCCGCCCCCCTCCGGGCACAGTTGGTTGAGGAGGCTGCGCAGCAACCGTCTCGACACCCGGGCGATGGTTTCGAGACAGGCCGGGCTGGCCTTCCTCAACCAGCGGCTGACGCGGCCGCCCTCACCGCCCGCAAGCTCTCCGTCCGCCACGGCGACCTGGTCGCCGTGCGCGAGGTCGGCCTCGCCGTACGGGCCGGCGAGATCACGGCACTGATGGGCCGTAACGGCTCAGGCAAATCCAGCCTGCTGTGGGCCCTGCAGGGGTCAGGAACCAGGGCGACCGGAACCGTCGAGATCGGCGGGGCCGACCCCCGCGACCTCGCCCCTGGCCTACGACGTACCCGCATCGGGCTGGTCCCGCAGACCCCGTCGGACCTGCTGTACCTGCCGACCGTGGCGGGCGAGTGCGCCCAGGCAGACCGCGAGTCCGGCCTGGGACCCGGCTCCTGCCGGCAGCTGCTGGACAGGATCGTCCCGGGCGTCGCCGACGACCTGCATCCCCGGGACCTGTCCGAGGGTCAGCGACTCGGCCTGGTCCTCGCGATCCAGCTCACCGCCGATCCGCAGGTGCTGCTGCTCGACGAGCCGACGCGTGGCCTCGACTACCAGGCGAAGAGTGCGTTGTCAGCAGTGCTGCACGCGCTGGCGGATCGTGGTCGCGCGATCCTGCTCTCCACGCACGACGTCGAGTTCGTCGCCGAGGCTTCGGACCGGGTCCTGGTGATGGCGGACGGTGAGTTCGTCGCCGACGGCCCTACCGCCGAGGTGCTCACCGCCAGTCCGGCCTTCGCCCCGCAGGTCGCCAAGGTGCTGGGCCACGGCCTGCTCACCGTCGCGGATGCGGCCGCGCGGTTCGGTGACCAGGCATGACCACCCTGCACCGGGTCAGCACGCCGGCCATCCGGCTGCGCCCGCGCTCCACGGTCGCCATCTGCTTGGCGGTCGTCGCCAGCGGGATCGCGTTCTGCTGGCCGTTGTTCGTCTCCTCGCACTCGGCTCTGGCGTCGAACAGCAGCGCGCCGCTCATCCTCGGTCTGCTGCTTCCCGTCGTGCTCGCAGTCGTGCTGTTCGAGATCAGCGAGGGTGGGCTCGATCCGAAGGCCGTCGCGATGCTGGGCGTGCTTTCAGCCATCGGTGCTGCCCTGCGGCCGCTCGGCGCCGGGACCGCCGGCTTGGAGACGGTCTTCTTCCTGATCGTGCTCGCGGGCCGGGTCTTCGGAGCCGGCTTCGGGTTCGTGCTCGGCGCGACCACGCTGTTCGGCTCGGCCCTGATCACCGGGGGAGTCGGCCCGTGGTTGCCGTACCAGATGATCGGTGCGGCCCTGGTAGGGCTGCTCGCGGGTCTGCTGCCGCCGCTGCGCGGGCGCTGGGAGGTCCTGCTGCTCGCCATCTACGGTGCCGCGGCCGGCCTGCTGTACGGCGTCCTGCTCAACCTGTCGTTCTGGCCGTACACGCTGGGGGAGACCACTCAGCTCAGCTTCGTGCCGGGTGCTCCGGTGACCGAGAACCTGCACCACTTCCTGGTCTTCTCGTTCACCACGTCCCTGGGCTGGGACCTGGGCCGCGGCTTGACGAATTTCGTGCTGATCCTCGTCACGGGCCCGGCGATCCTCGCCACCTTGCGCCGCGCCGCCCGGAAGGCGTCGTTCTCCTGACGGACGTCAGCACCGGACGTCAGCACCACAGTTCGACGAGCTCGCGGATCACCTTCACGTTGCGATTCGTTGCCACCCCGATCGCGCGTTCGATCTGCGCGGTCGTCGTCTTCGCCTCGTTGAACGGGATGTCGTACAGCAGGTGCAGCGCGCGCCCGCGCACGATGAAGGTCTCGCCATCGCCACTTCGAGCTTCGATCAGGGCCGTCGCCTCGGCTGACGGCTCAGCCTTGAGCAGGCTGACGTACTGGCCGTACTCGAACCCGATCCCTCTCGCGAGCTCGTCGGCGTCGGTCGCGACCTGCCTCAGCTCGGCCGGACTGAACACGATGGTGGGGACCTCGAAACCGCGATCCGCGAGGAACAGCGCTTCGAGCTCGGCCTCGATCTTCGCCCGCGAGCGCACCGGCGAGGTGAGCCGGATGTTGCCGGTTTGGATGTAGGTCGCCACCTCGTCATACCCAGCACCCGTGAGCACAGCCTTAAGGTCGACCGTCTTGAACTGGCGCTTGCCGATGTTGACGGCCCGCAGGAAGCCGAGGTGGGTAGGCATGGGACCACCCTAGAAGCGCGTAGCGACGTCACGGCTATGTCCTTCGGTGGAACACAACGCCGTCGGGTTTGGCTTCGTGGTGATAGGCCGGGTCGTGGATGCTTTGGTGGTGGAAGTGCCAGAGGCCGATGGCGCTGTTCAGGTCGGTCTTCCCGCCGGTGGACCACCGGATCAGCGTTGGTCGCACGGACGGCCCACTGCCCAGTGCTAGCCAACCCCGACACAGCGGCCGCCCCGGAGCGGTGCGCCGCGCCCAGCGTGGCGAGCTTGATCGCCGCGATCCTGGCCTCGGCACCACCCAGCGACCGCAGTCGGGCCCCCTGCTCCTCTGCGCTCAATCCATCTGAATTGAACACCTGTTCGAGTCGAACAGCGATCCACCGGCCCGGATCTCAGCTGGCAGCAGCGATCGTCACACGCCCGAGCCGGCGTACCGACCTCGATGTCAGCGGTAGCAATGCCACCACGATGTACGCCGCCCCGCTGTACGCGATCACGTGGCTGATGCCGAACGCCACGGCGAGCCCACCTGCGGTCAGCTGACCGATCGGCATCGCCACGAACGAGCCGAGGGCGTCGTAGGAGTAGGCCCGGGAGAGCTGGTCCTCGGCGATGTTCTCCTGCATCGCGAGCGTCCAGCCGAGCGAGAACACCTGGATGCCCATGCCGCCCATGACCGAGCAGACCATCAACACCGGCAGTGAGTCGGTGAGGCCGAACGCCAGGATCGGCAGACCGAAGAGGGCGACCCAGAGGAGACCGGTGAACAACGGACGCTCGAGCCGGCGCTGCATGAGCAGCAGGGTCATCACCAGGGCGCCCGCGGCATCGGCCGAGACGACCCATCCCCAGCCGCCGGCACCGATGGTTGCCTTCGCGTGCTGCGGCCCGAGTGTGCCCCAGGCGCCGCTCTGGATCGCGTTGAGGACGCCGAAAGCGAGGACGACGACCCACAGCCAGGTCTGGCCTGTGAACAGCGCCCAGCCGTCTCGCAGATCACCGAGCACCGAGGTGCTCCGGGTCCTCGGTTCGCGCTCGGGCAGCCGCACCCGGAGCAGCAGCGCAGCAGCAGCCGCCCACGACAGGGCGTCGGCCGCGACGGCCCAGCCCGGGCCCACGGAGACCACGAGCAGGGCGGCGATCGCCGGCGACACGACCCGCAGGGCTCCCTGGCTCAACGACATCAGCAGGTTGGCCTCCTGGAGCTGTGCCTTGTCGACCAGCTGCGGCAGCACGCCCTGGAGTGCCGGGAAGACCGTCGCCTGCAGGATCCCGTTGAGCGCCTCCAGGACGATCAGCATCCAGAGCTGGGCGTGGCCCGAGATCACCAGGAACGCCACGGTGCCCTGGGTCAGGGCCGCGCCGAGGTTGCCGTACCGCAGGATCAGCAACCGGGGGAGCCGGTCGGCGATCACACCGCCGAACAGGAGGAAGGCGACCAGTGGGATGCTGTTCGCAGCCAGCACCAGGCCGAGCGCGCTCGGAGAGTTCGAGACGTGCAGGACCGCGAACGCCAGCGCGATCGGTGCCATGAAGGAACCGGCGTTGTCGACGAGCTTGGCGGTCCAGAACCAGCGGAAGTCCGGATTCCGCAACGGAGCCAGCGGCGAGGTCGACATCGATCCAACCTAACCCGCACAGGCGGTGAGCCGCCTCGGCATTCGATCGAGCCCGGGCGAGCATGACCCCGTGTATCCCGGAACGTGGGCGGCCACGACACCCGACAGCCGGCGGCACGCTGTCCAGGGCGCCCTGAAGACCCGCTGTGCCTCAGGCGAGGGTCACGCCGGCTGTCGCCAGCTCCTCGCACGCGCTCCCGGCGCACAGTGCCGTCAGCACGCGGGTGGAGAAGGCGAGCCGAACTGCGTCCAGGGCCGTGGCAGTGACGGCTCCGCCGATCCCGCAGACATCGACACGCTGGACCTGGTGACTGCGCAACCACGGCTCCAGCGCGATCCCGTGGGTGGTCACGCCGTCGAAGGCGGACTCGCTGGATCCGGATTCGCCGCGCCCGAAGATCGCGTCGAACGGCTGGGGGTCCAGGTTCGGGTGGAAGGCATCCCCGTCGGTGCCCATCCTGCCGATCTGCTGGTCCTTGCTGGCGACCACGACCGCGTAGTCCGGAGCCTTGGGGTCCCTCCGAGTCCAATGGTGCAGCAGGACGCTGATCTCGCTGGCCACCCGGGCGCCGCCGACCACGGGCAGGGACCCGCCCTCGCAGAACTCGTTCTGCACGTCGACGACGATCAGCGCGTGCGCCATGGCTCGAGGCTATCGATGTGTCCGGTATCTGCAAGGGTGTGCGCATGCCCACGCGCGAACAGATCCAGTCCACGGTCGAGTCCTACATCGACGCCGTAGGTCGCCACGACCTCGAGGCCACCCTGGCCGTCTTCGCCGACGACGCGATCCAGGAGGACCCGATCGGGTCCCCGCCGAACATCGGTCACGCCGCGATCCGCGAGTTCTTCACCGAGTCCTTCGGTGCTGCCTTCTCCACGACCCTGACCGGTCCGCTGCTGATCACCGGCGATCACGCCGCGGTGCACTTCACGATCAAGGTGGAGACCGGCGGAGACCCGTTCGTCGTCCGGGTGATCGACGTGATGCGGGTCAACGAGGACGGCCTGATCACCGAGGTCCGGGCGATCGTCGATTGAGAACCACCTATCGTTGGTCCCATGTCCGCGCCCAGCCCGATCGAGCTCGACGAACCGGTCACCGATGACCTGACGGCGCTGGCGACGCCGTGGGTCACGATCGTCTGGAACGACCCGGTGAACCTGATGTCGTACGTGACCTTCGTGTTCACCCAGTACTTCGGCTACTCGAAGAAGAAGGCGGAGAAGCTGATGCTCGAGGTACACCAGGACGGCAGGTCCGTGGTCTCCACGGGTTCGCGCGAGGAGATGGAACGTGACGTCCAGGCGATGCACGAGTACGGCCTCTGGGCCACGATGCAGAAGGCCGACGCGTGAGGTTCAGCCGATGACCGGGTTCTCCCGGCACCGTAAGTCCGGCGCCTGCGTCGCCACCTTCACCGCGTTCGAGGCCGACCTGCTGCGCTCACTCGCCAGTCAGCTGATCGAGCTCCTGCGCAACGAGACCGCGGCACCTGAGTCGCCTGACCCGCTCGAGGCGATGCTGGACTTCTCCGGCCCCACCCTGGAGCCCGAGGACCCGGTTCTGGCCCGGCTGTTCCCGACGGCGTACCCGGGAGACGACGAGGCGGCCGCGGAGTTCCGGCGCTACACCGAGACCGACCTGCGCAACGGCAAGGCGTCCGGCGCCGCGAGCGTGATCGACGCCCTCGAGGAGGCCGGGCTGACCCCGCAGCCCGAGGACGGCATGTTCATCGATATCGAGCTGTCGCCGGAGGCGGCTATCACCTGGATGCGCTCGTTCACCGACATGCGCCTCGCGATCGCCACCCGCCTCGAGATCGACGAGGGCGACGAGCAGTACTGGCACGAGCTGCCTGAGGACGACCCGCGAGCCCAGGTCCACGACATCTACGAGTGGGTGGGCTACCTGCAGGAAACGCTGGTGCAGGCCGCGAGCTGAGCCTGCCCGACGAGTCCGAGGGCCGGGCAGCGGCCGATCGCCGGCGGACGACCGCCTAGGCTTGTCCACGTGTTGAGACTCGACCGGACGACGTACGACGCCATCGTCGCCCACGCCAAGCGGGACCACCCCGACGAGGCGTGCGGCATCGTCGCCGGCGCCGAGGGCTCCGATGTCCCCAGCCGACACATCCCGATGATCAACGCGGCCGGGTCGCCGACGTTCTACGAGTTCGACTCGACCGAGCTGCTGGCGCTGTACAAGGACATGTGGGCGCGCGACGAGGAGCCGGTGGTCGTCTACCACTCGCACACGGCCACCGAGGCCTATCCGAGCCGTACCGACATCGGACTGGCCAACGAGCCCGGAGCCCACTACGTGTTGGTCTCCACCGCCGTTCACGGGAATAGTGAGGGCCCGGTGGAGTTCAGGTCCTACAGAATCATCGACGGGGTCGTCACCGAAGAAGAAGTGTCCGTGGACGACACCCTGCTCGCACCAGCCGAGCAGTAACTCCGAGAAGCAAGAGGAACACATGCCCATCGAGGTCCGGATCCCCACGATCCTGCGTACGTACACCGGCGGCGAGAAGGCCGTGGACGCCAGCGGAGCCACGCTTTCCGCGCTCATCGACGACCTCGAGGCCAACCACCCCGGGCTCAAGGACCGGCTGCTCGACGATGGCGACCTGCGTCGTTTCGTGAACGTCTACGTCAACGACGAGGACGTCCGGTTCACCGGGGGGCTCGAGACCGCGCTGAACGACGGCGACCAGGTAGTCGTGCTGCCTGCCGTTGCAGGCGGGGCCTGATCGTTCCGATGCGTTACGACAGCCTTCTCGAGTCCGTCGGCAACACGCCGCTGGTCGGACTCCCGCGGCTCTCGCCCACGCCCGATGTCCGCATCTGGGCGAAGCTCGAGGACCGCAACCCGACCGGCTCGATCAAGGACCGCCCGGCCCTGAAGATGATCGAGCAGGCCGAGAAGGAGGGCGTGCTACGCCCCGGCTGCACCATCCTGGAGCCGACCTCGGGCAACACCGGGATCTCCCTGGCGATGGCAGCCAAGCTCAAGGGGTACCGGCTGGTCTGCGTGATGCCGGAGAACACCTCCGAGGAGCGTCGCCAGATCCTGCGGATGTGGGGCGCGGAGATCTACGCCTCTCCTGCCGCCGGCGGGTCCAACGAGGCTGTCCGGGTCGCCAAGCTGATGGCTGCCGAGCACCCCGACTGGGTGATGCTCTACCAGTACGGCAACGCCGCCAACGCACTCGCGCACGAGGAGGGCACCGGACCCGAGATCCTCGCCGACCTGCCGGAGGTCACTCACTTCGTCGCCGGCCTCGGCACGACCGGCACCCTGATGGGCGTCTCCCGTTTCTTCCGCACGGCCAAGCCAGACGTGAAGATCGTCGCCGCAGAGCCCCGATACGGCGAGCTCGTCTACGGCCTGCGCAACCTCGACGAAGGCTTCGTGCCCGAGCTGTACGACGCCTCGCTGATCGACTCACGGTTCTCGGTCGGCCCCCGCGACGCCGTACGCCGGGTGCGTGAGCTGCTGGAGTCGGAGGGAATCTTCGCCGGGATCTCGACCGGGGCGATCCTGCACGCCGCCCTCGGCCAGGCTGCCAAGGCGGTCAGGGCCGGAGAACGTGCCGACATCGTCTTCGTGGTCGCCGACGGCGGCTGGAAGTACCTCTCGACCGGAGCCTACGAAGGCACCGTCGCCGAAGCCGAGGAACGGCTCGAAGGTCAGCTCTGGGCATGAGTGCCCTGCAAGCCGTCCTCTCCGTGCTCTGCGGGATCGGCATCCTCTGGCTCGCCGTGCTGATCGTGCGCGACCTGCGTCCCGGCAACAGTGCCCTCGCCCTGCTCGCTGTCATCGAGGTCGGTCTGGTGGTCCAGCTCGTGATCGGGCTGGTACGGGTCTTCGGCAACCACACCGGGGTCTCGGCCGCCGTCTACGTCGCGTACCTGGTCGGTGCGCTGCTGGTCCTCCCGATCGGGGTCGTCTGGTCCTCAGCCGAGCGGAACCGCAACGGGACCGCGGTCCTGCTGATCGCAGTGCTGGTCGTGCCCGTCCTGTTCCTGCGCCTTCACGACATCTGGAGTGCCCATGCCTGATCAGGTCGCCAGCCGGGCGACCGGCCGGGGCTTCGGTCGCGTGCTCGTGTTCGTCTACGGCATCCTCGCGTTCGCCGCGAGCGGTCGGGCCACCTTCGAGCTGACCACGAAATTCACCGACGCTCCGTTCCCGTACTCGCTCTCGATCCTGGCCGCGGTGATCTACGTCGTCGCGACCTGGGCGATCGCGACCAGCCGTCGCACGATCGCGGTCGCCGCTGTCGGGTTCGAGCTCACCGGCGTCCTGGCGGTCGGGCTGAGCAGCCTGGTCTGGACCTCGAAGTTCCCGCAGGCCAGCGTCTGGTCCGACTTCGGCAGCGGTTACGGCTGGGTTCCGCTCGTCCTGCCGGTCGTGGGCCTGTGGTGGCTCCTCCGCGGTTCGCACGATCCGGTCGTCGACCCTGCCGAGACGCGGTGAGCCGGATGTCAGACGCACCCGCGAAGCACGTCGGCCTCGCTATCACCGCCCTCGCCCTCGGCGGATTCGCGATCGGCACCACCGAGTTCGTGACCATGGGCCTGCTGCCCGAGATCGCCAGGGGCATCAACTCCTCCATCCCGAAGACCGGCCACATCATCTCGGCGTACGCGTTGGGGGTGGTGGTCGGAGCCCCGGTGATCGTGTCGCTCGGGGCGCGGCTTCCCCGGCGCGCTCTGGCCGTGGCGCTCGTGCTGGCCCTGGGCCTGGGCAATGCGGCCACCGCGCTCGCTCACGGCTACACCCAGGTGATGCTGGCACGGTTCGTGGCCGGCCTTCCGCACGGCGCCTACTTCGGTGTGGCGTCGTTGATCGCCGCGTCGCTGGTCGGCCCCGAGAAGCGTGGTCGCGCGGTCAGCGGCGTGATGCTCGGACTGTCGGTCGCGACCGTGGCCGGCGTACCGGCCAGCACCTGGCTGGGTCAGGACCTCGGCTGGCGCAGTGCCTACTGGGCCGTTCTGGCGATCACGGTGCTGACCGCTGCCGGGTTGCTGGTCTTCGTGCCCAGTCGTCCCGGCAATCCTGACGCCACCCTGCGGGGCGAGCTGACCGCGCTGACCCGGCCGCAGATGTGGTTCGCCCTCGCAGCCGGGATGATCGGCTTCGGTGGCATCTTCGCGATGTACAGCTACGTCGCGCCCCTGGTCACCGACGTCGCCGGGCTCTCGCGCTCGGCGATCCCGTGGTTCCTGCTCGCCTTCGGGATCGGGTCCGTCTTCGGCGCCTGGCTCGCCGGGCGCCTCGCGGACTGGGACGTCGAGCGGTCGGTCCTCGCCGGGTTCCTGGCCACGATCGTGGTGCTGCTCCTCGTCGTCGCACTCGCCGGCGTGCCGGCAGCGCTGTGGTTCCTCGTGCTGGGCGTCGGCGTGCTCGGCTCGGTCGTCGCGATCAACCTGCAGCTGCGGCTGATGCACACCGCCGGCGACGCGCAGATGCTCGGCGCCGCCCTCAACCACTCCTCGCTCAACGTGGCCAACGGACTGGGAGCCTGGCTCGGCTCGATCGTGATCGCTGCCGGTCACGGCTACCGCGCGCCGTCCCTGGTCGGGGCCGGGCTCGCCGCCCTCGGGCTGGTGGTGTTCGCCACCGGCCTCGGTGTGCGTTTCGCGACTGTCGAGAGCACGGTCGAAACCCCCGCGGCGTGACGCGCGTCGCCGGACATCCCCATTTCCGGCGTTGACCACTAGCCTTGCGGGGTGGCGGACGCTCCCATTGGCATCTTCGACTCGGGCTTCGGTGGTCTCACCGTGGCTCGCGCCGTCATCGACCAGCTGCCCCACGAGTCCGTCCTCTACCTCGGTGACACTGCGCGACAGCCGTACGGGCCGAAGCCGATCGGCGAGGTCCGCGAGTACGCGCTTGAATGCCTGGACCACCTGGTGGACGGCGGGGTGAAGATGCTGGTGATCGCCTGCAACTCCGCCAGCGCAGCCATGCTGCGCGACGCCCGTGAGCGGTACGACGTCCCGGTGGTCGAGGTGATCCTGCCCGCGACCCGGCGTGCGGTGGCGGCCACGCACACCGGCCGGATCGGGGTGATCTCGACGCGGGCGACGGCCGACTCGCAGGCCTATGACGACGCCTTCGCGGCGGCACCCCAGGTCGTGCTCACGACCCGGGCGTGCCCGCGGTTCGTCGAGTTCGTCGAGCAGGGAGTGACCGGCGGACCGGAGCTGCTGGCCGCCGCTCACGAGTACCTCGACCCGCTGGTCGCCGCCGACGTCGACACGCTCGTCCTGGGCTGCACGCACTACCCGCTGCTCACCGGCGTGATCTCGTACGTGATGGGCGACGGCGTCACCCTGGTCAGCAGTGCCGAGGAGTGCGCCAAGGACGTCTACCGGGTACTGACCGAGCGTGGACTCGAGCAGCAGGCCGGCACCACGCCGCAGCACCGGTTCCTCACCACCGGTCAGCCTGAGGACTTCGCCGTCATCGGCCGCCGCTTCCTCGGTCCTGAGCTGGAGAGCGTCGCCCAGTTCGCGGGCGGCGCCCCGGCCGTGTCCCAGGTGATGGTCCTGTGAGGCTCACCGTCATCGGGGCTTCGGGTTCCTACCCCGGCCCTGACTCACCCGCCAGCTGCTACCTGCTCGAAGCCGACTACGAAGGACGCACCTTCCGGATGCTGCTGGACATGGGGAGTGGTGCCCTCGGCGTCCTGCACCGGTTCATCGACCCGGTGACCGTCGAGGCCGTCCTGGTCTCGCACCTGCACGCGGACCACTGCCTGGACCTCTGCGGGTTCTACGTGCTCCGCAAGTACCACCCCCAGGGTGCCCAGCCACGGATCCCGGTCTGGGGACCGGTCGACACCGACCGACGGATGGCCAAGGCGTACGACCTCGACGAGGACCCGGGCATGAACGAGGAGTTCGACTTCACCCTGTACCCCGAGGAGACCTTCACCGTCGGGCCCTTCAGCGTCACCGCGCGCCAGGTCGCGCACCCGGTGACGGCGTACGGTCTCCGGATCACCGCTGACGGCCGGACCCTGGCCTACTCCGGCGACACCGGGACCTGCGATGCCCTGGTCGACACGGCGCGCGATGCGGACTTCTTCCTCTGCGAGGCGTCCTTCATCGAAGGGTGCGACAACCCGCCGGATCTCCATCTCACCGGAGCCGAGGCCGGTGAGATGGCGACCAAGGCCGGCGCCCACCGACTCGTCCTGACCCATGTCCCTCCGTGGCACGACTCGGCGATCATGCTCGCTGAGGCGCACGACACCTTCGACGGCCCGCTCGAGCTGGCCGTGCCCGGCGTGACGTACGAGATCTAGCTGTGATGTCCAGAGACGTTGGTCGAGATCGTGTGATGAATCGATCTGAGTCTCTGGACGGGTGAAGACCTCCCGATGTGGAGTGGAGCTATCTAGGAACCGCTCCACGACCAGGAGGTCTTC
>NZ_JAOPXI010000153.1 GCF_025965215.1 Marmoricola sp.
GCACGGTGGACAACACGGCGAACGCGACCGGCAAGGATCCGTCGGGCAACCCCGTGCCGTCGAATCCGTCGTCGACGACCACGCCGATCGTCCCGGTCACGACGCTGACCTTGGTCAAGCACGCCGGGACCCCGGTCGACGTGAACGGCAATGGCAGGACCGACGCCGGTGACACGATTGGGTTCAACTTCCTGGTGACCAACACGGGCACCGTGACGCTGACCAACCTCTCCGTCGCTGACCCGACCGCGGGCCCGGTGACCTGCCCGGTGACGACCCTTGCTCCGGGTGACTCGACGACCTGCACGGCCAGCAACCCGTATGTGATCACCCAGGCCGACGTTGACGCCGGCACCGTGGACAACACCGCGATCTCTCAGGGCACCCCGCCGACCGGTCCTCCGGTCATCTCGCCGCCGTCCTCGACCAGCACCCCGATCGTCCCGGTCACGACGCTGACCTTGGTGAAATCGGCTGGGACTCCGGTCGATGTGAACGGCAACGGCAGGACCGACGCCGGTGACACGATCGCCTTCAGCTTCACGCTGACCAACACGGGCACCGTGACGCTGACGAGTGTGGGTGTGACGGACCCGAAGGCCGGCAGCGTGACCTGCCCGGTCACCACCTTGGCACCGGGTGCCTCGACCACCTGCACGGCCAGCAACCCGTATGTGATCACCCAAGCCGATGTCGATTCCGGCACGGTGGACAACACGGCGAACGCGACCAGCAAGGATCCGTCGGGCAACCCGGTGCCGTCGAACCCGTCGTCGACGACCACCCCGATCGTTCCGGTCACGACGCTGACCTTGGTGAAGTCGGCTGGGACTCCGGTCGATGTGAACGGAAACGGTCGCACTGACGCCGGTGACACGATCGCGTTCAGCTTCCTGGTGACCAAACAGGCACCGTGACGCTGACCAATGTCGGTGTGACAGACCCGAAGGCCGGCAGCGTGACCTGCCCGGTCACCGCCGTGGCCCCAGGGGCCTCGACCACCTGCACCGCGGACAGTCCGTACGTGATCACCCAGGCGGATGTCGACGCCGGCACGGTGGACAACACCGCGACTTCGACCGGGACACCGCCGACCGGGCCTCCGGTCACCTCGCCGCCGTCCTCGACGACCACCCCGATCGTCCCGATCACGACCCTGAGCTTGGTCAAGCACGCCAGCACGCCGCTCGATGTGAACGGCAACGGTCGCACTGACGCGGGTGACACCATCGCGTACTCGTTCACGCTGACCAACACGGGCACGGTCACGCTGACCAACCTCTCGGTCAGCGACCCGAAGGCGGGCAGCGTGACCTGCCCGGTCACCACCTTGGCTCCGGGTGCATCGACGACCTGCACGGCGAACAGTCCGTATGTGATCACCCAGGCGGACGCTGACGCCGGCACGGTGGACAACACCGCGACTTCGACCGGGACACCGCCGACCGGGCCTCCGGTCATCTCGCCGCCGTCGTCGACGTCGACACCCGTTGACCAGGTCTCCGCGCTGCGCCTCGTCAAGCGGGTCGCCGTGGTGACCGACGTGAATCGCAACGGAGTCATCGATCGTGGCGACACCGTCCTCTGGACGTTCACGGTGACCAACACCGGAACGGTCACGATGAACAACGTCAGCGTCAGCGACCCGATGCTCGCCTCGGCCGGGATCGGGATCACCTGCCCGGTCCTGACCCTGGCTTCCGGTGCGTCCGTTGAGTGCACCGCCGACCACCCGTACGTGGTGACGACTACGGATGAGAAAGCCGGCGTCGTACGGAACGTCGCAACGGCGAGTGGTACGACTCCCGATGGTCCCCCCACCATCTCGCCCCCATCGACGACCACCACGACCATCACGGCACCCGTGTGCCCCGCGGCGCGGACGCGCAAGACGTCGTGCCCCTCGCCGCCGGCGCCGCCAGCGCACTCGCCGCTCCCCAACACGGGCGGACCGCAAGCGGGTTTGCTCGGCGGTGGGCTCGCCTTGGTCGTCCTGGGCGGGGGATTGCTGGTCGCCAGCCGCAACAGGAAGGACCGACGCCATGCCTGACCACACGCACCAGGTGACAACCGCACGAACGAGGAATTCGACCATGACAGCATCAGTTCCGCTCCGCATGAAGATCGCGACGGTCATCCTGGTGGTCGCCGCGGCTGCCTCCGCGTGCTCGACCGGCGACAAGGAGGCCGCCAAGCCACTCCCTGGCGTGGGGTCACACACTCCCGGTTCGACCGTCCCGAGCGGCGACAACGGCGATCTGCAGAACCCCGTCGGTGACATCAGGGCGCTGTCGGGCTTCACCTGCAAGCCCGTCGCGGATGGTTCGTGGAGCGCAGCCGGCACGCTGACGAACGCCGCCGGCGCAAGAGGCACCTATCTGGTCACCGTGTCGATCATCAAGACCAAGGGCAACACGGTCGTCGCCCAGGCGAGTAGGACGATCACCCTCGCGAAGGGCGCCACCAAGCACTTCGCCGTCAACCGGGTCTACAAGAACAGCGGCAAGGGGCTCAGTTGCGCCCCGCGCGTAGTCGTCCAGAAGGGATCGGCCTGATCCGTCAGCCCGAACCGATGCGCAGCGCACTCGACCGTGCCGACGAGGCGGATCGGCGGCTAACGCCGATGGTCGTGTAGGCGTGCCCGGTTCCGGTACCCCATCGCCCTGGGGCGTACCGTGGATCGGTCGGCACGACGAGGTGCTGCGGGTTGTCAGGGAGAGTGCGAGTGCTGCGTCAGGTGCTGTTGTCCATCGCCGGGAGCAAAGCGACCAAGGATCTGGTCACGAAGATGCCGGTGAGCGCCGGCATCGTGGCCCGGTACGTGCCCGGCGAGGTAACCGCCGACGCGGTGCGGGCGACCAGGTCGCTGGTCGACGACGGTCGTCTGGCAACGATCGACTACCTCGGCGAGGACACCCTCGACGAGGATCAGGCCGAAGCAACGGTCTCGGCGTACCTCGCGCTCCTCGAGGCCCTGGGTGCGGACGGACTGTCGCGCGGCGCCGAGGTCAGCGTCAAGCTCAGCGCGATCGGGCAGGCGCTGCCCGAGATCGGCCCCAAGCTAAGCCTGGAGAACGCGCGCCGGATCGCGAAGGCCGCGCGCGCCGTCGGTACCACCGTGACTCTCGACATGGAGGACCACACCACCACCGACCAGACCCTGGAGACTCTGCGCGAGCTGCGCAAGGACTACCCGGAGACCGGAGCCGTCGTGCAGGCCTACCTCCGGCGTACCGAGGACGACTGCCGGGCGCTGGCGTTCGAGGGATCGCGCGTGCGGCTGTGCAAGGGCGCCTACAACGAGCCGGAGACGGTCGCCTTCGCCGATCGGCACGAGGTCGACAAGTCCTACGTCCGCTGCCTGAAGGTGCTCATGGCCGGCGCTGGCTACCCGATGGTCGCCACCCACGACCCGCGGATGATCCGCATCGCGGGCGCGCTCGCGACCCGCTCCGGCCGCAGCCCCGGCAGCTACGAGTACCAGATGCTCTACGGCATCCGGCCGGATGAGCAGAAGCGCCTGGCTGCCAGCGGCGAACGCATGCGCGTCTACATCCCCTTCGGCACCGAGTGGTACGGCTACCTGATGAGAAGGCTCGCCGAGCGGCCCGCCAACCTGACATTCTTCCTGCGATCGCTCGTTTCGAGTAAGTAGGCTTCGCACACTCAAGACAGGGGAGAGCCACGATGACGGTCGCCATCATCGGTGCCGGCGTGATGGGGGAGACCCTGCTGTCCGGACTCATCCGCGGTGGGCGTGACGTCACCGATCTGCTCGTGGGCGAGAAGCGGGCCGAGCGTGCCGAGGAGCTTCGCGCCAAATATGGCGTCCAGGTCGTCTCGAACGTCGAGGCGGCCAAGGCCGGGACCGTCGTGCTGGTGGTCAAGCCGCAGGACATGACCGACGTGCTGGCCGAGATCGCACCGCATATCCAGGCCGGCCAGCTGGTCGTCTCGCTCGCCGCCGGCATCCCGACCAGCCTGATCGAGAAGCACCTGCCCGATGGTGTCGCGGTCGTCCGCGTCATGCCGAACACCCCGGCGCTCGTCGACGAGGGGATGGCTGCGATCTCGGGCGGATCGCACTGCGACGACGAACACCTCGCCGTTGCCGAGAGCCTGCTGGCGACAACCGGCAAGGTGGTCCGCGTCCCCGAGAAGCAACAGGACGCCGTCACCGCGATCTCCGGTTCGGGGCCCGCCTACCTGTTCTTCGTCGTGGAGGCGATGATCGAGGCCGGCGTGCACCTGGGCCTGCCGCGCACGACCGCGACCGAGCTCGTCGTACAGACGGTCGTCGGATCGGCCAAGCTGCTGCGCGAGACCGGCGAGCACCCGGCGATCCTGCGCGAGCAGGTCACCTCGCCCGGCGGGACCACGGCCGCCGCGATCCGTCAGCTCGAGGACCACAGGGTGCGCGCGGCGTTCATCACTGCGATGGAGGCGGCCCGCGACCGTTCGATCGCCCTGGCCGAAGGCCTGGACTGATCGTGGCCTGTGCCGGCGGCTCGGTCGTCGTCTACGACGAATCACTGACCGGCTACGACTTCGGAGCGGCGCATCCGATGAACCCGGTCCGGGTCGACCTGACGATGCAGCTGACCCGCTCACTCGGCCTGATCGACGGTGACGGCCTGGCAGCCGTAGCGGCACCCGATGCCAGCGACGAGGACCTGCTGCTCGTGCACGACCCGGCCCTGATCGAAGCCGTGCGCCGGGCGGGTGCCGACCCGTCGATCCACGATCCCCGGTTCGGGCTCGGCACCGACGACAACCCGACCTTCCGCGACATGCACCAGGCTGCGCGGCACGTGGTCGGCGCCAGCCTGGAGGCAGCTCGCCGCGTCTGGAACGGGCAGGCGGTCCATGCGGCCAACATCGCCGGCGGCCTGCACCACGCGATGCCGGACGCGGTCAGCGGCTTCTGCGTCTACAACGACGTCGCGGTCGCGATCCGCTGGTTGCTGGCCAACGGTGCGCAGCGGGTGGCCTATGTCGACGTGGACGTCCACCACGGCGACGGCGTCCAGAAGATCTTCTGGGACGACCCGCGGGTGCTGACGATCTCGCTGCACGAGACCGGCGAGATGCTGTTCCCCGGCACGGGCTTCCCGGCCGAGACCGGCGGCCCGAACGCGGTCGGTACGTCGGTCAACGTCGCGCTGCCGCCGGGGACCGCCGACGCAGGCTGGTTGCGGGCCTTCCACGCCGTCGTACCGGCTCTGGTGGGCGGTTTCGCCCCGGACATCCTGATCACCCAGCACGGCTGCGACTCGCACCGCCTCGATCCGCTGGCCCACCTGATGCTGAGCGTCGAGGGACAGCGTGCCAGCTACCTGGCGCTGCACGACCTGGCGCACGAGGTGTGCGGGGGCCGCTGGATCGCCACGGGTGGGGGCGGCTACGCGGTGGTCGACGTCGTCCCGAGGTCCTGGACGCACCTGCTGGCGATCGTGGGCGGCGCACCGCTGGATCCGGTCACCGAGACCCCCGCGGAGTGGCACGCGGCGGTTTCCGAGCGCCTCGGCGTGCGTGCTCCGAGGTCGATGGGAGACGGTGCCCAGGTGTCCTACCGGGACTTCGACGACGGGATCGATCCGGACAGCTGGCTCGACCGTGCGATCAGCGCAACCCGTTCCGCGGTGTTCCCTGACCACGGTCTCGATCCCGGTACCTGGTAATGACACCGTTGGTACTCACAAGTAGTCCCCTCTCACCCCTTCCCCATACGTAACATCAGGCCCTATCCTCACAGACATCGAGCACGCGTCACCTCCGGTGGGGAAGCCGGAGAGCGTGCCATGGGAAAGTGCGGTGCGAGATGGGTTCGAACCTGTCCGGAGACATCTCCGAGGTGAAGTTCCTGACGATTGCCGAGGTTGCCTCGGTCATGCGGGTATCGAAGATGACGGTTTACCGTCTTGTGCACGGGGGCGAGTTGCCCGCCGTGCGCGTGGGACGCTCGTTCCGCGTCGCAGAAGAGGACGTCAACGAATACCTGAAGAACAGCTTCTTCCAAACTGGCTGAAGCTCCAGGCTCTGAGTCGTATACGCAATCGGACGTGAGTGCTCTCACGTCCGATTCGTATGTCGCCGGTGGTGCGGATAGGCTGATGCCTTCCGAGGAGCTCGACGTTGGTGCTCCGTTGCTAGAAAAGGGCACCCGTGGGTTCAGTCATCAAGAAGCGCCGCAAGCGTATGGCGAAGAAGAAGCACCGCAAGCTGTTGAAGAAGACGCGCGTCCAGCGTCGTCGTCTCGGCAAGTAGGGCTTCTCTAGCCAGGACGAACTGGGAGGGACTCTCGTGGGCCGTGTCGTGCTCGTCACCGGTGTCGCTCGCGACCTGGGGCGGCGGTTTGCCAGACAGATCGCTGCCGCGCCCACTGTCGACCGCGTCATCGGGGTCGACGTGCAACCGCCCAGGGGAGACCTCGGTGGGGTGTCGTTCGTGCGCGCCGACATCCGCAACCCCGTGATCGCCAAGGTGATCATGCGCGAGCAGGTCGACACGGTCGTGCACATGAGTGTCCTTCCGTCCCCCGGCGCCTCGGGCCGGACGACGGCCAAGGAGCTCAACGTCATCGGCACGATGCAGCTGCTGGCCGCCTGCCAGCAGTCGCCGGACCTCGAGCACTTCATCCTCAAGTCCAGCACTGCGGTCTACGGGTCCTCGAACCGCGACCCTGCGATGTTCTCCGAGGGCATGAACGCCAAGCGCGTCGGAGCCGTCGGCTTCGTCAAGGACGTCAACGAGGTCGAGGGCTACGTCCGCGGTTTCGCGCGTCGGCGTCCCGACGTTCGTACGACGACGTTGCGCACGGCCCCTGCTCTCGGTCCGGGGCTGAACACGCCGACGGCGGCGTACTTCCGGCTGCCGGTGATCCCGACCGTCCTGGGCTTCGACCCGCGCATGCAGTTCCTCAACGACACCGACCTGATCGACTCGATCGAGCACGCGACGCTGACCGACATCGCGGGCACGTTCAACATCGCCGGTGACGGCGTGATGATGCTGTCCCAGGCGATCCGTCGTCTGGGTCGCCCGGCGATGCCGCTGCCGGGGTTCGCCGTCGGCGCCTTCGGCTCCGCGATGCGCCAGGCCCGGGTCGCCGACTTCTCCCGTGAGCAGGTCGCCTTCCTGGCCTACGGGCGCGGCGTGGAGACCACCCGCATGCGCGAGGTGCTCGGCTTCCACCCCTCCCGGACCACCGAGCAGGCGTTCGGCGAGTTCGCCGCGTCCCTGGCGCCCGGACTCGTCTCGGAACGGCGCGTCCGTGCCGCCGAGGCCGCGCTTGCCGGTGCCCTCGGTGGCAACCGCGACCGCCGGGAAGAACGACCCGATGACCTCACCGCAGAACTCACCGCAGCCAACCCCGGAAGCGGAGACCACCATGGGTGACGCAGAGATCATTCCGATCGGTACGCGCGGCAAGCCTGGTCGCGGGAGCGGGAGTGTCAAACCCTCGTCCTCCGCACGCAGCCTGGCCACCCGGCAGCCTGGCGCCCAGCAGGCCCGGACCGCGCCGAAGAAGCCGGTTGCGCGCCGTGCCGCCCCGACCGACACCGTGCCCGTCGAGCACACCGCGGCGCCGACAGCTACCACGCCGGAGGCCGTGACGATCCCGACCCCGCGGGCGCCCTCGCAGGCGGCTGCGATCATCAGCGAACCCGCTGACCACCGGCACCCGACCTCGGGCATCCCGGCGGTCGACTGGCTCTCCGGATTCACGAGCGCCGCCGTTGAGGTCTTCGGGGAGAACTGGGAGCCCCGCCTCGCTGCCTTCCTGGCCTTCCTGCGCCGTCGGCTCACCGGCGACTACTCGGTCGACGAGTACGGGTTCGATGCCGAGATCACCCAGCGCTTCTTCATGACGGCGATCCGGCCAGTAGCCGAGAAGTGGTTCCGCATCGAAGTTCGCGGCGTCGAGAACATTCCTGCCGCCGGGGGCGCGCTGGTGGTCTCCAACCATTCCGGCACGGTCCCGATCGACGGCATGATGACCGCGATCAGCATCCACGACCACGCACATCGGTTCCTCCGCCCGCTCGGTGCCGACCTGGTCTTCAAACTGCCGATCGTCAGTGAGATGGCCCGCAAGGGCGGCGTGACCCTGGCCTGCAACGAGGACGCCGAGCGGATGCTCAGGGGCGGTGAGATCGTCGGTGTGTGGCCCGAGGGCTTCAAGGGCATCGGCAAGCCGTACAGCGAGCGCTACAAGCTGCAGCGCTTCGGCCGCGGTGGGTTCGTCTCGGCGGCGATCCGCACCGGCGTACCGATCATCCCGACGTCCGTGGTCGGTGCCGAGGAGATCTACCCGCTTGTCGGGAACATCCCCTCGCTCGCCCGGCTGCTCGGTGTGCCCTACATCCCGATCACACCGTTCTTCCCGCTGCTCGGCCCGCTCGGCCTGATCCCGCTGCCGTCGAAGTGGATCATCGAGTTCGGTGAGCCGATCCGCACCGACGACTACGACCCGGGCGCGGCCGACGACCCGATGCTGGTCTTCAACGTGACCGATCAGGTCCGCGAGACCATCCAGCAGACGTTGTACGGGCTGCTGATGCAGCGCAAGTCCGTCTTCGGCTAGGCAAAGGTCAGGCGAACTTCACCAGCGAGGCGACGCCGGCGACGAGGCAGTAGATGGCGAACGGCGTCAGCGTCCGCGTCGTGAAGTACTGGGTCAGGAAGCGCACGCTCGCGTACGCGGCGACGCCCGCAGTGATCGCCCCGACGATGACCTGGCCGTGGATGTGGTCTCCGGCCGATCCGAACAGCGACGGAACCTTCAGGATGCCTGCTGCCAGGATCACCGGGGTGGCGAGCAGGAACGAGAACTTGGCTGCGTCCTCGTGATCCAGTCCGCGCACCAGTCCACCGACCATCGTGATGCCCGACCGCGAGATGCCGGCGAGCAGGGCGAAGGTCTGGAACACGCCGACCGTGGCGGCCTCGGGGTAGCTGAGGGCTTCGATCTTGCGCGTGCCGTGGGCTGTCGCCGCAGGCTCGAGGACCTCGCGCCTCGCGACCGAACGTCGGCGCAGCCACTCGCCGAGCAGCAGGATCACGCCGTTGAGCGTGAGGAACGCGGCTGCCGCGCCGGGCTTGGCGAAAAGCACCCGGAAGGTGTGTTCGAGGACCAGGCCAGTGATCCCGACGGGAATCGTCGCCACCACGATCAGCCAGGCGAGCCGCTCGGTCGACGTCTCCACCCGGCGGGTCTTCAGCGTCGTGAAGAACGCGCTGATGACGGCGATCCAGTCGCGGCGGTAGAACCAGAGGAGTGCCACGGCCGTGGCGACGTGGAGGGCGACGATGAACGCCAGGTAGGGCGACTGCTCAGACGCCTTGGCGGAGGTCTGGGTGACGAGCTTGTTCCAGTCGCCGCCGATCCATGCAGGAACCAGGACGGAGTGCCCCAGGCTCGAGATCGGGAACAACTCGGTCACGCCCTGGAGCACGCCGATCACGATCGCCTGGAAATAGCTGATGTCCGTCATCGATAAGGGCTCCCCACAGGTCGGGCCGACTGCTCGTCGGGTGGACGGTATCCCACCCGCGGCCCGGGTTCGGTCAGGGGCCGGTGGTTCCCCCGCCGAGGCCCAGGAGCCCGAGCGTCGTGTCCAGGGTGGCCGTCAGTGGCGCGGTGGTGCCGCCGGAGGCCTTGTCGATGCTGGACAGGAGACCGGTGACGCCGGACGTCAGGCCGCCGACCTGGTTGGTCAGGCCCGCTGTGACGCCGCTGCCCGGAGCCGGCGTGCCGGTGCCGGTGCCGTGGCTCGTGGAGGTGCTCGTGCCGCCCGTGCCCTTGGTGGGCGTCAGATGGCTCGTGATGCCCTTGGCGATCTGGCCGGCCTTGTCAGCCAGGTGACTCGCCTGCTCAGCCGCGACCTGCTCCTGCTGGGCGCGTGAAGCCGGTGCGTCGAGCAGGCTCGCCAGGGCCGGAGCCGAGGAGAGTGCCACCGGGAAGCCGGCCGCAGCGCCGCCGGGACCGCAGGTGTTGCACAGCACGACTGCCTGCTGGTCCAGGTTGGTCAGCACGGCGTGTGCCGAGGTGAAGGCGGGGCGCGCTCCGACCGGTGCCTGGCCAGCGAGCTGGTCGAGCTGGTTGAGCTGCGAGCCGATCATCGTGCGCAGGTTGGCGATGTCCTGCGGGTTGCCGTTGCGCTGGTAGTCGACGAAGAGCAGGTTGGCTCCGTCGGTCGCGCTGCGCTGGAACGCTGACAGCGTGCTCGTGATCTGGCTGGCCGACGTACCGGACGACATCAGGCCGTCGACCTCGTCGAGGCGGGTGCTTGCCTGCCGCAGCAGATCCTGGCCCTTGCCGGAGTCACTGCCGCTCAGGGAGACCTGGGCGCTCTCGATGCCGCGCTTGATCGGGTACAGCGCGCTGCCGGGAAGCGCACTCTCGGCTGCGGCGGCGACGCCTGCCGTACCACCGATGACGACGAACGCAGCCGCGGCGACGCTGATGCGGCGCTGGTTGCGACTCGCGCGGGTGCCGTGCAGCGGCACCACCGGGGCGAGCTTCGTCTCGGTCGGGACCAGCAGGGTGTCGGCGGCGCTCATCAGCCGCGAGCGAAGGTCGGCGACGAAGTCGGCGCGCGGCGCAGGGATCTCCTGCTCACGCATCACGTCGACATAGGTGAGGAGGTCTGCGTAGCGATCGGCTACATCTCCTCGCGAGCCGTCTACCTTGCTCGCACGGCTTTCAACCGCAGAAGCAAACGCCTCAGCGTCTCTGCGCGCCGGGCTCAGCGGGGTCATGGGGCCATTCCTGATTCATGGGAGGGAGCGTCCGGCGTGGTCGCAGGGATGGCGCGACACGTCGTACGTGCGTTCGTAGGGTTCAACGAACCGATCCCTACCCGGGTTATGCGTGATCTACGCATCATTCACGCTCCCGGCGGGTATCAATTTCGCCAGATTGCGGACACCGCGCAGCTGGAGCTGCTTCACGGCTCCGCTGCTGCGACCGAGGATCTCCGCCGTTTCGGCGATCGAGAGGCCCTGCAGGAACCGCATGATCAGGCATTCGCGCTGCTCGGTGGGCAGCTCGCCCAGCGCCTTGAGCAGGGCTTCGTTGGTCAGCGAGGACAGCACCTCGATCTCGGGACTCTCCGAGGTCGAGTCCAGGGTCTGCATGTCTTCGGTCGTCTGCTCGAGGCGGGTGCGCCCGGCCTTGAAGTGATCGGCGGTGAGGTTGCGCGCGATCGTCATCAGCCAGGCGCCGAAGTCCTTGCCCTGCCAGCGGAAGGCGTGCATGCTGCGCAGCGCCCGGAAGAACGTCTCCGCGGTCAGGTCCTCGGCCAGCGTCATCGAGCCGACCCGGTAGTAGAGGAACCGGTAGACCGACGGCTGGTAGTGGTCGTAGAGCTGGCCGAAGGCCTCCTTGTCGCCGTTGCGGGCGAGCTCGACCAGGGCGATCAGCCGGGTGCCGACGGCCTCGTCCTCGGCGGAGGACGCGGCGAGCTCGGAGTCACCGTGGTCGCGCCCCGGAGGCGTGAGGGGTTCGGTGGAGGAGTCGGGCGATTTGCCGGCTACGTGCTTCCGTCGTGCTCCTGAGACCGTGGCGGCGCTGGCCAGGATGCCGTCGTTCGCGAGCCACGAGGGCTGAACGGACCCGTTGCCGGTCGCGAGAGCGGGGGAGACCACGAGGTCGGCGAGGGCTCGGCGAAGCGCGTCGAGACCGCGCGCGTAGTCGCCGCTCACGCCCATGAACACAATCTCCCTCCCGGCCCCCCGCCAGGTTCACAGATTTCAGGATAGACGGCGTTCCGGTTCTTTGGGAACGGGTTGGCCAAACCGGGACGTGTCGGATAGCACCGATTTCCCGACCGGGTTCAGCACGCGTCAGCGGATCCGCTTGCGGATCGCAGCCCCGGCGGCGACCGTCCCGACCGCGGCACCCGCGACCGCGGCGGTGAAGGCGCCGGCGCGGGCGGCCTTGCGACCCGTCCGGTAGTCGCGGACCCGCCAGCCGTGTTCACGCGCGTAGGCGCGCAATTTCGCATCCGGGTTCACCGCGCACGGATCACCGACCAGCGACAGCATCGGCAGGTCGTTGGAGGAGTCCGAGTACGCCGAGCAGCGCGCCAGATCGAGGCCCTCGCGCTCGGCGAGCGCCAGGATCGCCTCGGCCTTTGCAGGTCCGTGCAGCATCTCGCCGACCAGCGAACCGGTATAGACACCGTTGATGTGCTCGGCGACCGTGCCGAGCGCGCCGGTCAGCCCGAGGCGGCGGGCGATGATGCTGGCGATCTCGATCGGGGCTGCCGTGACCAGCCAGACGCGCTGCCCCTGGTCGAGGTGGAGCTGGGCCAGCGCTCGGGTGCCGGGCCAGATCCGGTGGGCCATGGCCTCGTCGAAGATCTCCTCGCCGACGGCCGAGAGCTCATCGGTCGTGTGGCCCGCGATGAAGGCCAGCGCGGCCGACCGGGCCTCGGCGACGTGCTCGGGATTCTCGATCCCGACCAGCCGGAAGTACGCCTGCTTCCAGGCCGCCCCCAGGATGTCGCGGGTCGTGAAGAACTTGCGGCGGTGCAGCCCCTTGGCGAGATGGAAGATCGATGCTCCCTGCATCACCGTGTTGTCGACGTCGAAGAACGCAGCCGACCCGGGATCGGCCGCCACCGACAGGATTCCCTCGACCTCGGCGTTCGCCGCAGAGGCCTCGCCGGCAAGCTGTGAACGCCTTGTGAGGTTCACCGGTGTCGGTCGATTCGTGCGGGCCACAGACCCAGCCTAGGGCCCTGCAGACCGCCGGGGCGGCAGCCGGCGGGGCTGGTCGTCGGCTGTCGCCTCAATCGCGTGTGACAGACTCGACGGGTGGAGACCAACGTCGCCGATCTCCTGTCCGGCGCCGCCCGTGCCGAGCCGACGAAGATCGCCTTGTCCGAGGCAGCAACCGGTCGCACCGTCACCTGGGCCGCCCTGGAGGATCTCGCAGATCGCGTCGCGCACGGACTCTCTGCCGCGGGGATGGTGGCCGGGTACCGGGTGATGATCTCGGTGACCAACAGGATCGAGTTCGTCGCGACCTACCTCGGCGTCCTGCGGGCCCGCATGGTCGCGGTGCCGATCAACCCGCGTAGCGCCACCGGCGAGGTCGTCCGGATGCTCGTCGACTCGGGCTCGCGCATGGTGGTGGCCGACGAGACGACGATCGGCACCGTCCGCGACGCGGTGGTCGGCGTCGGCGCAGCCCTCGAAACGTCCGCGAACCAGCAGGGGGCTGTCGCGGCCGGGCCGCGGATCGTCACCATCGGTACGACGCTCGAGCCCGGGGAGCGCTCGTGGGACCACCTCGTCCTGGCCAACGGCGCCGCGGTCCCCGGCACGACCGACCCCGAGTCCCTGGCGGTGCTGCTCTACACCAGCGGCACCTCGGGGCGCCCGCGCGCTGCGATGCTCAGCCACCGGGCACTGGCCGCCAACATCGCCCAGGCCGCTGCCGTCGTACCGCCGATGATCAATGGCCGGGACGTCGTCCTCGGCGTGCTCCCCCTGTTCCACGTGTACGGACTCAACGCGGTCCTGGGCCAGGTGCTGCGCCAGCACGCCCGGATGGTGCTGGTCGACGGGTTCGACCCGGAGGGTTCCCTCGACATCATCGAGGACGAGGCGATCTCGGTGCTGCCCGTAGCGCCTCCGGTCTTCGCGTACTGGATGGGCGTCCCCGGGCTGGAGGACCGGCTCGGCCCCGTGCGCACGATCCTGTCCGGATCAGCCCCGCTTGCTGCCGACCTCACGGCAGCCTTCACCGCGCGGACCGGGCTGGCGATCCAGCAGGGCTACGGACTGACCGAGGCGTCCCCCGTGGTTACCTCGACCCAGTGCAGTGTCGATCCGGACCCGCGCTCGGTGGGCGCGCCGCTGCCCGGCATCGAGATCCGACTCGCGGACGAGGGCGGTCGCGCGCCCGAGGACGAGGACAGCGGCGAGATCTGGATCCGCGGGGAGAACCTGTTCTCCGGGTACTGGCCCGACGGCGCCGACGGCCCTGACGCACAGGGCTGGTGGGCCACCGGTGACGTCGGGTACGTCACCGACACCGGTGACCTGTTCCTGGTCGACCGGCTCAAGGAACTGGTGATCGTGTCCGGCTTCAACGTGTACCCCAGCGAGGTCGAGGACGTCATCACCGAGCTCGACGATGTCGCCGAGGCTGCCGTGATCGGGGTCGAGGACGAGCTGACCGGCGAGGCCGTGGTGGCCTACGTCAAGCCACGCCACGACGTCTCCGCGGATGCCCTCGCGGACCAGGTGCGGGCGCACTGCGCCGCCAGGCTGGCCGGGTTCAAGCAGCCCCGGGTGATCCACGTCGTCGAGACGCTGCCGTACACGATGACCGGCAAGGTGCAGAAGGGCCGGCTGCGGGCCACCGAGCGGCGGCGGGCCCTGGGCCTGTTGGAGTGACGTGAGCGAGCCCGAAGACCATCCGGCGAGGGTGCTGCTGTACTCCAAGCCCGGCTGCCACCTGTGTGACGACGCCCGGGCGGTGATCGAGCGCGTCTGCGCCGAGGTCGGTACGTCGTACGAGGAGGTGGACATCTCCGCTGACCCGGCGTTGTTCCGCACCTATGGCGAGCAGATCCCGGTGACCTTCGTCGACGGGGCCCAGCACGACTTCTGGCGGGTGGACGAGGCGCGGCTACTCGGAGCGCTCGCTGACTGACGCGGCCCGGCGCGGGGAGACGCCCCCCGCCGTGTGGCGGAAGTCTCACCTGTGCTAGCCGTGAGCGCCCGCAACCCGGTCTCGGTTTGTTCCCACGTTCACAAACTCTTATGGTGATTGCGCTGGACACTTTGACATGTGGCTCCCTTA
>NZ_JAOPXI010000098.1 GCF_025965215.1 Marmoricola sp.
GCCGAGTCCCGGGCGCTGCAGCGGATGGCCGAGCAGGAGACCGCGCGGGCCTACCGCGAGTCCGAGCAGGCGCTCGAGATCGCACGGCTGCGGGAGGGACAGGCCCAGCTCGCGCACGACGTGCACGACGTCGTCGGGCACTCGCTCGCGGTGATCCTGGCGCAGGCCGAGTCGGCGCAGTACCTCGACCAGGCCGACACCGAGGCGCTGCGGCTCTCGATGCAGAACATTGCCAGCTCGGCGCGCAGCTCGCTGCGCGACGTACGCCAGGTGCTCACCCCCGCGCAGGCGTCGGCAGCCGGCCTCGGGACCTTGACCGACCTGGTGGACGGTGTCCGAGGCAGCGGTCACGAGGTGCTCCTCGCGAAGAAGGGCACCGAGCGGCCGCTGGCCCCCGAGCTCGCCACCGTCGCGTACCGGGTGCTCCAGGAGATGCTGACCAACGCGATCCGGCACGGGTCGCGCGACGAACCGCTGCGGGTCGGCCTGACGTGGGGCGACGAGCTGCGGATCGAGGTCGCCAACCTGATCGGCGCCGAGACCACCGGCGACGTCTTCGGTGGTCAGGGTGTCGAAGGCATGCGCCGTCGGCTCGAGTCCGTCGGCGGCGAGCTTACCCTCGGACAGTTCGCGGGCACCTTCACCGCGACCGCCCACCTCCCGCTGCGTACGGTCTACCCGTGACGAGTCCTGACAGCGGCGCCGAGATCAGCGTCCTCCTCGTCGACGACCAGGAGCTCTTCCGGGCCGGCGTCGCGGTGATCATCGATGCCCAGGACGGCATGGGCGTGGTCGGGCAGGCGTCCGACGGCCTCGAGGCGATCGCGCAGATCGACGACCTCGAGCCCGACGTGGTGCTGATGGACATCCGGATGCCGGAGATGGACGGCGTCGAGGCGACCCGTCAGCTGTTCACCCCGGACCGGATCGCACGGCGTACCAAGCCGTTGCGGGTGCTCGTGCTGACCACCTTCAACCTCGACGACCGGGCCGCGACCGCGATCCGGTACGGCGCCAGCGGCTTCCTGCTCAAGGACACCACGCCGGCGCTCCTGGCCGATGCGATCAGGACCGTGCACACCGGCAACGCGGTGCTGGCGCCGACCGACCTGTCCGCCCTGCTCGATCAGCAGTTCACCGTGGCCGTGCCGGCACCGCCGGCGTACCTGGCCCTGACCGGGAAGGAGCGCGAGGTCTTCGACGCCGTCGCGCGCGGTCTGTCCAACGCCGAGATCGGCGGCCTGGTCTTCGCGAGCGAGTCGACGGTGAAGACCCATGTCGGCGCGATCCTGCGCAAGCTGGCGCTGCGCGACCGGGTCCAGATCGTCGTGTTCGCCCACGAGCACGGCCTCGTCGGTCGCTGAGGGCGCCCCCGACCCGCCATGATGACGGTGTGAGCGAGACGGAGGTTCCCGAACAGTCCCTCGGACAGGTGAACCGCGACCCGGTGCACCGCGCCGTCCAGGAGTACGCGGAGCTCCAGCCGACCCTGGAGACGGTCACCGAGCGGTACGTCGCGCTGGTGACGACGCTGCTCGACGACTCCGGCATCAACTACCTGACCATCTCCGGGCGGACGAAGTCGGTTGCCTCGTTCGCCGCCAAGGCCAGTCGCGCCCCGGCCGGCAGCCTCGCGCACAGCGACCCACTGGTCGGCATCACCGACCAGGTCGGCGTCCGGGTGATCACGTACCTGCTCAGTGACGTCGCTGCCGTCGCCGACGTGCTGGCCGACCAGATGACGGTGCTCGACGACCGCGACATGGGCCTGGAGACGGCCAGCGAAGGCCGGTTCGGCTACTCCAGCCGGCACTTGCTCGTCACCGACGGAGCCCGCGGCGCCGACGGCGCCGAGCACCGGCCGGCCTCGATCCAGGTCCGCACAGTGCTGCAGCACGCCTGGGCCGAGTTCGAGCACGACATCCGCTACAAGGGAACGGTCCCCGAGCAGTACGCGCCCGACCTGGACCGCCGGTTCACGCTCGCCGCGGGCCTGCTCGAGCTCGCCGACCGCGAGTTCGCCGAGATCCGCTCGAGCATCCAGTCCGCCGTACCGCCGCCGACCGAGGGGGACGACCCGAGCGACCCGCGGATCGGGTCCGGCGAGCTCGCCTCCTTCCTCACCAGCCAGTACGCCGACGCCGGCTGGTCGCGCACCGACCACTACGCGTGGATCTCCGGGCTGCTGCTCGAGCTCGGGATCACCTCGCTCGACGAGCTCGCCGGGCTGCTGACCTCGGTCGACAGCGGCGCGATCAACGCGCGCCTCGGCTACCGCTACCCGCCCGGTGCCGTACGCCGTCTCGACGACGCGCTGCTGGCCGTGTTCGGCAGCCGGTACTCCGAGCTGCACGGCAACGCGCACCGGGCCGGCCTGTTGGCCGCCCGGCTGGAGAAGCTGCGCGCCGAGGACGACTGACGCACCACCCCGGGCACCTCACCACATCTCGACAGGCTCGGTTCCGGCCTCGTCCCTCAGCCGGACTCGCTTGCTCCTTGGATCGAGCCTGCCGAGATCATGACCGATGAGCCGGTCCGCTGTCGCGTCCCGGCTCGAACCTGTAGCCCATGCCCGGCTCGTTGATCAGGTGCTCGGGACGGGCTGGATCGACCTCCAGCTTGCGGCGCAGCTGGCCCATGTACAGCCGCAGGTTGCCGCGGGCGGTCTCGTAGCCCGGCCCCCACACCTCGAGCAGCAGCTGCTTCTGACTCATCAGCTTGCCGGGATTGCGCACCAACACCTCGAGCAGGTGCCACTCGGTCGGCGTCAGCCGGATGTCCTGGTCCTCAAAGGTCACCCGGCGGGCAGCGAGGTCGACGACGTTCGGCCCGAAGCGGACGATCGGCTGCTCGTCTTTGCCGGTACTGCGGCGGACCATCGCGCGCATTCGGGCCAGCAGCTCATCCATCCCGAACGGCTTGGTGACGTAGTCGTCGGCCCCCGCGTCGAGGGCATCCACCTTGTCGCCGCTGTCGGTCCGGCCCGAGAGAACCAGGATCGGCACGTCGGTCCAGCCCCGCAGCCCGGCGACGACCTCGGTGCCGTCCATGTCGGGCAGCCCGAGGTCGAGCAGGACGATGTCCGGTGGATGGGTCGCGGCCAGCTTCAGGGCGTCGCTGCCCGTCGCCGCGGCCTGCACGTCGTACCCGCGGGCTCTCAGGTTGATCCGCAGGGCCCGCAGCAGCTGCGGCTCGTCGTCGACGACCAGCACGGTCGTCATCGGGCCGCCTCGGTGCGCTCGCGGTGGCCGGGCGAGCGGACACCGGGGGCAGCCGGCAGCGTCATCACCATCGTCAACCCGCCTCCCGGGGTCTCCTCCGGTTCCAGGGTCCCGCTCATCGCCTCGGTCAGGCCGCGCGAGAGCGCCAGGCCGAGGCCGATCCCGGCGGTGTTGTCGTTGTCCCCCATCCGCTGGAACGGCAGGAAGACCCGTTCCCGGTCTTCGGCAGGGATGCCCGGCCCCTGGTCGACCACGCGGACCTGGACGGTGTCGTCGAGCGTGCTGCCCGTGACCCGGGGCGGGCGGCCCGCCGGTGCGTACCGGGCTGCGTTGGCGACCAGGTTCGCCAGTACCCGCTCGACCAGGCCGGCGTCCGCGAGCACGAGCGGCAGGTCCTCAGCCAGGTCGACCTGGACGGCGCCCGGTCCGGCGCCCAGATCGTCGATCGCCCGGGCGATCACCTCGTCCAGCGCCACCGGCTCGACGTCGATCGCCAACGCGCCGGCCTGAAGACGACTCATGTCGAGCAGGTTCTCCACCAGACCGGCGAGCTTGTCCAGGGACTCGTCGGCTGCCGCGAGCAGCTCACGTCGATCGGCGTTCTCGAGCTCGATGTCGGCACTGCGTAGGCTGGACACCGACGCCTTGGCCGCGGCGAGCGGGGTCCGCAGGTCATGACCGACGGCCGCCAGCAGCGCCGTCCGCATCTTGTTGGCCTCGGCGAGTGGGGCTGCCGCGGCTGCTTCCTCCGCCAGTCTGGTGCGGTCCAGGACCACCGCGACCTGGGCCGCGAAGGCCCCGAGCAGCCGCTGGTCCTGGGCCTGGAGCAGCTTGCCGTGCAGGGCGAGCACCAGCCCCGGGCCGACCGCCACCTGGGCGTCGGGTTCTCCTGGTAGCGGCGGTGCCGGGCCGGAGCAGGCGCGGATCGTCGCCTCGGCGCCGTCCTCACCCTTCTCCACGAGCGCGACCGAGGTGAGCCCGAAGGTCTCTCGGACGCGCTCGAGCATCTCGGTGAGGGCGCCGGAGCCGGCCAGGACACTGCCGGCGAGATTGGCCAGCGTGCGCGCCTCGGCAGCCGATCGCGCCGCCTCGCGGGTTCGTCGTGCCGCGAGGTCCACCGCCGAGGAGACCAACATCGCCACCAGGATGAAGACGATCAGCGCGAGTGCGTTGTTGGTCTCTCGGATCGACAGGGTGTGCAGCGGCGGGGTGAAGAAGTAGTTCAGCAGCATCGAACCCGCGACAGCCGCGATCAGCGCCGGCGACAGCCCCCCGATCAACGCCACGACGACCGTCAGCAGCAGGAACAGCAGCATGTCACTGACCAGGTTCAGCTGACCGCGAACCGGAACCAGCAGCGCGGTCAGCAACGGCGGGAAGAGCACGGCGACGGCGTAGCCGCGCAACCGCCGGCGCAGACCGAGGCTGCCACGAGCGATCGGCAGCGCGATCCCGCGGCCGACCTGACGATGCGTGACGATGTGCACGTCGATGTCGCCGGAGTCCCGGATCACCGACGCGGCGGTGCCCTGGCCGAGCAACCGCTTCCAGGCAGGGCGCCGGCTGTCGCCAAGCACGAGCTGGGTCGCGTTCTCGGCCCGGGCGAATACCAGGAGCGCCTCGGCGATGCTGTCCCCGAGCACCTGGTGATAGCTGCCGCCCAAGGACTCGACGAGCAGGCGTTGCCGTGCCAGGGAACCCTGGTCGACGGCGGCCAGGCCGTCTGAGCGAGCCACGTGCACCGCCAGCAGGTCTCCACCGCTGGCGCGCGCCGCCACCCGTGCCGCGCGCCGGATCAAGGTCTCGCCCTCGGGTCCTCCGGTGAGTGCCACGACGACGCGTTCCCGGGTCTCCCAGGTCGTGTCGATGTCGTGCTGCTCGCGGTACTCCTGGAGGGCATCGTCGACCCGGTCAGCGGTCCAGAGCAACGCCAGTTCGCGCAAGGCGTTGAGGTTGCCGGGGCGGAAGTAGTTCGACAGCGCCGCGTCGATCTTCTCCGGTGCGTACACGTTGCCGTGCGCGAGCCGGCGCCGCAGCGCTTCGGCGGTCATGTCCCGCAGCTCGATCTGGTCGGCGGCGCGGACCACGGCGTCAGGCACCGTCTCGATCTGGACGATCCCGGTGATCTTCTCGACGACGTCGTTGACCGACTCGAGGTGCTGCACGTTGACGGTCGTGATCACCTCGATCCCGGCCGCGAGCAGCTCCTCGACGTCCTGCCAGCGCTTCTCGTTGCGACTGCCTGGCACATTCGTGTGCGCCAGCTCGTCGACGAGCGCGACCTTCGGATGACGGGCCAGGACGGCGTCGAGGTCCATCTCGGTGAACTCGGCACCTCGGTAGGACATCGCCCGCCGCGGAATCACCTCGAGCCCGTCGATCATCTCCGCGGTGTGCTGGCGCCCATGGGTCTCGACGAAACCGATGGCGACGTCGGTGCCACGGGCAGCCCGGCGGTGCCCTTCGCCCAGCATGGCGTAGGTCTTGCCCACCCCTGGCGCTGCACCGAGGTAGACCCTGAGCTTTCCGCGGGTTCCCACGCCTTCAGTCTGCCGCCTTGGCCTGACGCCTGGTCACCTGATCGAGCGACCCGTCACGCACCTCCGGTACGTGCCCGGTCGAGGTCTGTACCCGGCGCATCATCAGGGCGACCGCGAGTGCGCCGAGGACGAAGGTGCCGCTGCGGGTCAGGTCACCCGTTGCGAGGGTCAGCTGGCCGAGCCGGTTCTCGATGAACCCGGTGTAGAAGGCCCATGCGACCAGCCCCAGCGCCGCCGCGAGCATGATCCGAAGTCGGGCGCCGAACAGCCCGGCAACGAAGACGAGCGCGAGGGCAATCGCTAACGGCGAGAGCGCGAAAGCCCCGGCCACCAGGGCGGTGGCGACCACGGTTCCGGTCGCGATCCCGAACAGCACGCCGGGTTCGTCGACCATCCGCGATCGGGCACGAGTCATGGGAGTAGGGAACCCCGCCGGCGGGCATGAATCGACCTCCCTAACGGAACCCTGACGGACCTCCGACACCCGGATGTGGCGCAGTCCACGTTAGGGATTCGTTAGCACCTCGCGATGGCTGACGCGCAGATGCTTCGATGGGTGCGTGACCTTGCCTTCGGCGGCGCCAGCCGTGACACGTGGACCCCTGAAGGCGTGGCTCTTCGACGGGGTAGGTTCGAACACGGACGAGCACGTGGGACCGTACGCCGACGAACGGCACGACGAGCACCGCGAGCCGTGGTGGAAGGTGATGTGCCTGACGGGTGTCGACTACTTCTCGACACTCGGTTACCAGCCCGGCATCGCCGCCCTCGCGGCCGGTGCGCTGGCTCCGGTCGCGACTGTGGTCCTGGTGCTGCTGACCCTGTTCGGCGCGCTCCCCGTCTACCGCAGGGTGGCCGTCGAGAGCCCACACGGCCAGGGCTCGATCGCGATGCTGGAGAAGCTGTTGCCGTTCTGGCGCGGCAAGCTGTTCGTGCTCGCGCTGCTCGGCTTCGCGCTGACCGACTTCATGATCACGATCACGCTCTCGGCGGCCGACGCCGCCGCGCACCTCGTCGAGAATCCGAACGTGCCCTCGTTCGTCAACGGGCACGCGATCGTCATCACCCTGGCCCTGGTCGGACTGCTTGGCGTCGTCTTCCTGCGCGGCTTCGGCGAGGCGATCGGCGTTGCCGTCGTCCTCGTCGTGATCTACCTGGCCCTCAACCTCGTCGTCGTCGCGGTGGCGTTCTGGCACGTCGGCATGCACCCGCACGTGATCGGTGACTGGGTCGACCTCCTCAAGGTCCAGCACAGCAGTCCGCTGGCGATGATCGGCGTCTCCCTGTTGCTGTTCCCGAAGCTCGCCCTCGGCATGTCCGGGTTCGAGACCGGCGTTGCGGTGATGTCCCACGTCGAGGGCGACCCGGAGGACACCGAGGAGAAGCCCACCGGTCGGATCCGCAACACCCGCAAGCTCCTGGCCACCGCCGCGGTGATCATGAGCCTGTACCTGATCGCGAGCAGCCTGGTCTGCACCTGGCTCATTCCGCCGCGGCAGTTCCAGGACGGCGGCAAGGCCTCCGGCCGTGCGCTGGCGTACCTGGCCCACCAGTACCTGGGCAACGGCTTCGGGACCGTGTACGACGTCTCGACGATCGCGATCCTGTGGTTCGCCGGCGCCTCGGCAATGGCCGGCATGCTCAACCTGATACCCCGCTACCTGCCGCGCTACGGCATGGCACCGGAATGGTCGGCTGCCGTGCGGCCGCTGGTCATGGTCCTCACGGCGATCGCGTTCGCCATCACGATCATCTTCAAGGCCGACGTCAACGCCCAGGGCGGTGCTTATGCCACGGGTGTCCTGGTCCTGATGACGTCGGCAGCCGTCGCGGTGAGTCTGTCGGCTCGACGGGCTGGGCAGCGCAAGCTCACCGTTGTCTTCGCCCTGATCGCCGCGGTCTTCGTGTACACCACGGTCGACAACATCAGGGAACGTCCCGACGGCCTGAGGATCGGCACCCTGTTCATCGTCGCGATCGTGGTGCTCTCGATCGCCTCGCGGGTCCTGCGCGCCTTCGAGCTGCGCACGACGCAGGTCCAGCTGGACCCCACCGCGGAACTGTTCCTGCGCGACTGCGCCCGCCGCAGCATCCGGATCGTGGCCAACGAGCCGGACGCGCGCGACCGCGAGGAGTACCGCCGCAAGACTGCCCAGATCCTCGACGACAACGACCTGCCCGACGCCCAGGACATCCTGTTCATGGAAGTCACCCTCACCGACCCCTCCGACTTCGAGTCGGTCATCGAGGTCAGCGGTGCCGTGCTGCACGACAAGTTCCGCGTCCTGACCTTCTCCTCACCGACGGTGCCGAACGCGCTCGCGGCGGTGCTCCTGCACATCCGCGACGTGACCGGGGTCCGGCCGCACATCTACTTCGAGTGGACCGAGGGAAGCCCGATCCCCAACCTGGTCCGCTTCCTGCTCTTCGGTGTCGGTGAGGTCGCGCCGGTCACCCGTGAAGTGATCCGTCGTGCCGAGCCGGACCCGATGCGCCGGCCGCACGTGCACGCGGGATAGTCCTCTGCTGCACGGGTCGTGGCTGGGTCGTGCGGCGTCGTCGTGAAGACGCCGCCTGACAGGTCACCATCGTGACCCACCCTGTTCGGGCCTACATCCGGTCGTCGAGCCTGCCGAGACGCGAGGCGATCGAAGCTCAGGTCTCCGAGCCCAGAGCCAGCGGGAACACCGCCGCCGCTCCGGCTTCGCGCAGCCAGACGGCCCCGAGCGTCATCGACCAGCCGGTGACGATCAGGTCGTCGACGAGCAGGATCCGACGGCCGGTGACGTCCTCGGCGGCCAGTGTGGAGCGACGGGAGAGCGCCGCGATCCGCTGGGCGGAGTTGGTGGCGCCCTGACCGGACCCGATCGCGTCGTCGCGGATCGCGATCCGGCCGAGGATCGGGACCTGGAGGTAGCGGGACAGTCCGCCGATCAGGCTGTCGACCAGCAGCGGGTGCGAGCGGGACTCGAAGCCGACGATCGCGTCGACGTCGGGACCCCAGTCGCCCAGGGCGGCGATCATGCCCTGCACCAGCGCGACCGGAACCTCCTGATCGGCCACCCCTGGTCGGAACACATCGCGCAGCGCCTGGCCCAGCCCGAGATCGGTGAGCCGGGCCACCACCCTGCCCTGCTCGGCACCGTCGGCGATCTTGCCCTTGCGATCAACCCCGAGGTTGGCCAGCGCCGAAGGCCATAGCTTCCGTGGCTCGACCGCGACACCGGGGCGCGTCAGCCGATCGCCGGCACGATCACGGGACGCGGAGGAGACGTCGGCCGCGATCGTGAGGCCACCGCAGTTGTCGCATCGACCGCAGTCGGCCGCCCCTGGATCGTCGAGGGCCTCACGCAGGAACCGCATCCGGCACCGATCGGTGGCGACGTACTCGAGCATCAGGGCCTGTTCGTCACGTCGCGCAGCAGCGACCCGGTCGTAGCGGTCCTGCTCGTAGGTCCACTCCTGGCCGGTGGCGGTCCACCCACCTTGCACGCGACGCACGGCACCATCGACGTCGAGCACCTTGAGCATCATCTCCAGGCGGCTGCGCGACAGGTCGACGTACGTCTCCAGGGTCGCGGTGGACATCGCGCCGCCGTGTGCCGCCAGCGCCGACAATGCGGTCCGGACGTGCTGCTCGGGCGGGAACGCGAGCGACGCGAAGTAGCGCCAGATGTCGCGGTCCTCGTACGCCGGCAACAGGAGCACGGTCGCCTTCGGTGTCCCGCGGCCGGCACGGCCCACCTGCTGGTAGTAGGCCACCGGGGACGCCGGGGCGCCGACGTTGACCACGAAGCCGAGCGTCGCGTCGAAGCCCATCCCCAGGGCGCTGGTCGCGACCAGAGCCTTGAGGCGCCCGGCGAGCAGGTCCTGCTCGAGGGCCTGCCGCTCGGTCGGCTCCGTCTGCCCGGAGTACGCGGCCACGTCGTGACCGCGTTCGCGCAGGAACCCGGCGATCTCCTGGGACGCCGCGACGGTGAGCGTGTAGATGATCCCGGAGCCGTCGAGCTCGGTGAGGTGGTCGGCCAGCCAGGCCAGCCGTTCCTCCGGTCGCGCCAGCTGCAGCACGCCCAGACTGAGGGACTCGCGGTCCAGTTCGCCGCGCAGGACGAGGACGTCGGCCCCCGTCGGTTGAGAAGGGCCGTCAAGGCCCGTCTCGAAACCTGCCAGCTGCTCGGCCACGTCGGCCGTCACCCGCGCGTTGGCGGTCGCGGTCGTCGCGAGCACCGGGATCCCTGCGGGCAGGTCGGTCAGCATCTGTCGGATCCGCCGGTAGTCGGGCCGGAAGTCGTGGCCCCAGTCCGAGATGCAGTGTGCCTCGTCGATGACCAGCAGGCCTGCCGTCTCGGTCAGCCTGGGCAGCACCTCGTCCCGGAAGCCGGGGTTGTTCAGTCGCTCCGGGCTGACCAGCAGCACGTCGACCTCGCCGGCGCTGATCCGGGCGTGCACCTCGCCCCACTGCTCGTTGTTGGTCGAGTTGATGGTGACTGCCTTGATCCCGGCGCGATCAGCCGCCTCGATCTGGTTGCGCATCAACGCCAGCAGCGGGGAGATGATCACCGTCGGGCCGGCACCACGGGCCCGCAGCAGCGCGGTCGCCACGAAGTAGACCGCAGACTTGCCCCACCCCGTGCGCTGGACGACGAGCGCGCGACGCCGATCGACAGCGAGCGCCTCGATCGCCGCCCACTGGTCGTCGTACAGCGAGGCCTCGGGCGACCCGACGAGCGCGCGCAGGTGTGACTCCGCCTCCGCCCGCATCGCCACCCCGTCCATGCCGCATGTCTACAGGAGCCGCCCGACAGGGGCTCGACGACCCTCAGCCGCCTGTGGACCGGGTGGCGAGGATCGCGCCTGTGTTGGTCACGACGCCGAGCAACCGGGGCGTGACCACCAGCTGGTAGGGCCAGTACGTCGTGTTGATCCCGTCGGTCGGCAACGGGTAGCCGACATCGGTCCCGGTGCGGACGTCGAGGATCCGCAGCGCGGTGGTCGTCGGCATCAGGACGTGGCCGGCGTCGAGCGAGGGCATCTGGTCGAGGGTGAAGCCGTAGGGGAAGTAGGTGGCCCTGGTCGGGATCGCGCGCTGCCACAGCCGCGTACCGGTCCTGGCGTCGTACCCGGCGAGCGACTGCTCGGAGCGCACGATGACGACCCCCGAGCGCAGGGTCGACTCCCAGGTGAGGCTGGCCAGCGGGTGCTGCCAGACCTGCTTGCCATGTCCATCCAGGGCCAGGAGCGCCGCTGCGTTCCTGGTCCTCACCGTGATCAGGACCCGGCTGTCGGTCGCCCCGTCACCGGTCACTCCCACCACGTGCGCGAGCGTCGCCCGCGGGACCTTCCAGGCCCAGGTCGTCGACCCGTCCCGGACCGAGTACGCCGTCACGACCGCACCGCCGGCCGACGCGGGGGGCGGTTCGGCGAGGCGGTACTCCTCGACCCCGCCGGCGAGGACCGTCTTGCTGTCCAGGGCACCGAGGAAGTCGGATCGCGCCGCGCCCCCGGCCGGGACGCTCCACAGCACCCGACCGTCCTCGCCCTCGATCCGGGCCAGCTGGAGCCCGGTGCCGACGGGCAGCACCACCATCAGGTCCCCGTCGTCCAGGAACGCCGTCGACACCGGCTGACCGTCGCGGTGACGCGAGTTCAGGTCGATGCACCATTCCTGTCTGCCGGTGGTCAGGTCGATGGAGGCCACCCGCGTCCGCGTCGTGGCATCCAGGTCCAGCAGGATGAACCGCTTGGTCGAGGCGTCCCACGCGATCCGTTTCGTCGCCGGCAGTACGGCCCACCGCGGCTCGAGACCAGGATCAAGAACCGTCACCGCGGCGTTGCGCTTGGTGAAGGCGACCAGGCTGTCGGAGAGTCCGTACAGGTGCAGCCACTGGCCGTAGTCGAAGCCGATCCCACCCTCGACCTTCCCGAACGGCGGTCCCCACCGATTAACGACGGCTGCCAGGGTGTTCAACCGCGGGTCCGGTCGCCGGGACATACCGGCAGCCGAGAGCACCGGGCTCGTCGGGTGCGTCCGGGTCGCGCAGGTGATCGACGCCGGACGGGTCAGCACGATCGTGACAAGTCCGACGACGATCACCGCCAGGACCAGGCCGATCGGCATCCAGGAGCGGCGCTCCGTGGCAGTCACGATCACCAGATCCGGATGCGGTCCTCCGGGTCGAGCCAGAGCCCGTCACCGGGCCGGGTGCCGAACGCTGCGTGGAACTCGTCGAGGTTGCGCGCGATGTTGGCGCGGAACTCCGGCGGGCTGTGCGGGTCGGTCGTCAGGTACTGCTGCTCGAGCTCGCGGCGACGCTTGGTGCGCCAGACGTAGCTCCAGTTCATGAACAGCCGCTGCGGGCCGGTGAGCCCGTCGATCACGGGAGGCTCGGTGCCGTCGAGGGCGATCAGGTAGGCCTTGTGGGCGATGGTCAGGCCACCGAGGTCGCCGATGTTCTCGCCGACGGTCAGCGCACCGTTCACATGCTCGCCGGGAAGGCTGCGTGGTTCGAAGCCGTCGTACTGCTCGATGAGCGCCTTCGACTTCACCTCGAAGGCCGCCTTGTCCTCGGCGGTCCACCAGTCGTTGAGATTGCCGTGGCCGTCGTACTGGGCGCCCTGGTCGTCGAAGCCGTGGCCGATCTCGTGCCCGATCACCGCACCGATGCCGCCGTAGTTCTCGGCCGGGTCCGCGTCCGGGGAGAAGAACGGCTTCTGCAGGATGCCGGCGGGGAAGCAGATCTCGTTGGTGCCCGGGTTGTAGTACGCGTTGACGGTCTGCGGCAGCATGAACCACTCGTCACGGTCCACCGGTGCGCCGATCTTGGCGAGCTGCCGGTCGGTCTCGAACGCGGCGATCGCCACGATGTTTCCGACCAGGTCACCGGCATCGATGATCAGGTCCGAGTAGTCGCGGAACTTGACCGGGTAGCCGATCTTCGGGCGGAACGTGTCCAGCTTCTCGAACGCGCGCTGCTTGGTCTCCTCGCTCATCCAGTCGAGCGTGGTGATGCTCTGCCGGTAGGCCTCGAGCAGGTTGGCGACCAGCGCGTCCATCAGCTCCTTGGACCGTGGCGGGAAGTGCCGGGCGACGTACTCGCGGCCGACGGCCTCGCCGAGACCGCCCTCGACCAGGCCGACGCCCCGCTTCCAGCGCGCCCGCAGCTCCGGGGTGCCTGACAGGGCGCGGCCGTAGAAGTCGAAGTTGAGCTCGACGAACGCGTCCGGCAGGTACGCCGCTGCTGATCTGATCGCACGGACCGAGAGGAACGCCCGCCACGCCTCCATCGGGGTGTCGGCCAGCACTGACTCGAGGTGCTTGAGGTACGACGGCTGCCGTACGACGGTCTCGGCGAACGTGAGCTCGTCACCGCCCAGGTTGCGCACGTAGACGTCGAAGTCGAACGACGGCATCGCCCCGCGCAGCTCGTCGTAGGAGGTCAGGTTGTAGCTCTTGATCACGTCGCGGGTCTCAGCGCGCTCCCAGTGCCCTTCGGCGATCCTGGTCTCGAGGGCGAAGACCAGTTCCGCAGTGGCCCGTGGGTCGGGCCGGTCGGCGAGCTCGAGCAGCTTCTCGAGGTAGTCGACGTACTTCGCCCGGATGTCCTCGAACTTCTCCTCGCGGTAGTACGACTCGTCAGGCAGCCCGATGCCGCCCTGGCTGATGTTGACCAGGTAGCGGTCGGAGTCGCGGTCGTCGGTGTCGACGTACGAACCGAAGACGCCACCGCCGCCGGTGCGTTCGAACTCGCCCAGGAACGCCGAGAGGCCCACCAGGCTGTCCAGCCCGTCGATCGCCTGGAGCACCCCGAGGATCGGGGTGACACCCAGCTCGTCGACCCGGTCGGTGTCCATGAAGCTCGCGAACAGGTCGCCGATCTTTCCTGCGTCCAGCCCCTCGACCTTCCCGGCGGCGCAGTCCTCGATGATCGAGCGGACCTGGTCCTCGGCCACATCGGCCAGCATCACGAAGGGGCCCCACGAAGCCCGGTCGCTGGGGATCTCGGCTTCTTCGAGCCAGGTCCCGTTCACATGACCGAACAGGTCGTCCTGCGGGCGGATGTCGGTGTTCATGCCCGAACGGGCGTCGTCAAGAATCGTCACCCTGAGACTCTAATCGCCCGGGTGCAACCACGCTCAGGTACCGGAGCCGCTCTCACAGCTGGTCAGGCCCAAAGCCTTGGCCTTGGCGTCGGCGTCGGCGAACGGGTTCGCGCCGCTCAACACCTCGATGCCACCTTTGAGGATCTTCGCCGTCGCCGTGTTGATGGCATCGAGGAGGGCGCTGACGGCGGGCGCGATGCTCGAGGGCGTCCGGAGGTTCCGGATGTCGCTGACTTCCTTGTTCGCACGGTTCGCGGCGTGGTGGAGTGCCTGCACGACGACCGTCGGACTCGAGCTGGTCGTGATGCCGGACCCGATCTGCTTGATGTCGGCGTTGCCTGCCTTGCAGATCGCGTTCGCCTGCGATGTGAACTCCGCGACCGTCAGCGGGCCCCCGGAGGTTCGGCTGCCTGCCGAGCTCCCGCACCCCGCCAGCCCGGTCGCAGCGAGCGCCGTGCAGAGCACGGCGGCAGCCGCCCGGGAGTGGGTTCGGGTCATCGGGTCGGCTCCTCGCGGATGCGGATCACCGTCTTGCCGAGCGTCTTGCGCTCGTCCATCTCCACCAGCGCTCGTCCGAAGTCCTCGAGCCCGTAGGTAGCTCCGACCGGAGGCGCGATCACCCCGGAGGCCATCATCGGTTCAAGCTCACGCCACTGCGCGGTCATGTAGCCGGGGCGACGCATCGCGTACTCGCCCCAGCCGACGCCGCGGACGTCGGTGTTGTTCAGCAGGAGCCGGTTCACCTTGACCTCAGGGATGCTGCCGTCCACGAAACCGACCACCAGGAGCCGGCCCTGCGGGGCCAGCGACCGGAGCGAGTCGGTGAACAGGCGACCGCCGACGACATCCATCACGATGTCGACGCCGACCCCGTCGGTCAGCTCCTTGACCGCTGCGAGGAACCCGTCGACCTTGATGACGTCGTCGGCGCCGGCAGCCCGGGCGACGGCGGCCTTCTCGTCGGTGGAGACGACCGCGATCACACGCGCGTCGTACCCCTTGGCGACCTGGATGGTCGCCGTTCCGACACCGCCGGCGGCGCCGTGCACCAGCACCGTCTCACCAGGCACGATCTGGCCCCGCTCCCTGAGGGCGAACTGCGCCGTCAGGTAGTTCATCGGCAACGCAGCACCCTGCTCCAGGGACAGGTTGTCCGGCAGGTGGAAGGTGCTGTCGGGGCCCGTTGCCGCGACCTCGCCGGCGCCGCCGTACGCGCCGACGCAGGCGACCCGGTCGCCGGTCGCGAAGCCGCTGCCGTCGGGTGCGCTGCGGATCAGGCCGGCGAAGTCGACACCGAGGGTGAACGGCAGCTCAGGCTTGAGCTGGTACTCGCCCTTGCTCAGCAACAGGTCCGGGAAGGAGATCCCGACCGCATGGACGTCCACGAGGATCTGGGGGCCGAACGGCCCGATCTCGGTCGGTTCGTCGATCTCGTTGATCTCGACGGCGAGAGGACCGTCGAGCCGGGTTACCTGGGCTGCACGCATGAGCGCACGGTACTAGGGGGATTCGACCCTCGGTGCTCTAGCGTGGACTCGTGTCCGTTAACCCCGGCTGGCAGGTCGCCCTCGCCCTCACGTTGCTGCTGGCACTTGCCATCCTCGCCCATCGGGTCGCCGGCTACGACCTCGCGCGCACCTCGTTCATCGCGGGGGCGCGCGCCGTCATCCAGCTGAGCGTGGTGGCCCTGCTGATCAAGGCGGTCGTCGGCAACCTCGCACTCTCGGCGTTGTTCTCGCTGGCGATGTTCGCGATGGGGGTGCTCACCACGTCCCGCCGGATCGAGGCGCCGCGAACCTGGGTCTGGTCGGCTGCAGCGATGGCTGCCGGAGTGCTTCCGGTCCTCGCGATCGTGCTGGCCACCGGCGCGGTCCCGTTCAACGGGCTGGCGATCATCCCGATCGCCGGCATCGTGGTCGGCAACGCGATGACCGCCAACACGCTGGTCGGGCGTCGCGCCTTCGCGGCACTGCGTGACGAACGCCCCCAGTACGAGGCCGCGTTGTCGCTGGGCATGCGGCCGGCGTGGGCGATCGACCTGAGCATCCACCGCCGCGCCCCGGAAGCCCTGTTGCCGGGGCTCGACCAGATCACCACCACCGGGGTCGTCACGCTGCCCGGCGCCTTCATCGGCGTCATGCTCGGTGGCGGTTCGCCGGTGCAGGCAGCCACCGCCCAGGCCCTCGTCCTCTTCGGGATCATGGCGGCGCAGACGATCACGGTCGCGGTGGCAGAGCGGCTGATCGGGGGCCGACGACTGCTTCCCGAAGACCTTCGAGTGGCGCTGATCAACTAGCCCGTCAGTTCTCCTTGCGGAAGGTGCTGGTCCCCCACCAGACAGCGAGCGCGCACAGCACGACCGCCCAGCCGGAGCCCCACCAGATCTCAGGGCCGCCGAAGTTGTCACCGAAGCCGCTGCGGACGGCGTCGACGACGTGGCGGAACGGCATGAAGTCGCTGACGCGCAGCAGCCAGTGCGGACCGATCGTCATCGGGAGCAGGATCCCCGAGAGAAGCAGCACCGGCATCATCACCATGTTGATGATCGGCGCCATCACGTCCTCGCTCTTGGTCGCGAGCCCGAGCGCGTTGGAGGCCGCGGCGCACGCGCCGCCGACGACCAGGGTGAGCAGCACGCCGAAGACCACGCCGCGGAACGAGGCGCTCATCCCCAGTGCCCACCCGAGCAGCACCAGGATCAGGGCCTGGACGAACAGTTGGAGCACGTCGCGGGCGAGCCGGCCCACCAACAGCGCGGTCCGACTGGCCGGGGTGACCCGTTCCGCCTCGATCACGCCCTCGCGCCACTCGCCGATCAGGCTGAAGCCGGCGAAGAAGGCGCCGAAGATGCCCAGTTGCACCAGCAGGCCGGGCACGAAGAACGTGTAGGCATTCGTGGCACCGAACTTCGTCACCAGCGGTTTGAGCAGCGGGCCGAACAGCAGCAGGTAGAGCACCGGCTGGAGCAGCCCGATGATCACCCAGGCTGGATTGCGCAGGTTCATCCGCAGCTGGCGACGGAACACGATCGAGCACTCACGCACGAATCTCACTGGTCTGCTCCCTTGTCTGGGGCCGTCTCCGAACCTTCGGCACTGGCCTCCGCGTCACGCAGCGAACGTCCGGTCAGGGTCAGGAAGACGTCGTCGAGTGTCGGACGGACGACCTCGATCGACTCGAGCTCGATGCCGGTCCGGTCGAGCTCACGCACGAGTCCGGGCACGGCGCGGCCGGCCCGGGCGACCCGGCCGCTCACGGTGCTGCCGGTGATCTCCACCGTCCCGGCGAGACTGCGCAGCTGCTCCGCGGCGGCGCCGACCCGGGTCGCATCGGCCACCTCCAGGGTGACCAGGTCACCGGACACCTGGGCCTTCAGGTTGGCAGCGGTGTCGTTCGCCACGATCTTGCCCTGGTCGATCACCACGATCCGGTCGGCCAGGGCGTCGGCCTCGTCCAGGTAGTGCGTGGTGATCAGCACCGTAGCGCCGCGCTTGGTGCGCAGGTCGGCGATGTGCTCCCACAGATTGGCACGCGCCTGCGGGTCCAGGCCGGTGGTCGGCTCATCGAGGAACACCAGCGTCGGCGAGTGGATCAGCCCCATCACGATGTCGAGCCGGCGCTTCTGGCCCCCCGACATCGTGCGTGGCATCCGGGTCCACAGACCGTCGAGCTGGAGCTGCTCGAAGAGCTCCCTGCCGCGCTTCTCGACCTCGGCGCGCGAGCGTCCGTAGAGCATCCCGTGGTCCATCACCTCGTCGCCGGCACGAGCTCCGGAGAAGACGCCGCCGGTCTGGGACACGTAGCCGATTCTGCGGCGTACGTCCTCGGACTGGGCCACCACGTCGTACCCGGCGACCCGGGCAGTGCCGGCGTCCGGGGTGAGCAACGTGGTCAGCATCCGCAGCGTCGTGGTCTTGCCGGCCCCGTTGGGGCCGAGGAAGCCGACGACCTCACCCTCCGCGACCTCGAGGTCGACCCCGTCGACCGCCCGTACGACGGACCTGGTCCGGCCCTGCTTGGTGTGGAACTCGTGGACGAGGCCGCGTGCCTCGATCATCGCAGTCATGGTGCGACCCTAGACAGGCCGACCGACAGCCTCACCTGATCTCGAGACGACTCAGCGCTGGGTGCGCAGCACCTGTTCGGCGATCCAGGCGATGTCCTCGGCCGTCTTCTCCGGCGTGCCGGTCTGGGTGGTGACATGGCTGAGCACCAGCCGGATGACCATGTCGACCAGCGCTCCGATCCGCTCGGGCGCAATGGGTAGCTCGTAGGTGTCGAGGTGGCCGCGGATCAGCACCTGGGCGGCGTCGATGATCGGCTCGGCCTGCGTGGTCAGCAGCGGGAGCAGCGCGCTCTCGGCGCCGTGACTGGCTGACAGCACCGCGTGCAGCAAGGGGTTGGTCGAGGCATCGCGCAGCACTCCGGAGGCTGCTTCGCGGATCGCTGCCACCAGGTCTCCGGGATGGGCACCGAAGCTGGCATCGACGCTGCGCAGGAAGCCTTCGACCTCGCGCATCATCATCGCTTCGCCGAGGGCCTGCTTGGTGCCGATCTCGTTGTAGACCGTCTGCCGGCTGACGCCCACGCGATCGGCCAGCTTGGCCATCGTGATCGCCTGCCAGCCGCCGGATCGGGTGAGCTCGGCCGCCTCGATGATCAGCCGCTCGCGCCAGGCGCTGCCTGAGCCCGCGACGCCACCACCGAACACGGCGGTCACCCGTGCTCTCGGCGTCACCTCGGTCATGATTGCCTCTCCGGTTCGGTACAGGCGTCTCGGCAACGCTCCTTGGATTGAGGATGCCGACATTGACGACCGGTCTGGGCTCAGTCTTGCAGGGTCAGGGCGAGGACCGGGCAGGCCTGGACCGCGGCGTGCACCTTGTCTCGCTCGGACTCGGGCGGGGAGTCGTCGAGCACGGTCATGATCTCGTCGTCGTCGACCTCGAAGTACTCGTGCGCCATCGCCTCGCACATCCCGAGGCCCTCGCACTTGTCGCGGTCGACCAGGATCCTCATGACACGACCACCGTCTCGACCGGCACGAAGTCGATCTTCTCGCGGACCCCGCAGTCCGGGCAGCACCAGTCGGCCGGGATGTCGGCCCACGCCGTACCGGCGGCGAAGCCCTCGTGCTCGTTGCCCGAGGCGACCTCGTAGGTGTAGCCGCATCCGGGGCACCGGGCGGCGAGCACCTCGGCGGCCAGCTTCGCTGCCACCGCCGCAGCCTCAGCGGCAACGATGTCGGCCTTGCGCTGGGCCTCCTTCTCGGTCAGGCCGTACTTCGCGAGGATCTTGTCACGCTTGCGCGGCTGCAGGTTGGCCAGCGTCAGGTCGCCCTTGAAGTGCTCGACGACCCGCGGGTCCATCACCCGGCGGTAGATCGGCGGGATCAGGGCCAGGACGATCATTCCGGCGTACCCGGTCGGCAGCACCGGGGACTCCTCGAAGTCGCGCAGAGTCTGGTAGCGACGGGTCGGGTTCGCGTGGTGGTCGCTGTGGCGCTGCAGGTGGTAGAGCAGCACGTTGGTCGCGATGTTGTTGGAGTTCCAGCTGTGGCTCGGGTCGACCCGCTCGTAGCGCTGCCGGTCACCGACGCCGACCTTCTGGCGCAGCATGCCGTAGTGCTCCATGTAGTTGACGACCTCGAGCAGCGAGAAGCCGATGAACGCCTGGATCACCAGGTACGGCGCCACCACCCAGCCGAACGCCGCGATCATCGCGCCGAACAGCACGGCCGACATCACCCAGGCGTTCAGGACGTCGTTGCCGATCTGGAAGGGGTGCTTGTTCTTGCGGGCATAGCGCTTCTTCTCCAGGCCCCACGCGCTCTTGAGCGAACCCAGGACCGTACGCGGCCAGAACGCGTAGAACGTCTCGCCCATCCGGCTGCTGGCCGGGTCCTCGGGCGTGGCGACGCGGACGTGGTGGCCGCGGTTGTGCTCGATGTAGAAATGGCCGTAGAAGCTCTGGGCCAGGGCGATCTTGGAGAGCCAGCGCTCGTTCGCCTCGCGCTTGTGGCCGAGCTCGTGCGCGGTGTTGATGCCGATGCCGCCGATCACGCCGATCGAGACGGCCAGGCCGATCTTGTCGATCACGCTCAGGCCCAGGCTCTGGGCCATCAGCCGGTCGGCGAACGGCAGACCCATGCCCCAGTGGTGCAGGCCGAGGGTGTTGATCAGCCAGCCGGCCGGGTTCTGGTCAGCGACCACGGCCATGGCACCGACGAACCCGAGATACTGGATCGGCAGGAACAGGAAGGTGATCCAGCGGTAGTACTTGTCCTTCTCGAGCGCCTCGATCGCGTCGTCCGGCGGGTTGGCCTTGTCCAGCCCGACGACCAGGTCGAAGGCCGGGACGACGCCGAGCACGATGATCGGCCCGATCCAGAGGAACGCGCCCCAGCCGCTGACGATGTACGCGCCGGCGGCCACGAAGGCCAGGCTGGGGACGACGAGTCCGATCAGCCACAGGTAGCGCTTGTTGTCCTTCCAGGCCACGGTCGATTCCTCGGAAACGGTCGAGTTCGCAATGTTGTCGATGGCCATCGGTTTCTCCTCAGAAGTCTGGGTTCAGGACCCGGGCCGCAGCGGGTGAGTGCGCGACCACTTGACAACAAGGTAGTAAACGTAAAGCGATTTGACAAGACCCTATGACTTGTAAACTTTAGTGCTCTGGGTCACACCGTTCGACGGCTCGCCCGGGATCACCCGGACGGCCACGAACCCG
>NZ_JAOPXI010000049.1 GCF_025965215.1 Marmoricola sp.
TCAGCCACACTCATCTCCCGCATGCCGGGAGTGTCAAGGATCAACCGAAGTAGGTGTCAACCATCAGCCGAAACACTGTCATGCATCAACCGAAGGCCGAATGTCACCTATCAACCGAAGTAATACATCACACCAGAGCCGATGACAGGAGTCGAACCCGCGACATCCTCTTTACAAGGTCGGTCCAGGCCCTCCGACGACGGCCAGCTCACTCTGTTCTGAGCGTGAATCGGGTTGGCGAGCGGTGACTGTCCAGGGGCGTGGTTGCACGGCCGGGGGCACCTGAGGGGCATGGCACGCGGCCCACCCGTCGAGGGCGCTGGTTCTCCGGCGTTGCCGGCGAGCTAGGTACCTGCGCGGAGCGATGCCGCAAAACCATGTGCCCACTCCCCGATGGCGAGCGGCTCCTCGTGTGCAGCCTGAGCATCATCCCCCGGGATGTTGAGCACCATCGCGAGCCGACCTTCTCCGCTGTACACCCGCTCGAGCAGATCGGCGTACTCCTCGGGAGTTGCCTGCGCCATCCCCAACTGTTGTATGAGCAGTCGGATGTCAGGACGGTCCTTGCGGCGCAATGCGACGAGTTTCATCGCAAGTACGTGATCGGGTGGCGCGATGTGAACCGTGAGGCCTGGCGCAGTTGGTCGCCGCAAGGCGGCCTTGGGCCGTGGAGGCACCCAAGGTGTCGCACCGTCATTGAGCCAGTGTTCCGCGAGACCGTGCGCAGCGGCGATCGCTCGGGCCTCCTCAGCGACCGCGCGATGACTGGCGATTGCGTCGATGTCTGGCGTCGCGCCGTCGCGGCCGTAGGCGAGTGCCATGGCAGCCCCGCCCACCACGTACACGCTCGCCGCGATCTTGCGGGCCCGCAAGCGCACATCGAGTTCAGCGAGCAGCGCCCGCATTGTCTCGGCATCGAGTTCGAGCGGTCCACGGGCGCCGGTGGTCACAGCGTGACTAGGTCCTTCTCGGCGATGAAGATGTTGCGCTCGGCCAGCCAATCCGGCGTCTGTCGCTTGATCTCGTCTTCACTCAGACGTGGCGTGTCCAGGACCCACTCGGTGCTCAGCTTCGGCCTGTCCGTCCATCGTGGGGCGGGCAGACCAGCCTGGTCGAACTCGTGGCCGGTGAACGCCGCGACCAGGGTCGTCCACCGGTCCTCACCGTTGGCTCTTGGCTGGGCTTCCCACGCGGGTGCGAGCGAGGTGTGACGCCGGAGGATGTCGCGCAATCGGTCACGAGCCTCGAGCGCGAGTGCGTAGGTCCGATCATCATCGCCTGCTTCAGCAGTCCGGCGGATCGCCTCGATCGCCTCAATAGCCGTCGGAACGTTGTCTCGTCGAGCCTGTCTCAGCGCGTTCGCAATCCGCTCCGCCCTGAAGACGAATGCCGCCGACGGTGCGACCCTTCCCGACCCATAGGACGAGAAGCGCGATGGAGAGGTACCGAGCGCATGCGCGAACTGCCTCATGGACAGGCCGCTCCTCGCGACAGCTGCTTGGAGGCGTTCGCTGACTTCCTGGGTGTCCTGGTCCATTACGACTTCAAGTGTAGGTCATGTTATCTGATCAGACAACACCCGCGCCTAGAACCTCCCGGGAGATCACCCGAATTCGGCGCCAGCCAACACCTGGGCACGTTCCTCCTGCGACAACACGCCACCCATGGGCGAGATCTCACGCATCTCCACCGAGTCGGCGTCGAGCCCGGTCATCACGCGGCGCAACCCGGGTATGTCACGGTCCCGGACCAGCCGCTGCCAGCGATCCAGGTTCCTCAGGTGCGGCTGACCCTGCACGCTGCCCCGCAGCCGCTTGAGGTTGCGCAGCATCGTCGGTCGCCACTCCTCCAACGTCTCGAAGTCCAAGTGGGTCGAGAGCCGGCGGTGGAGTTGCCAGGAGCGCTCGGAAGAGCGGTTCAGCTCGCGCCGTACCGGGCGCCGGACCACTTCCAGCCGGAACCCCATGCACGACAGCAGACGATCGAGCATGTCGTCGCTCAACTCCACCCGACCAGACAGGAACTGGCTGATGCTGGGCTGCCTCACGCCACTGAGGCGAGACAACTCTGACTGGGTGGTGCTGGTCTCCAGCATCGCCTCACGCAGGACCTCGCCCTTGCCGGTCATGGACCGAGTATAGCAAACGTTGCTATAGCGCTATCCATCTCGGGGGCACGAAAGGGGCACCACTGCGCACTCAGCGCGCGGCCACTCGGTGACTCGGCGCATGACCAAAGCGCTGACCTGCGCACTTGCATCGGAGCCGATGACAGGAGTCGAACCCGCGACATCCTCTTTACAAGAGAGGCGCTCTACCAACTGAGCTACATCGGCGCGCAGGACGCCCGGCGCCCCGCGGCGCCATCGTACCGACGCGCGCGCCGTGCTTTCTCCCCGGGACGACGCCATCATCGGGGAGGATGCAGGTGTGGACCATCTGCTGCACGAACCGCATCACGACGGGTCACCGCTCTACGTCGAGAGCGAGAGCGCGCCGCTGGGGACGCGCGTCGCCGTCCTGGTGCGGACCAGCACCGCCGAGCCGGTCGATGCGGTCTGGCTGCGTACCGTCGAGGACGGCGAGCCGTTCTTCACGGCGTGCGAGGTCGACCGGACCGAGGCCGGTGCGACCTGGTGGCGGAGCAGCGTCACCGTGCACAACCCGGTGCAGCGGTACCGCTTCATGGTGGTGAGCGGTGACTCCTTCCGCTGGCTCAACCAGGCGGGGGTCTTCGACCGCGACGTCACCGACGCCCACGACTTCCGGATCACGGCCTACGAACCGGGGCCGGAGTGGGCCCGGGACGCAGTCGTCTACCAGATCTTCCCGGACCGCTTCGCGCGCTCCGCCGCGGCCGATGACCGACCGATCCCCGACTGGGCTGTCCCGGCACAGTGGGAGGACCCGCCCATCCACGAGGGCCCGCACACACCGTTGCAGTTCTACGGTGGCGACCTGGACGGCATCACCGAGCACCTCGACCACCTGGTCGACCTCGGCGTCGACGTCGTGTACCTGACGCCGGTGTTCCCGGCCGAGAGCAACCACCGCTACAACGCCAGCACCTTTGACACGGTCGACCCTCTGCTCGGCGGGGACGCGGCCTACCGGCGCCTGATCGACGCAGCCCACGAACGCGGAATGCGGGTGCTCGGAGACCTGACCAGCAACCACACCGGCGACACGCACGAGTGGTTCCTGGCGGCTACCGCTGACCAGCGGAGCACCGAGCGGTCGTTCTACTTCTTCGGACCCGACGGCAGCCACGAGGGCTGGAAGGGCTTCGAGACACTGCCCAAGCTCGACCACCTGGCACCCGATCTCGGCGAGCGATTCCGTGCGGTGGTCACCCGTTGGCTCGAGTTCGGGATCGACGGCTGGCGGGTCGACGTGGCGAACATGACCGGTCGGCGCCTCGACGTCGACGTGGCGCACGACGTCGCTCGGGAGATCCGCCGTGCGGCGACCGGGGTCCGGCCCGACGCCCTGGTGCTCGCCGAGCACGGTCACGATGCCACCGGGGATCTCGACGGTGACGGCTGGCACGGAACGATGAACTACTACGGATTCTCCTTCCCGATCTGGGAGTGGCTGCGCGATCCCAAGCGACCGGTGCCGAGCTTCGGCCTGCCTGTCGGCATCCCGCGACGCGACGGGATCGCGGCCGTCACCGCGATGCGCGAGTTCACCGCGAGCTTCGGCTGGCGGGCGACCGCTTCCAGCTGGAACATCCTCGGCTCGCACGACTCCCCGCGGATCCGTACGACGACCGGGTCGGCCGTTCTGCACCAGGTCGCCGCCGTGCTGCAGTTCACCCTGCCCGGTGTGCCGATGGTCTTCGCCGGTGACGAGCTCGGCCTCGAGGGCGTCAACGGCGAGGACTCCCGCCGGACGATGCCCTGGAGCCACCCGCAGGCGTTCACCAGCCGCACCTCAGCCGTCTACGCCGACCTCGCCAGGATGCGCCGTGCGCACCCGGCCCTGCGCCGCGGCAGCCTGCGCTGGGTACGGATCGGGCCCGACGACATCGCCTTCGTGCGCGAGCACCACGACGAGAGCGTGCTCGTCATCGTGTCGAGGAACGGGTCCGGCGCACCGGGGCTGCTCGACCTGCCGGAGCTGGCAGGAGCGCAGCTCCTGCTGTGCGGGATCGGCGAGGAAGCCGGACCGCACGCGCGGGTGTGGCAGATCAGCTGACTGCTGGTGTCAGTGCGACTGCCAGGCATCGTCGTCGGCCGTGCGGCTCGTGACGGCCTTGGGCATCTTGCCGTCGGCCAGCTGGCGGACGGAGACCTGCTCGAAGACGTCACGCAACGAGGACCGTCCCGCGATCCAGACGAGCTGGAGGACCGACGCCGTCTCGTTGTAGTTCACCGCTTCGGGGCGCAGGCCGTAGACCGAGACCAGTGGCCCGTCGACCGCACGGATCACGTCGGCCACCGAGATGTCGCTGGCGTCCTTGTTCAACCGCCACCCGCCGGACTGGCCACGCTGCGCGATCACCACGCCCGAGCGGCGCAGGTCGGCGAGGATCGCCTGCAGGAACCCGTGCGGGATGTCCTGCAACCGGCCGAGCTCCTCGGCGCTCACCGGCGCGCCGTCGTCGCGGCGAGCGATCTCGATGAGTGCCCGCAGGGCGTAGTCCGACTTGGCAGTGACGCGCATGACCCAAGTCTCTCAGATCACTCGACTCGGTGGATTCAATCCACAAGCAGGCCTTCGTCAGAGGCCGCGACGCTGCGCCACCGCATAGAGCGCGATCGACGCAGCCACTCCCGCGTTGAGCGACTCCAGCGACGAGCTCATCGGGATCGAGACGAGCTGGTCGCACGTCTCCGAGACCAGCCGACCCAACCCGTCGCCCTCGGAGCCGACCACGACCACGAGCGGACCGTCGGCAAGATCGAGGTCCGGAAGCGCCACGTCGCCGTCGGCGGCCAGGCCGATCACCATGCAGCCGGCCGCCTGGTAGGCCTTGAGTTGGCGGACCAGGTTGACCGCCTGGGCGACCGGGATCCGCGCGGCCGCACCGGCCGAGGTCTTCCACGCCGACGGAGTCATGCCAGCCGCACGACGCTCCGGGATCAGCACGCCGTGCGCCCCGAACCCGGACGCGGAGCGTACGACGGCACCGAGGTTGCGAGGATCGGTGACCGAGTCCAGGGCGACGATCAGCGGCTTCTCGCCACGTTCTTCGGCAAGCGCCAGGAAGTCATCGGGATGCGCGTACTCGTAGGCAGGCACGCGCGCCGCCAGGCCCTGGTGCACGGCACCGCCGGTCATCCGGTCGAGTTCGACGCGCGGCACCTCCATCAGCGAGACCCCGAGCTCGGAGGTGAGGCTGAACGTCTCCCGCAGCCGGGCGTCGCGCTCGGCACCTTCGGCGACGTAGACCGCGATCACCGGCATCCGGGCGCGGAGCGCCTCGACGACCGAGTTGCGCCCGGCGATCCACTCCGCCTCACCGGGCTTCTGGCGGCGCTTCGGGCGGGCGCTGTCAGCCTTCTCGGTGCGCTGGATGGCTTTGTACACCTTGTGGTTGGGGCGGTCCTTCGCCTTCGGCGTCGGCCCACGCCCCTCAAGCCCACGCTTGACCCGACCACCGGAACCGGCGGTGGGGTTGCCCTTGCCGGTCTTCTTGATCGCGCCCTTGCGCGAGGAATTGCCTGGCACTTAACTTCCTTCGGTTACTGAGCTTGTCGACGTATCCAGAGTCCACCGCGGCCCTGCCGGAGTGTCCTCGATCTCGATGCCGGCCGCCGCGATCTGGTCGCGGATCTGGTCGGCGGTGGCGAAGTCCTTCGCTGCCCGTGCGGTCTGTCTCTGGTCGAGCAGCACACCCACCAGAACGTCGACCGCAGTGGTCAGTCGCTCCGTCGAACCGCTCGATTCCTGTGACCAGTGTGGGTCAGCCGGGTCCAGACCCAAAACCGAGAGCATCGCCGCAACCGAGCCGGCGACCTCGGCAGCCGCCTGGGACTCGTCGGCGGCCAGGTGCACATTGCCCTGCCGGATGGCGTCGTGGATGGCCGCGATCGCCGCCGGCGTACCGAGGTCGTCGTCCAGGGCCGCGACGAACGCGTCGGGCAACGCACCCGGTGTCGGGGTCTCCACCCGTTCCAGGAACCGCTCGATCCGGCGGAACGCCGACGCCGCCTCCTCGAGGGCCTCGAACGAGAACTCGACGTGCGAGCGGTAGTGCGCCGAAACCATGTAGTAGCGCAGCTCGATGCCCCTGACCCGCTGCAGGACCCCGGGGATGGACAGGGTGTTGCCGAGGGACTTGCTCATCTTCTCGCCGGCCGTGGTGATCCAGGCATTGTGCATCCAGTACGACGCGAACCGGCTGCCGGCCGCGCGTGACTGGGCCTGCTCGTTCTCGTGGTGCGGGAAGCGCAGGTCGACGCCGCCACCGTGGATGTCGAAGGCGTCGCCGAGGTACTTGCCGGCCATCGCCGAGCACTCGATGTGCCAGCCCGGCCGACCACGACCCCACGGCGCGGGCCACGAGGCGGTCACCGGCTCGGAGTCCTGCTTCCAGCCCTTCCACAGCGCGAAGTCACGCGGGTCGCGCTTGCCGCGCGGGTCTGCGTCGGTGGCCGCCTCCATGTCATCGATGCCCTGGTGCGTCAGCTCCCCGTACGCCGGCCACGAGCGGACGTCGAAGTAGACGTCGCCCGAAGCGTCCTCGGCCGCGTAGGCGTGCCCGCGCTCGATCAGCAGGCTGATCAGCTCGATCATCTCCGGCACGTGCCCGGTCGCGGCGGGCTCGTAGGTCGGCGGCAGCACGTGCAGGGCGTCGTAGGCCCTGTCGAGCTCGCGCTTCATGTCGTAGGCGAGGTTGTACCAGGGCCGACCCTGGTCAGCCGACTTGGTCAGGATCTTGTCGTCGATGTCAGTGATGTTCCGGATGAACGTCACCTCGTAGCCGCTCGCGATCAGCCAGCGCCGCAGCACGTCGAAGTTGACGGCCGAGCGCACATGGCCGACATGCGGCTCGCCCTGCACCGTCAGACCACACACGTACACGCCGGCCTTGCCCGTCTGGAGGGGCACGAAGTCGCGGACTTCGCCGGTTGCGGTGTCGTAGAGCCTGAGGGTCACCGCAGGAGTCTACTGAGCGCAGCGCCGTGTGAAAATTGCGTACTTATGGGAATAGTGGGGTTACGGTTCCAGAGTGCCCGTCCTCAGTTCGCTCACGCGCCACCCGCGGGTGGTCGTCTCCCTGATCGCGCTGCTGCTGGTCGCGATCCCGATCGGCATGCTCACTCACGGGCACTCCGCCGGTCCCACCCGGATCGGGCTGTCCGCGGCTGCGCTGCCGACCTCCTATGCGGTCTCCAGCACCGACGCCGACTTCGCCCGCGGTACCCGGACCGGCGTGAGCAGCTCCGGCGGCGCGCTGCGCATCTCGACCCCGCAGGGCACCCGGACGTGGGCCGGCCACACCTACGAGTACGGCACCTGGACCTCGCCGTGGACCACGCCGGGAGGGACCTTCACCCAGGCCGTTCCGTCGTGGAACGCGGCCACCCCGGCCGGTTCGTGGATCCAGGTGCTCGTCCGGGTGCGTACCGGCGCCGGCCGCACCAGCGGGCTCGAGAACCTGGGCAGCTGGGCCAGCGGGACCCAGGCGATCCAGCGGTCGAGCGCCGGCAGCCAGTCCGGCCCGGTGGCCCGAGTCGCGACGGACACGCTGATCGCCACCGGAGCTGCGCTGACGTCGTACCGGATCACCGTGCGGCTGATGCGCATGCCCGGCGGCTCGTCGCCGGTGCTCGGTTCGGTCGGGGTGGTGACGGCGACGCCCCCGTCGACCCTGCCCGCGACGTCGACACCGCTGAGGAGGACTGCATTCTCACTGGCGGTGCCGACGTACTCGCAGATGATCCACCGAGGTCAGGACCCCCAGTACGGCGGCGGCGGCGAGGCCTGGTGCTCACCCACCTCGCTCTCGATGCTGCTCGGCTACTACCGCCGGCTTCCGAAACCAGCGGCTGCCGGCACCGATCGATGGGTGAACGTGGTGGCCCGGATGACCTACGACTACGCGTACGACGGCACCGGCAACTGGCCGTTCAACACCGCGTACGCAGCCACCCGCGGTCTCGACACGTTCGTGACCCGGCTGGCGAACCTGCGCATGGCCGAACGCTTCGTCCGCGCCGGCATCCCGCTCGAGGTGTCGATCCGCTTCTCCCGCGGCCAGCTCGCCGGGGCGCCGATCTCGGCGACGGCCGGCCACCTGGTCGTTCTCGTCGGCTTCACCGCCGCCGGCAACCCGATGGTCGACGACCCGGCCGCGTCCTCGGACGCAGCTGTGAGGCGCGTCTACGATCGGGGCCAGTTCGAGCGTGCCTGGCTGGGCGGCTCGGACGGGATGGCGTACGTCGTCCATGACTCTGCACACCCGCTCCCGGGCCGCCCCGCGGGCGTCAGGAACTGGTAGATCAGACTGAGTAGCCGCCGTCGATATCCAGCTTCTGTCCGCTGATGAACCCCGCACGGTCACTGGCCAGGAAGCAGACAGCCTCGGCCACGTCGACCGCCTGACCGAAGCGCCGCAGCGGGATGTTGGCCCGGGTGATCTCGAGCGCCCGCTCGTCGAGCTCGCCCGAGGTGATCAACCGGTCTGCCATCCCGTCGGTCAGCATCCCGGGGCCGACACAGTTCACCCGTACGCCGAAGCGGCCTTCCTCGGCAGCGAGTCCGCGGGCAAGCGCCTCCACCGCGGCCTTGGGTGCCGACGACAACCCGTCGCGCACCGGGAAGCGGCTGGTGGCTGCCGTGGTGACGGCCACGATGCTGCCGCCGACCTCGCGCAGGGCCGGGAGCGCTGCCGAGGCGATCCGGAAGAACGCACCGGTGTCGGCGCTCAGCTGGGCATCGAGGTCCTCGGGGTCGACCTTGCTCAGGTGACGCATCGGGACGTGCGGTCCGGCCGCGTAGATCAGCGTGTGCAGGCCGCCGTAGGTAGCCACGACCTCCTTGACCAACGCCGTACAGGCCAGGGCGTCGGAGGTGTCCAGGGCGGCAGCCTAGGCGGTCAGCCGGAGGTGAACCGGATGGTGTGCCACCCGGTCGCGCCGTCGGGCAGGACATCGGCCTGCACCGAGGTCTGGGTGTAGCCGGACTTGTCCGTCGCCCGGACCACCAGGTGGTGGCTGCCGTGCGCGACCTCGACTGACCCGGTCCACTGCACCCAGGTATCGAGTCCTTCGACGCCGAGCTCGGCGCGCTGCCAAGGCCCGCCGTCGATCTGGAACTCCACGGTCTCGATGCCGGTGTGCTGGGCCCACGCGCAGCCGCCGACCCGGACCGTTCCGGTCGCGGTGTGTGCACCGTTGCGCGGTACGTCGATCCGGGACTCGGTCTTGACCGGTCCCATCTCGCCCCAGCCGCGCTGGGTCCAGTACGCCGAGAACGTGCCGAACTGGGTGACCTCGAGGTCGACGAGCCACTTGGTCGCCGAGACGTAGCCGTACAGCCCGGGTACGACCATCCGCACCGGGAAGCCATGCTCGACCGGCAAGGGGTCGCCGTTCATCGCGACGGCGAGCATCGCGTTGCGGTTCGGGTCGGTCAGGGCGACCAACGGGGTGCCGCAGGTCCAGCCGTCCTTCGACGTCTGCAGGACCGCGTCCGCCCCAGGCTTCACCCCGGCCTCGGCGAGGATCTCGCGGATCAGGACACCCGACCACCAGGCATTGCTGATCAGGTTGCCGCCGACTTCGTTGGACACGCAGCACAGGGTGACCCAGTCCTCGGTGATCCTCCGGCCGACCAGGTCGTCGTAGCTGAGGCGGATCTCCTTGTCGACCATCCCGTGGACGCGCAGACTCCAGTCACTGGGCGCGATCGACGGCGGCGTGAAGGCGGTGTCGATCCGGTAGAACTGGTCGTTCGGCGTACGCCAGGTCGCGATGCCCGGGACACCGACGTTGGCATCCCTCGGCAGCTTGCCCCGCGTCACCGGCAGGTGCAGCAGCCGCCGCGCCTGCTCGACACGACGCCGACCGCGGCTGCTCAGGTCACCGACGAGACCGGCCGCCGCGGCACCGAGGCCGACCAGACCGACCCGCTGGACGAACACCCGACGGGTGACGCCCTCGGGGTTGCCGGGTGCCACGATCGGCGCCGTCAGGAAGCGGTGCACGACGACCCAGGTGATCAGCCCGACCACCACCGCGACAGTCGACGCCACGGTCGAGTCCGGTAGCCGCATGACGGAGAACAACCCGATCACGGCAAGGCCGAAGTACACCAGCTCGGGCACCAGCGGGTGCGCTTCGGCCTGGGTGCCGATCCATGCGCAGATAGCCAGCAGCACCACCGTCGTGCCGGTGATCAGCAGCGGTTTGTCCTGATGACCGACGAGATGGACCAGGTTGATCGCGAGGTGCCCCGGCGTCTTGTCCCGGACAGCGCTGGCAACCGCGACGACCGGCCCGTTGTTCGCCTGCATCGCCCACACGGTCGACTGAGCGGTGACCAGGCCGGAGATGCCGGTGATCACTCCGGCCGCGGCCAGGTAACGCCTCGATCGACTCACCCAGCCATCGTCGCGCATCGGTCCAACCACCGGGCATGATCAGGGGGTGGAAATGCGGACCGGGATCGGCACCGACGTGCACCGCCTCGTCGAGGGGCGCCCGATGTGGGTCGCCGGACTGGTGTGGCCCGAGGAGACAGTCGGTCCCGAAGGGCACTCCGACGGTGACGTCGTCCTGCACGCGATCTGCGATGCGCTGCTGTCCGCGGCCGGCCTGGGCGACCTGGGCACGAACTTCGGTACGTCGGCTCCGCAGTGGGCCGGCGCGGCGAGCCACGACCTGCTCGCCGAGACCCTGCTCAGGGTGCGGGCCGAGGGCTGGACGGTGGCCAACGTCGCTGCCCAGCTGATCGGCAACCGGCCGAGGATGGGTGCACGTCGTACGGAGGCCGAGGCAGCGATCGCAGACCGTCACGGGATTGTGGTCTCGATCGCGGCGACCACCACCGACGGCCTCGGCCTGACCGGCCGGGGCGAGGGCCTGGCGGCCATCGCGACCGCACTCTTGTCCCGCTAGGAGCCACGAACGTATTCCTCGCCACATCTGGGCAAGCTCGACGACCGGGAGTGGCAGACTCGGATCTCATGAAGACTTTCGACGGCCTGCGCCTCGACGTCCGTACCTACGGACCGCAGGACGCTCCGCTCACCGTGGTGCTCGCTCACTGCTGGACCCTGAACCAGCAGGACTGGCACTACCAGGTGCGCGATCTGCAGCGGGAGTTCGGCCACCGCATCCGCATCGTGACCTGGGACCACCGGGGCCACGGTCAGTCCGAGGCCTCGCCGCGCGCGGCCTGCACGGTGGTCAACCTCGCCCGCGACATGAGCGACGTCATCGACACCTACGCGGGAGCAGGCAAGCTGGTCCTGGCCGGCCACTCGATCGGCGGCATGACGATGATGGCCCTGGCCGAGCAGCGCCCGGAGCTCTTCGACCGCGTCGTCGGATCGGCCTTCGTCTCCACCTCCTCCGGCCAGCTCGACACCGTCACCCTGGGCCTGCCCGAGGCCGGCGCGTTCGTGAAGGCCCAGATCCCTCGGATCCTTGCGCTGCGCTCGCGCACGCTGACCAAGAAGGCACGCCGGCGGGCGCCGGTCATCGAGCGCCAGGTCGTCCGCCGCTTCCTGATGGGCAAGCCGATGCGCCTGGTCGACGCGGCGCTGACGGTCGAGGGCATCATCAACTCCCCCGCCGCAACCATGGTCGGGTTCTACGAGGACTGCCTGCTGCACGACCGAGTAGCCGCCCTCAAGGTGTACGACGGCATCCCGACCCACGTGCTGGTCGGTACCCGCGACGTGCTCACCCCGCCCGCGCACGCCCGCCGGATCGCGGACAACATCCCGGACTCGGTCCTGACCGTCGTTCCCGATGCCGGGCACATGCTGCCGCTGGAGCGTGACGAGCTGGTCTCCGGCGTCCTGATCCGGCTGATCCGCCCGCACCTGTGAACACCCACCCGGCCCGGGTGGCGATCGTGCTGCTTGCCGCCGGCGCGGGGAGCAGGGTCGGCGCGAAGGTCAACAAGGTGCTGCTGCCGCTCGACGGCATCCCGGTGCTCGCGCACAGCATCCGGACCGCGCTGACCGTGCCCGACCTGCACCGGCTCCTGGTCGTGGTGCGACCCGAGGACCGCGACGCCGTGTCTGCGGCGATCGCTCCGCATCTCGGCACCCACGACCTCTGGCTCGTCGACGGTGGTGCCGAGCGCCACGACTCGGAGCACCGCGCCCTGGAGGTGCTGCGCAAGGACATCGACGCCGGTGAGATCGACGTGGTCGCGCTGCACGACGCGGCGCGTCCGCTCGCGACCGAGGCCTTGTTCGACCGCGTGATCCAGACAGCGGCCCGGCACGGCGCCGCCGTTCCGGTCGTGCCGACCGGACAGCTGAACCACACCGACGGCTCGCTGGCCCCGCCCGACCTCGGAGCCGTGCAGACCCCGCAGGCCTTCAGTGCCGGTGCGCTGTTGCTCGCCTACGACGCGGGGGCGGCGGACGGTTTCGGTGGTACCGACACCGCCGCGAGCCTGGAGCGTTACACCGACCTCGCCGTCCAGGCGGTACCCGGCGAACGGGCCAACCTCAAGGTCACCTACCCCGAGGACCTGGCGCTTGCCGAGCAGCTGCTCATACCTGCGAGCGACTGAGCGCCTCCAGCAGCGCGAGCTCCTCGAGGTCGTGGATGCGCCGCGCGAGGGAGGGCGCCTCGAGCCAGTGCACCGGTCCGGCAGCGGCGAGCTGCGCCACCAGGGTGGGCAGGTCGGCAGGACCGGGATCGTCCAGCCCGGCCAGCACCGCGGCCGGAATCACCACCGGGGTCGCCACGCTGCGCAGGCCGTCACGATCGACCGTGACGCCGAAGACCTCGCCGCGAAGTTCCTTGATCGTGTCGGTGACCGGGCGGAAGCCGACGACCACCTGCCCGGTCGCGGTGGCTATCCGGGCCGCGTCGGCGAGGAAGTCGGCAGGGGCCAGCGGGCACAGCGGGTCGTGGACCAGCAGCGTTCGACCCGAGCCGCGGACCTGAGCCCAGGAGACCGATGCGTCGTAGAGCTGGACGCCGGCCTCACCGACCGCCCACGACGCCGCGGCGACGAGGGATTCCCCGTGCACCAGGGCGAACGGGAGCGACCCGCGGCCCTCCAGCGGCACCCAGCCGAGGGCCGCCACGTCCTGATCCGGCTCGTCGTCCACCGCCCCAGAATGCACGATGCCCCGACCGCAGGGCCGGGGGCATCGTGGATGGTTCAGTGACGGACGGTTCAGGAAGCGAGAACCTCGTCGAGGATGGCCTCTGCCTTGTCCTCGTTGGTGTGCTCGGCCAAGGCCAGCTCGGAGACGAGGATCTGACGCGCCTTGGCCAGCATCCGCTTCTCCCCGGCCGACAGGCCGCGGTCACGCTCGCGGCGCCACAGGTCGCGGACGACCTCCGACACCTTCATCACGTCACCGGAGTGCAGCTTCTCGAGGTTTGCCTTGTAGCGGCGCGACCAGTTGGTCGGCTCATCCGGGACGATCGCACGAAGTACGTCGAAGACCCGGTCCAGTCCTTCCTTGTCGACCACGTCCCGCACCCCGACCAGGTCGAGGTTGCAGGCGGGGACTCGCACCACGAGATCCTGCTGGGCCACGATCCGGAGTACCAGGTACTCCTTCTCTTCGCCCTTGATCGTGCGCATCTCGATGTCCTCGATGATGGCAGCCCCGTGATTTGGATAAACAACCGTTTCGCCGACGGTGAAAGTCATGTGCAGTTAGCCCCTTTCAAGGTGACCAGTCTAACACGCGGATCTCGGTGTCGATGACGCGTTTGTGCAGGTCAGACGGCTAATGAGGGCTTGACAAGGCGCTGAGGAATGTGCGTCACGCACATGACGACACCCGTGGAGCGCGGACGAAGAGCTCACGAACGCGACGTGCGTGCCGATAGTTTCAGGCCATGAGCGATGTCGTTGTGAAGGTGCGTGCAGCCCGCCGCGTGCGGGACCTGGTGAGTTGCTGCCACCCCAAGCAAGCCGTCGCTCTCGCCGCCGTGATCGGCGTCCTCGCCGCTGCCGACGGGCGTGCGACGCGCGAGTACCTCTGCGCGGCCGCTGCAGTTCTGGTGGTCCAGCTGTCCCTCGGGCTGTCCAACGACCTGTGCGACCAGGAGCACGACTACCGTGCCGAGACACCCGGCAAGCCGATCGCCTCGGGTCGGGTGGCGTCGTCCAGCGCGAGCTACCAGATGATGGTCCTGGTCCTGCTGTCGTTCCCGCTGGCGGCGTACAACGGTTTGGTCGCCGGGGCCGCGCTGCTGCTCACCCTGCCGATCGGCTGGATCCACAACCGCTGGCTGCACCGCACCGCGTTCTCGTTCGTCGGCTGGACCGTGAGCTTCGCCCTGTTCCCCGCCTTCCTCGCGTACGGCGGCTGGGCCGGCAAGATGCACGGGCACGCACCGACCTGGGCAGTGACCGCGGGGGCTGCCGCAGTCGGCTTCTGCTTCCACTTCGCGACCTCCCTGGGAGACCTGGTCCAGGACAACAAGGCGGGCGCCCGGACCCTGCCCCTGCAGGTCGCGTTGCGCGTCGGAGCGCCCCGGTTGCTGCTGATCACCATCGTGGCAAGTGCCCTGGCAGTGGCCGGTCTCGTGGTTGCCGGGCTGTCCGTGGGACTGCGGCAGTGAGACGGTAGGCTGCTGCCGCGCCACACCCCGTCTTGCACCGAGAGGACCCGAGGTCTCGTGAAGTCCCCGATCCAGCGTCGCGTCGCGATCGCAGCCCTCCTGCTGGCCCCCGTCCTGGGTGCCTGCGGCTTCAGCGCCCAGACCGACCAGGTCTACCAGGCAGCAGCCGGCGTCAACGACCGCTCGGGCAACGTCGACATCCTCAACGCCCTGGTCGTCTCGGGCACTGACGGTGTCGGCACCCTCTCGACCACGTTGGTCGACAACGACCAGACCAGGTCCGACGAGCTCACGTCGGTCACCGGACCGGGTATCGAGGCCACGACGGCCGGCATCGTCGTACCGGCCGGCGGCCACGCCGACATCTCCAACCCGGGCGCCGACGGCGGACCCCAGGTCGTCCTGCGAGGCGCCGGCATCAAGCCCGGTCAGTTCGTCACCTTGACGTTCGTGTTCGCCAGCGGCCAGTCGACGACGCTCCAGGTACAGGTCTTCGCGGCGACGGGCGACTACACCGGCGTTCCGCTGCCGTCGCCGAGCACAGCCTCCCCGACCAGCTGATGGCCACGCTGATCCTCCTCCGCCATGGCGAGAGCGAGTGGAACGCCAAGAACCTGTTCACCGGCTGGGTCGATGTCGCCCTGACCGAGAAGGGCCGCGCCGAGGCGGTCCGGGGCGGGGAACAGCTCGTCGAGGCCGGTCTCCTGCCCGACGTCCTGCACACGTCGTTGCAACGTCGCGCGATCACCACCGCTCACCTGGCCCTGGACGCCGCGGACCGCCACTGGATCCCGGTACGTCGCTCGTGGCGCCTCAACGAGCGCCACTACGGTGCGCTCCAGGGCAAGGACAAGAAACAGACGCTCGAGGAGTACGGCGAGGAGCAGTTCATGCTCTGGCGCCGCTCCTTCGACGTACCGCCGCCACCGATCGACGACGCCGACCCGTACTCCCAGGTCGGCGACCCGCGGTACGCCGACCTCGGCGCCGACCTGCCGCGCACCGAGTGCCTCAAGGACGTCATCGCCCGCCTGCTCCCCTACTGGGACGAGGCCGTGGTGCCGGACCTGGAGGCCGGCAGGACGGTGCTGATCGCCGCCCACGGCAACAGCCTGCGCGCGATCGTCAAGCACCTCGACCAGATCAGCGACGAGGACATCGCCGGCCTGAACATCCCGACCGGGATGCCGCTGGTCTACGAGCTCGACGGCGACCTGCGACCGACCGTTCCGGGCGGTCGCTACCTCGATCCCGAGGCCGCGGCGGCTGCGGCGGCGGCCGTGGCGTCACAGGGGCGTTGATCAGTCCGGGCGCACGTCATACGTCACCGGGTTTCGACACGCTTCGGCGCTGGCTTGCGCAAGCAACCGCCATCGATCAGGTCCGCTGCCCCGTGCTTGATCAGTCCACGTACGAGGGCTGCTCGCCGGTGACCAGGAAGACCACCCGGCGGGCGATCGAGACCGCGTGGTCGGCGATGCGCTCGTAGTACCGGCCGAGCAGCGCGATGTCCACGGCCGGTTCGACTCCGTGCTTCCAGTCCGACCCGAGAAGCTCACGGAACGAGCTGCGACGCAGGCGGTCCATCTCCTCGTCGACTTCCTCCAGCTCCTCGGCCGCGGCGACATCGGAGTCGGCGATCACGTGTCCGACCTTGGCGATCATCACCTCGGCGACCGCGGCCATCCGGGCGATCGTCGGGACGACCTCGTCGGGTACCGCGACATCGGGCACGCGCAGCCGGGCGATCTTGGCGATGTGGACGGCGAGATCGCCCATCCGCTCGAACTCGCTGACCATCCGCAGCGACGCGACCAGCATCCGCAGGTCACCGGCAACCGGGTTCTGCAACGAGAGCAGCTCGAAGCTGTGGTTCTCGATCGTGACCCGCAGCTCGTCGATCGCGGCGTCGTCGGAGATCACCTGTTCGGCGATCGCTGCGTCTCCGTCCAGCAGTGCCGTGGTGGCGTGGGCGACCGCCGTTCCGACCAGTCGAGTCATCGTCAGCAGGTCTTCACGGATCGAATCGAGCTGGTCGGCGTAGGCATCGCGCATGAGGTAACCCTAAATCCGAGTGGTGAACAGTGGGGGAGAAAGTGTGAACGGGGAGCGAACAGTCCTTGAAAGCGACCGCGCTCGGCCGAACAGCAGATGAAACCCTGCGTACGATCGCTTTCGTGAGCCCGACGACCCAAGCGCTGCTGTTCGCCCTCTTGGGCGCAGTACTCGGCGCAGGCGTCGTCCTCGCGTGGCGCATCAGTGAGAACCAGACGCGTCCGCGGGTCACCACCAACACTACTCTTCCGCCCGGCGTCGCGGCAGTGCTCTCGGTCCTGCGCAGCAGTGCGCTGGTCGTCGACGCCAGCGACGAGGTGCTCAAGGCCTCCGCGCCCGCCATCGCCATGGGCCTGGTCCGTGATCGCCGGATCGCCGTGCGGGAGCTCGAGGAACTGGTCCAGCAGGTGCGTCGCGACGGCCAGATCCGCGAGACCGAGGTCGTGATGCAGCGCGCCCCCGGCGTCCCCCCTCGCCACGTGACCGCACGGGTGGCGCCACTGAGCTCCCAGCTCGTCCTGGCACTGGTCGAGGACCGTACCCGCGAACGCCGGGTCGAGTCGATCCGGCGTGACTTCGTGGCCAACGTCAGTCACGAGCTCAAGACCCCGGTCGGAGCGATCCGCCTGCTCAGCGACGCCGTGATCGACGCCTCGGACGACCCGGAGGCCGTGCAGCGGTTCGCCGGCCGGATGCACACCGAGAGCGAACGGCTGGCACGTCTGGTCCAGCAGATCATCGAACTCTCCCGCCTGCAGGGCGACGACCCGCTCGACGAGCCCGTCGCCGTCGAGGTCGATGCGATCATCAGCCGGGCGATCGACGAGAACATGACCGACGCCGGCGCCAAGGGCATCTCCCTGGTGCACAACGGCGAGCGCTCCCTGATGCTGCTCGGCAACCGGGAGCAGGTCGCGGTCGCCATCGGCAACCTGGTTGCCAACGCCGTCGCCTACTCACCCGAGGGCTCCTCGGTCGTCGTCGCGGCCCGGTCCGGAGACACCACCGTCGACCTTTCCGTCACCGACCAGGGCATCGGGATCCCTGCCTCGGAGATCGACCGGATCTTCGAGCGTTTCTACCGGGTCGATCCGGCCCGGCACCGTTCCACCGGAGGGACCGGACTGGGCCTCTCGATCGTCAAGCACGTGGCGGCCTCCCACGGTGGAGACGTGCGCGTGTGGTCGGTCGAGGGCCAGGGGTCCACGTTCACTCTCACCCTGCCGAGGAAGGCACCCAGCATGGAGGCAACAGCGTGACCCGCATCCTGGTCGTCGAAGACGAAGAGAGCTACAGCGACGCCCTGGCGTACATGCTCCGCAAAGAGGGCTTCGAGGTGGCCATCGCCGCCGACGGCCACGCGGCGCTCGCCGAGTTCGACCGTGCCGGCGCGGACATCGTGCTGCTCGACCTGATGCTCCCCGGCATCCCTGGGACCGAGGTCTGCCGGCAGATCCGGCAGACCTCGAACGTCCCGGTGATCATGGTCAGCGCCAAGGACGACGAGGTCGACAAGGTGGTCGGCCTCGAGCTCGGCGCCGACGACTACGTCACCAAGCCGTACTCCCCGCGCGAGCTGGTCGCACGGATCCGCGCCGTACTGCGCCGAGGCACCGAGCCCGACCTGGCTCCGTTGACCCTCGAGGCCGGCCCGGTCCGGATGGACGTCGAACGCCACGTGGTGACCATCGACGGAGAGGACGTCCGGCTGCCGCTCAAGGAGTTCGAGCTCCTCGAGATGTTCCTGCGCAACCCCGGACGGGTGCTGACCCGCGGACAGCTGATCGACCGCGTCTGGGGCTCCGACTACGTCGGCGACACCAAGACCCTCGACGTGCACGTCAAGCGACTGCGGGCGAAGATCGAGCCGAGCCCGGCCGACCCGAAGTACCTCACCACCGTGCGCGGGCTGGGCTACAAGCTCGATCTGTGAGCCACCGCCGATCGAGGAAGGCCTGCTCGGGCCTGTCTCGAAACCCGCGAGCGATACTTGCCAGGTGAGCAACTCCGTCGCCTCGGCATCCGTCCTCGATGAGGTTCTGGGCGACCGGCGCTGGCTGGTGCTCACCGGAGCCGGGGTGTCGACCGACTCGGGCATCCCCGACTACCGCGGACCCGGAGCACCGGTCCGCAGCCCGATGACCGGTCAGCAGTTCAGGTCGGGTCCGCCGGCGCGGCAGCGGTACTGGGCCCGGGCATTCCTGGGCTGGAGCGCTATGGGCGGCGCGTCGCCCAACCTGACCCATCACGCCCTGGCTGCACTGGAGGACGGCGGTCGGCTGAGCGGCCTGATCACCCAGAACGTCGACGGTCTGCACACCGCCGCCGGCAATCGCGACGTCGTCGACCTGCACGGCCGCCTGGACCGGGTCATCTGCCTGCAGTGCGGGGCCACCTCGTCGCGCGGCGACGTGCAGGACCGGCTCGCCGAGCTGAACCCCGGCTTCTCCGCTGATCAGGTGCTCGTCCTGCCCGACGGCGACGTCGCACTCGAGTCGACCGCCGGCTTCGTGGTCGCGGACTGCCTGCCCTGCGGCGGGGCCTTGAAGCCGGACGTGGTGTTCTTCGGCGAGAACGTGCCGCCCGAGCGGGTGCGCACCTGCCAGGACCTGGTGGCCTCCGCAGAGGCCCTGGTCGTGCTCGGGTCGTCGCTGCACGTGTTCTCGGGACGACGCTTCGTCAAACAGGCCCACGCCCGCGGCATCCCGATCGTGATCGTCAACCGCGGCGAGACCCGGGCCGACGCGCTGGCGACCCTCAAGCTCGACGCCGGCTGCGCCGACGTCCTGGCAACCTACGCCTGAGGTGCGAGGGGCTCCTTCGGCTTGCGCCGGGTGACCAGGACGCCGACCACGCACAGCGCGCCACCGACGAAGGCCAGCGCCGGTGGGACCTCGTCGAGCAGCAGCCAGGCCATCAGGGTCGCGATCGCCGGTACCAGGAAGGTCGTCAGCGACTGCTTGCCGGCGTCGGTGTAGCGCAGCGCGAACGCCCAGGTGCTGAAGGCCAACGCCGTCGGGAACAGCCCGAGGTAGACGATCAGCGCCAACGTACCGGCCGAATCGTGGGCGAACACACGACCCAGGTCACCGACCCAGGGCAGGCAGACGACCACTCCGATCCAGCAGGCGTAGCAGGTGACTTCGAGGCCGGAAAGCCTGCGCAGCAGCACTTTCTGGCACACCACACCGATCGCGTACGTGCCAGCAGCCAGCAGCGCGAGCAGGACACCGTTGAGGTCCGAGCCGCCGTTGCCGCGCAGTGCGCTGCCGATCACGACCACACCTGCGAAGGCGATGGCCATGCCGAGCAACAGCCAGCTGGTGAGCCTCTCGCCCAGAAAGAGTGCGGCCAGCAGCGCGATCAGGATCGGCCCCACCTGGACGACCATCGCAGCTGTGGCCGCGTCGATCTTCTGCTCGCTCGCGTTCAGAGCCAGGTTGTAGATCCCGAACCAGGCGATGCCGCAGCCCAGGAGCAGGAACACCTCGTTGCGGGTGAACCGGTGGCGCGGCGACCTGACGAGCAGGATCGACAACGCGACCGCGGCGATCAGCAGCCGCCCGAGCGAGAGCGCGCCGGGCGTGACGTCATGGCCGAGATGCCGGATCGCGACGAACGCCGAGGCCCACAGCACCAGGGTCACCCCGATCGCCGCGACCGGCCGCCAGGGAGCCGGGGCATCGAACGCCATCGCAGCAGGTGCGGGTCCAGTCGTGGTCACCTGGTGAATCTAGGTGACGGCACCGACCGGTGACACGCGGTTTTCGGCCGTCGTCCGTCGATATCCGGACGACTCAGTCCTGGGTGGCTCCCGGTTCCCGAGGAGGTGGCGCAGCAACCGTCTCGAAGGGCTCCAGCCAGCCGCGGAAGGCATCGAGGTTGCGGGTGTCCTCGCCCCGCGACGTGCGCCACTCCCACTCCTTGCGGATCGCGGTCGAGAACCCCAGCTCGAGCAGCACGTTGAAGGACTCGTCGGCGTAGGTCAGCACCGCACCGAGCACCCGGTCGACCTCCTCGGGCGTCACGACCCTCAGCGGGAGCCGCGCGTCCAGAAAGATGTCGCCGAGTGCGTCGAGGGCGAACGCGAGGCCGAACATCTTCATGTTGCGCTGGAGCATCCAGCGGTAGACGGCCTCGAAGTTCTCGTCGGGCTTGCGACAGACGAACGCGTGGACACTCAGGGCGTGCGTGCCGACCTCGAGCCGCACGGGGGTCTTGAGCTTGCGCTCGCCCGGCAGCACGACGTCGAAGATCCCTTCGGTGAGCTCCTCCCACTCCAGCTCGCCGTCAGCGAGGACGGTGCGGATGACCTCGGCCGGTGCACTCATCGCAGGACGTCGGCCGACATCAGGTCCACCGCACGACGGTAGACGGCCAGGGTGGCATCCGCGGTCCGCTCCCAGCTGAAGTCGGCAGCCTGGGCGACAGCACCGACCGAGAGCGCGGCCCGCAGGTCGGGTGCGTCGATGATGGTGGAGAACACCCGGGCGTAGTCGACCGGGTCGTGGCCCACGACCAGGAAGCCGGAGCGCCCGTCGGCGACTGCCGTGGTCAGCCCGCCGACCGCCGCGGCGACGACCGGCGTACCGACCGCCTGGGCCTCGACAGCGACGAGCCCGAAGCTCTCGTTGTACGACGGGACGCAGACCAGCGTGGCCGCCGCGTACCAGTCGACCAGCTCGTCGCGGCGCACCGGGGGCACGAAGCGGACCAGGTCCACGATCCCGAGCGACTCGGCGAGGTCGGCCAGTGCCGTGGGCTGTTCGAGTCCGCTGCCCGAGGGCCCGCCGACGACCGCGACGACCAGTCGGGAGCGGAGCTCGGGCTGGCGCCGTACCAGCTCGGCAGCGGCGCGCAGCAGGACGTCGGGGGCCTTGAGCGGTTGGATACGTCCGACGAAGACCAGGACCTCGGCATCCTGGCGCAGCCCCAACCGTGCTCGGGCCGCGGGCATCGAGGTCGGACGGAACGCGTCCAGGTCGACGCCTGGGTGCACCACCTCGACCCGACCGGGGTCCGCGTCGTAGCTGTTGATCAGGTCCTTGGCCTCGGCGTCGGTGTTGGCGATCAGCATGTCCGCGGCCGCCACGACCTGTTCCTCGCCGATCACCCGTGCTTGCGGCTCTGGGACGTCACCCTCGGCGAGCAGGTCGTTCTTGACCTTGGCCATGGTGTGCATCGAGTGCACCAGCGGCACGCCCCACCGGTCACGTGCCAGCGCGCCGACCTGGCCGGAGAGCCAATAGTGGCTGTGCACGATGTCGTAGTGGCCGACGTCGAACTGGGCCTCGGTGCGCAGCACCTCGCGCGCGAAGACGCACAGCTGGCCCGGGAGCTCGTCCTTGGCCATGCCCTCGAAGGGCCCGGCCACGACGTGGCGGACGTTCACGCCCGGGGAGAAGGCGACCAGCGGCGGGAGCTGGGAGTCGGTCGCGCGGGTGAAGATGTCCACCTCGATCCCACGCTGTGCCAGCCGGCGGGCGACCTCGGTCACGTAGACGTTCATCCCGCCCGCGTCCCCGGTCCCCGGCTGGTCGAGGGGTGAGGTGTGCAAGCTGATCATCGCCAGCCGTCGCAGCGACGCCGGCTCGCTGTAGCCGCGACCGTTCACCACATCAACCTCCTGACCGCTCAACCACCGAGCATTGTTGCCCATTCCCCGTGTCAGGATGTTCGGCGTTCGCCCCAGACACCAGGAGAGCCCCATGACAGCCGAGACCACAGCGCCGAACGCAGGGCCGGATCCTGCGCCGAGTACCGGGCGCACCGCGGTCGTCACCGGGGCGAGCAGCGGAATCGGGGAGGCGACAGCCCGTGCGCTCGCCGCGGCCGGTTTCCAGGTCGTCTGCGCAGCACGACGCAGCGACCGGATCGAGCGGTTGGCGAGCGAGATCGGCGGAGTCGCGATCACCTGCGACGTGACCTCCGAGGCCTCGGTCGCCGACCTGGCCGCAGCCGTCGGCGAACGTCTCGACGTCCTGGTCAACAACGCCGGTGGCGCGTACGGCGCGGATCAGGTGGCGACCGCCGGCATCGGGGCCTGGCAGCGGATGTTCGAGGTCAACGTGCTGGGCGTCGTCCGGGTCACCAAGGCCCTGCTGCCGGCACTGCGGGCGTCCGGCAGCGGCCTGGTGGTCAACATCGGCTCGACCGCTGGCCGGGTCGCCTATGCCGGAGGGGGTGGCTACACCGCCGCCAAGCACGGCCTGCACGCCGTCAGCCAGACGTTGCGCCTCGAGCTGAACGGCGAACCGTTGCGCATCACCGAGATCGCCCCAGGCATGGTCCACACCGACGAGTTCGCGCTGGTCCGCTTCGGTGACGCGGCGCGGGCCGAGGCGGTGTACGCCGACGTCGATTCGCCGCTGGTCGCCCACGACGTGGCCGAGGCGGTGCGATGGGTCGCCTCCCTGCCACGCCATGTGAACATCGACGAGCTCGTGATGCGCCCGGTCGCCCAGGCCGCCCAGCACCAGCTCCACCGGGGCCCGATCTTCGACCGGTGAATGCCAGCGACTAACGGCGGAGGTAGGCCCGGATCCCGGCGACCACGGCGGCCGCGTACATCGACCTCCCCCGGGCTGAGGTCATCCGGCGGGCGTCGGCGGCGTTGCGCATGTTGCCGATCTCGATCAGGGCGACCGGAATCCCGGCCAGGTTGAGGGTCGCGAGGTCCGAGCGGATGCTTAGCGCGGTGCCGCCGCCGATGTAGGTGGAGCGCGCCAGGTGCTGGCCGTCGAACCCGGACCGCAGCGCCTTGGCCAGTCGTAGCGACGCCGCAGCGATGGCGTTGGTCCACGGCCTGCGCGACGTCGGCGCGATCACGTGGAAGCCGTGGTCGCTGCCCGGAGCACCATCGGCGTGCAGGCCCACCTGCAGCACGGCCCCGGCCTTCCTCCCGAACGCGCCGCGCGTGTTCACGCACGGGCCCCACAGGCCTTCGCTGTTCCGGGTCCGGGTCATCACCACGGTCGCGCCCAGCGCCTGCAGACGCGAGCGGACCAGGCTCGCCAACTGGAAGTTGACCGTGGCTTCGGGGTAGCCCCAGTTCGTCGACGTGCCGGTGGTGTCGCACGCCTTCCGGAACCCACCAGCCGGTACGAGCCGACTGATCTGCTGAGGGAAGTGGTGGTTGCCGAGCTGGTGACCCGGGTCCAGCGAGATCCGTACGCCGGCCAGCGGCAGCGGCGCAGCGGCGAGCCGAACCGCGCCACGGTGGGTTGCCGGGATCGCCCGGTCGGTGCCCACCGGAGCGGCTGTGCCGGCAACCCCGGCGGCCAGGACCGCCAGGACGACGACCGCGGCGCGGATCAACGCTGCAGGCCCTTCGCGATCACCTGGACGGCTTCGTCGATCGCCTTCGCGGCAGCGGCGTGCGCCTCGGCGCCACGACGGAACGGGTCGGGCACGTCCTGCTCGACCGCGCCGGCAGCCGACCGGTGCGCGCCCGCCCACCTCACGAGTTCCTCGGGCGTGGTGCCGTCGGACATCTCGACGAGGGCGGCGAACTCCAGGATGGTGAAGGTGCGCCGCAGGGCGCCGGGTGCCTCGGCCAGCACCTGGGAGCGCAGGTCCCGGGTGGCGGTGAGCAGCAGGTCCGCGTCCTCGATCAGCTCGGGAGTCAGCTGTCGGGCTGCGAACCCGGTCGGGTCCCCACCGTAGGAGCGCAGCTCGGCGGCGGCGTACCGGCTCATCGCGTAGCCGACCATCGCGCCGACACCGGCACTGGAGACGACGACCTTGCTGGCGGGCAACCGGGACGCGAGCAGCCGCTCGGCCACCGGGGAGCGGCACACGTTCCCGATGCACACCACGAGGACCCGGAACGGGTCCGGGTCGTTCGGCGATGGCTTGGGGGACATGAGACTCACGATAGACTTCGGGGTCGTCATTCGGCGTACGCACCAGACAAACGAGACCTGTCTCACCCCTGCCCGGAAGGCATCACCCGCTCATGGCTACCAGCACCCGCTCCGACCTGCGCAACGTCGCGATCGTCGCGCACGTCGACCACGGCAAGACCACCCTGGTCGACGCCATGCTCCTGCAGGCGGGCGCCTTCTCCGCGCACCAGGCCGAGGGCGTCGGCGAGCGTGCGATGGACTCCGGCGAGCTCGAGCGCGAGAAGGGCATCACGATCCTGGCGAAGAACACCGCGGTGCACTACGCCGGTCCTGCCGCCGAGGGCAAGCCGATGACGATCAACATCATCGACACCCCCGGCCACGCCGACTTCGGTGGCGAGGTCGAGCGCGGCCTGTCGATGGTCGACGGCATCGTCCTGCTGGTCGACGCCTCGGAGGGCCCGCTCCCCCAGACCCGCTTCGTGCTGCGCAAGGCCCTGAACGCCGACATGCCGGTGATCCTGGTCGTCAACAAGACCGACCGGGGCGATGCCCGGATCGCCGAGGTCGTCGACGAGACCTACGAGCTCTTCATGGACCTGCTCGACGAGTCGCACAGTCAGGACGCGCTCGACTTCCCGGTCGTCTACGCCTCCGGCCGCGCCGGCATCGCCAGCCTCACTGCTCCGGAGAACGGCGCGATGCCCGAAGGCAACGACCT
>NZ_JAOPXI010000072.1 GCF_025965215.1 Marmoricola sp.
GCCGCGCTACCCGGTCATGTTCGGCCGCAGGTTCCACGAGCACCTCGGCCACGTGCGCGACGGCTACTACCTCGAGGACCTGGAACCGAAGCTCGCCGCCGCTGGCCTGAGGGTCGAGAGCCACCGCTACTACACCGGCGCCTGGGTCTCCCGGGCCTGTCGACTGTTCTACGGGCTCCGCATCCCGTACGCCGTCGGGGTCCTGTGGGCGCCGTTGGTCCGACCGCTGCTGATCCGGACCGAGGGCACGGTACGCCGTACCGAGGCGTGCAGCCTGGCCCTGGTGGTCGTGAAGCCCTGACCCTTCCCGGTGCTGTGGTGCTCGTGAAGGTGGGCGATCAACGGGCGAAACCTGCGGCTGGTTAGGGTGGCCCTGATGAATGCCGTCGACTATTGCGACCTCTGTGATCTGCCCCGGTCCCAGTGCATCCATGGTCGGCCGCCCACGGTGCCGACCATCGCGATCGTCTCGCCGCCCAGGAAGAGATCGACCCCGGTGAAACGCTCCGCCCCGGACCGGGTGGTGACCCGGCGCTGGACGCCCCCTGAGGTGTTCAAGCCGCTGATCCTCGCTGTCCTGGAGCGGGCCGGTGGCGAACTGGAGAACGACGACATGTTCCTCGAACTCGAGATCGTGGCCGAGAACACGCTGTTGCACGGGGACACCGACAAGACCCCGGAAGGCGAGGAGCGTTGGCGATACGCCGCTCGCCGTGCGCGGGTGGCGCTCATCGCTGAAGGGTTGATGACGAAGTCCAAGCCCGGAGTCTGGCAACTCGCCCCGCCAGCCTGAGGCGAGGGCTGTCAGCCGATCTGTTCGGCCAGCGAGACCACGATCCCCTCGGGCCCGCGGACGTAGGCCATGCGCCACAGGTTCTCGTACTGGCCGACACCGCCGACCAGTCCGTACCCGTCGGCAGCGAGGCGGTCGACGGCCGCCGGCAGGTCGGTGATCTCGAAGCAGACGTTGCGCAGACCCAGCTCGTTCGCCATCGCGGCGGGCGATCCGGGCTGGTGGTCGGGCCTGACGAAGCTCGAGAGCTCGATCTTGGTTCCGCCGTCCGGCGGCCGCAGCATGACGATCTCGGTCCGCGAGTCCGGGATGCCGATGACCGTGTCCAGGAACTCGCCCTCGATGAACGTCCGGCCCTCGACCTCGAGACCCAGGGCGACGAAGAACGCCGTTGCCGAGTCGAGGTCTACGACGGTGATCCCCACATGGTCGAAACGTCTGATCTGTGACATGGCTGCGATCCTCCTCGCTTCTAGTCCTTTCGGGCTAGAGACAAAAGCCGGAAAAGGGATAATGCTCCGGTACTACGCAATACAACGCCCTGGGGAGGGAGCGCGATGTACGCGAGATTCTTGGTGCTCCGAGGCAGAACGATCGCCGGAGTCCTGTCGGCCGTCGTCGTCACGTCCTTGTTGACGATCGCCGCGGCAGCGACACCCGCCCAGGCCGCCCTGCTGCCGTACGTCCCGTGGTCGTCCTACCTTCCGGGCTGGACCGATCAGTACATCCCGACCAGCGACAACGACTGCGTCGCCGGCAGGCCGAACTGCCTCGATGCGACCTTGAAGGAGCAGAGCCGGATCGCCGACCAGACGGCCAGCACCTGCAGCCACAACGCCGTCTTCGCCCGCGCCTACGTCCGGATGACCCAGCTGTACGGGTACACCCGCGCCATCCCGGGCTACTACCAGGACGTGCCGTACTTCAACCACGTCGACGCCGTCTTCGCCCGCTACTACACCGACGCCTACTACAACTGGCAGTCCGGCAACCGCTCCGCGGTTCCGCAGGCGTGGCTGACCGCCCTGGATGCAGCCCAGAACAAGCGGGTCAGTGGCACCGGCGATCTGCTGCTGGGTATGAACGCGCATATCAACCGGGACCTGCCGTACGTGATGGCGGCCGCCGGACTGGTCGCGCCGGACGGCTCCTCCCGCAAGCCCGACTACGACGCCGTCGAGGCGTGGCTCAACGATGCGACCGCACCACTGATCGCTGAGTTCGCGGCGCGGTTCGACCCGTCGATGAGCGCCGTCTCCGACCCGTACGGGATCACCGACTCCGTCCTGTTCCAGATGGTGTCTGCGTGGCGCGAGAACGCGTGGCGCAACGCTGAGCTCCTGGTGTCAGCACCGAACGCAGCGGCGCGGGCCGTGGTCTCGGCGACCATCGAGACCGAGGCGAACACGGCGGCGCAGGCCATCCTGACTAGCGAGTCCTACATCCCGCTGCTGAACTCCACCGGCCCGCGTGACGCGTTCTGCGCGGCGCACAACGGCGACGCCCCACCGGTGCCCTACGCGTTCGGCAATGCCACCGCGTGGGGTTACACCTACTAGTCGCCCGGGTGGGGGAACCATGAGCGAAGCTCTTCACTACGCGCGTCCGCCGTACCTGCGGACCGCGCCCGCGCCCGACCAGGTCGAACCCCGCGTCGCGACCCAGGCGGGCGTCGACATGCGGGTCGCGATGGTGCTTGAGGTGCTCGGCGGCCGCACCGTGGAGAACGTCGCAGTGGAGTGGGACATCGAGTCCTCGATGCTGCATCGCTGGGTCCGGGACTTCCTCGTCGCCGGGACCGCGGTGATCACCCATCGACCCGACCCCGACGAGGCCCGCCAGCGCGACCGCTTCCTGGCCGCTTTCGCGCACGAGCTGCGCTCCCCCGTGACCGTGGCCAACGGCTGGGCCATGGAGCTGGCCGAGGGTGAGGTACCCCAGGACGAGGTGGTCGACGCTGTCCAGCACGTCACCGACGCCCTCGCTCGCCTGTCCGACCACATCCTCGACGTCGAGCTCGCGGCGAGCGTCTCCCTGGGGCGGCTGAGGGTCGAGCTCGAGGAAGTCGACGTCCCGGCCCTGTGCCGCGCGCTGCCCGGCAAGCCCGAGGTCCGCCAGGGGGCAGACCTCACCGTGTACGCCAGCCCCGACCTGCTCGGGCGGATCCTCCGCGATCTGTGGGCCACCGCCCATCGCGAGCCGGCCCCGGACGGGGTCGCCATCGAGGTCGTCGAGTCCGGCGCCTGGACCGAGATCCGCGTCGTGCGCGACGGCACCCCGATCAGCCCCATGGTGCTCAAGGCGTTGTTCGATCCGTTCGGCAGCAACGACGACGCGACCGGAGTGACGATGGGCCTCTACATGGCCCGCGCCCTCACCGTGGCCCACGGCGGGTTCCTCGGCGCCGAGGGCGACGACCGGACCACCATGCTCTACACCCGACTGCCCCGCGAACCAACGGCCGCATCCGGTGCCATCCGGCCCCGGAGCGCCAAGTAACAAGGAGAAGAAGATGAAGTTCACACTCTCGTGCGGTGACGCCATGCCTGGCTGCTCGGCGCGTTTCGAGGAGGACAGCCGCGAGCGGGTCCTCGAGCTGGTCTCGGTCCACGCTCAGGAGGCTCACGGCGTCACCGACGTAACGCCCGAGATGCTCGATGCGATCGGTGCCAACATCGTCACGGTCTGAGCACGACTCGGAGGTCGGCATCACGGTGCGTTAGAACCTGGCGCTAAAACCGGGCGACACCGCCAGGCAAGGTCGCGAGAATGCCCGTGATGACAACCTCGGTAGCGCGACCAGCAGGGTTCTTTCGTCGGCTGATCCCGCCGACGCCGATGTCGCGACGGCTGGCCACCCAGTCGATGCTCTTCTCCACCGGTGAGGGCGCGTTCAACACCGGCAGTGCGGTCTTCCTCACCCAGGTGGTGGGCATGTCCGCCGCCAGGGTCGGTCTCGCGATCACGATCACCGGCGTCGCCGAGTTCCTGTTCGCCTACCCGGCCGGGCGGGTGGTCGACCGGTTCGGGCCCAAGCGCGTGTGGACGCTCAGCACCTGGGGGCGCGCGGCCTGCTTCGTGGCGCTTCCGTTCGTCGGCTCGTTCAGCCAGTACCTGCTCGTGGGCCTGCTCTTCGCGCTCACCGGTTCGGCCGGTCACTCCAGCAGCCAGTCCTACGTGCTCGACGCGCTCCCCACCAAGGAGCGCATCGAGACCCAGGCCTACCTGTACTCCGCGCTCAACGTCGGGTTCACCCTCGGTGCGGTCATCGGGGGCATCTCGCTGGCGTTCGACAACCTCAGCGTCATTCGGTGGACGCCCTTGTTCGCCGCCGGGCTGATGGCCGCGAACGGCTGGTGGATCCACCGGTTACCGCAGGCCCCCCACGACCTGCGAGTGGCCAGCGGGGAGGCTCGGGAACGACCTCCTGGGCCTGGTGCGCTGCGCAACCCGGGCTGGATGCTGGTCACGTTCTTCAACGGCACGCTGTGGACCAACCAGGTGCTGCTCAACATCGTGATCCCGTTGTGGCTCGTCGAGGCCACCGATGCCCCGCACGTGCTGCTTGCCTGGCTGTTCGGCACCAACACGGTGCTGTGCATCTTCCTGCCGGCGTACACGTCCAAGGGCGTGCGCAACCTGCGCGACGCGATGCGTTACGTGTGGATCTCGACCGGGTTCTTCGTGGGATCGTGCCTGATCACGATGGTCACCCACTCCACAGCCGGGCTGCTGACGGTCTTCCTGGTGTGGCTCGGCCACGTCACCGTCACCGGGGCCGAGCTGTTCATCTCCGGCGCTAGCTGGTCCTTCCAGGCCGAGCTGATGGATCCCCGGCGCCGCGGCGAGTACCAGGGCGTCGGCGACGTCTTCCGCACCCTCGGATCGATGTGGGCGCCGGCGCTGTACACCTTCCTGGCGATCTCGTGGGGGTCCCGCGGCTGGCTGGTGATCGGCGCCATCGTGGTCGCGGCGTCCGCCGGCCTGACGCCGTCGGTGCGCCTGGCCGCGCGGTTCGCGGCTCGACACTTCCCCGCCGCGGACCCCGACGAGACCCCTCAAGCCGCGACCGGCACGACCTCACCGCTCCGAGCCGCCTCGGAGTGAGCGCGGCTGTCCCGGCTGGAGATCAGGAGGGCCGCCAGCACCGCACCGGCAACAGCGAAGTACGCCCCGACCGTGAAGGCGTCGGCGAACCCGTGGGTGAGTGCGGTCGCCTTGTCGGCACCGGTCTTGAACGCAGAGCTCGTCGAGGAGTTCGCGATCGAGGCGAGGATCGCCAGCCCGAGGGCACCTCCGACCTGCTGGGCGGTGTTGATCAGGCCGGAAGCCAACCCGGCTTCATGGGGGTGGGTGCCGGTGACCGCGGCGATCGTGACCGGGACGAACGAGGCTCCGAGGCCGATGCCCGCCAGGATCGAGGGGCCCAGGACGCCACCGGCGTACGAGCCGTCGGGCTGGATCTGGGCGAACCAGATGAGGCCCGCCGCGACGAACAGCATGCCGGTGATCAGCACGTTCTTGAACCCCAGCCGCGTCACCAGGGCGCTGGAGACCCCGGCACTGAGGATGATCGCGACGGCCAGCGGCAGGTATGACACCCCGGCGTCCAGGGCATCGTCGCCCAGCACCTGCTGGAGGTACAGCGTGATCATGAAGAACATCGAGAACAGCGACATCCCGATCAGCACGCCGACGATGTTGGCACCCCTCAGGGTGCGCAGCCGGAAGATGGAGAAGGGAATCAGCGGCTTCTTCGTCCGCAGCTCGATCACCACGAACGCCGTCAGGAGCGAGACCGCGCCCAGCAGGCTCCAGATGGTCTGGGTCGAGGACCAGCCGACCTTGGTCGCCTCGACCATCGCGTAGACGGCCAGTGCCAGGCCTGCGGACACGGTGACGGCGCCAGGCAGGTCGAGGGTCCGATCGGTCTCCTCCTCCGAGGTCGACTCCGCCAGGCGCTTCGGCGCCTGCCAGACGATGAAGGCGCCGATCGGAACGTTGACGAACAGCACCCATTCCCACCCTGCCCACTGGGTGAGCACGCCGCCGAGGAGGACGCCGGCGGCGCCCCCCGCTCCGGCGACCGCACCCCAGATGCCGAGCGCCTTGTTGCGTTCCTGGCCCTCGGGAAACGTGGTGGTGATGATCGAGAGCGCTGCGGGTGACGCGATCGCGGCACCGAGTCCCTGGATCGCGCGAGCGGTGATCAGCCACGTCTCGTTCTGGGCGAATCCGCCGGCCAGCGAGGCCAGCGCGAACAGCGCCATGCCGATCATGAACACCCGGCGACGGCCGAGGTAGTCGGCCAGCCGACCGCCGAGGAGGAGGAAACCCCCGAAGGTCAGGGTGTAGGAGTTGACCACCCACGACAGGTCGGCCTGGGAGAAGTCGAGTGCCTTGCCGATCGACGGAAGCGCGACGTTGACGATCGAGGCATCGATGACCACGACGAACTGGGTCATGGCCAGGAGCGCGAGAGCGAGGTTCCGCGCACGGGACGTGCTGAGGTCGGGCTGAGACATGGGAGCTCCTGAAAGACTGTATATGGAACCGTAGTTCCACTTCCGGTTAGGACACTACGGAACGTCGATTCCGCCTGTCAACCGAATACGGAGGTAAGATTCCGGATACCACTAGCACCTAGCACCGACAAGAAAGGCCGGCGTGACTACCGATCAACGCCCCTTGCGTGCCGACGCACAACGCAACCTCGAGCGCATCACGGCGTCGGCCCAGGTGCTGTTCGCCGAGCGCGGGACCCGAGCACAGATGGAAGACATCGCTGCTCACGCGGGCGTCGGGATCGGCACCCTGTACCGGCGCTTCCCCACCAAGGAAGCGTTGCTCACCGCGCTGGTCCGCAAGCGGTTCCAGGAGTTCGCGGTGATCGCGGCCGAGTGCGAGGAGATCAACGACCCGTACGACGCACTGGCCACGTCGATGCGCCGCCAAGCAGAGTCGGTCGTCGGTGACGCCGCGTTCCAGCTGGCGATGATGAACATCGACAGTTTCAGCTGGGACGGGATCGAGGAGGACAAGGCCGCCCTGAACGCCGTCCTCGGCCGCCTCCTCGAACGCGCCCAGGCTGCCGGAGTCGTCCGCGCCGATCTGCGCGTCGAGGACTACGGGATGATGATGTGCGGCACGACGGCGACGATGTACTTCATGCACGCCCTGCCGGAACCGGGCTGGCGGCGTCACCTGGAGATCCTGCTGGCAGGTCTGAAACCGAGCTGACAGGTGAGCGCCCGAACCTGCGAGCCTCGTTGTCTCGTGGGACACATGTCGAGATTTGAGCTCGGCCAGCGCTGCCGCGAGGCGTAGCCTCGGCGGGTGAGTAGCTGGTTCTCCTCTCTGCGATCACCGCTCTGGGTCAGCCGGATCGTGTTCGCCGTCGGCCTGGTGAGCCTGTTGAGCGCCTACCTGCCGGACATCGCTGCACGCACCGGGGTGATCGAAGAGATCGTGCCCGACGCCTTCCCGGCGGCGGCGACCACCGGCGGTGCCGCGATCGGCGTGGTGCTGCTGGTGCTCTCCCGAGGCCTGCGCCGGGGAAAGGCCCGAGCCTGGACCGTCGCGCTCCTGCTCACCTCGCTGGCGCTGGCGATCCACCTGCTCCGTGACCTCCAGGCCGAGCAGGCGTTCCTCTGCTTTCTGCTGATCATCCTGCTGGTGGCGTCGCGCAAGAACTTCACGGCCCGGCCTGATCCCAGATCGCTACGGCAGGTGCTGGGCATCCTCGTCCTGGGACCTCTCATCGGCACCGCCCTGGGCTGGATCTGGCTCACGGTCCGCGACAAGGGCCAGGTGCCCGGGACCAGCGGCGGCGACCGGCTCGCGCAGGCCGCCCTCGGCCTGCTCGGCATCCCTGGCCCCGTGGGCTTCACCTCTGACCGGGCCGAGGCGATCGTCACGGTCGGCCTTGCCGTCCTCGGCGCCTCCGTCATCGTGCTCGCCATGGTCAACGCGTTGGTGCCCCCCGGTGGCCCGCACCGGCTGACCGGCGAGGAGGACGCCGAGCTACGACGCCTGCTCGCCGAGTGGGGCTGGGTCGACTCGCTCGGCTACTTCGCGACCCGCGACGACCGCTCGATCGTGTTCAGCCCGACCCGTCGCTCGGCCGTCTCCTACCGCGTCATCGGAGGCGTCTCGTTCTCGGCCGGAGACCCGCTGGGCCATCCCGACGACTGGCCCCAGGCGATCGCGGCCTGGTTGGCGGAGGCCCGGAACTTCGGCTGGGCGCCGGCGAACCTGGGCTCCAGCGAGCGCAGTGCCCAGGTCTACCACCAGGCCGGCCTGGAAGTGCTCGAGGTCGGCGACGAGGCTATCCTGCGCGTCGAGGAGTTCACCCTCGAGGGCCGGCCGATGCGCATCGTCCGGCAGGCGATCGCACGAGCGCAGCGCGCCGGCCTGACCGTGTCGGTCCACCGGGTCGCCGACCTGTCTCTGGAGGAGAAGGACGAGTTGCGGGCCCGGGCGATCGACTGGCGCGACGGCTCCATCGAGCGCGGCTTCGCGATGGCGCTCGGCCGGTTCGGTCAGGCGCGTGACGACGCCGGCACGGTCGTCATCGCCCACGACGGATCCGGAGCGGTGGCCGGCTTCCTCTCGTTCGTGCCGTGGGGTGACGACGGGCTGTCGCTGGACCTGATGCGCCGCCAGCCAGAAGCGGTCAACGGCATCATCGAGCTGATGGTCTCGACCCTCATGGCGGAGGCCGAGAGCATCGGGATCACCAAGGTCTCCCTCAACTTCTCCGCGTTCCGCAGCGTCTTCGCCCGCGGTGAGCGCCTCGGTGCCGGTCCGATGCTGCGCGCCTGGCGCGCCATCCTGATGTGGGCGTCCCGCTTCGCCCAGATCGAAGCGCTGTACCGGTCGAACGTGAAGTACCGACCTGAGTGGGTCCCGCGCTATCTCGTGTACGGCGACGTGACCGACCTGCCTCGGGTGGCCACGGCCGTGTTGCGCGCCGAGGCACTCGTGGTCGCACCTGACTGGTACCGGCGCGTGAGCCGGAAGCCCTCACGTGCCGGCGCGGTCGAGGAGATCCCCGCAGTGGACGCCGGCCTCGCCGAGCCCGGGGTTGCCGAGCCCGGGGTTGCCGTGCCCGGGGTTGCCGTGCCCGAAAACCTCACGTCGACGGGCGAGCAGTCCTCGGCCCCGGCGATCGTCTAGAAGCTGCATCGCGAAAGTCGCGAGCTCGCTCGATGATGTTCGGGGTCTCGCGCATCTCTTGAGCTCCATCCCGCGGTCCCGCGGGCGTGCGCCCGCTGACCGAGTGATCCCGTCCGCCACCATCGTGGCAGCTCGGGCGGGGGTCACCTCACCCATCGCTCTGAGGCGGGGGTGTTCGTGGGGCGGGTTGTATGAGGCCGGTTTCGTAGGAGTAGATCACTGCCTGGATGCGGTCGGGGAGGTCCAGCTTCTCCAGGACGTGGGAGACGTGAGTTTTCGCCGTGGCCTCGCTGACGGTCAGTTGTTCGGCGATGCGTGCGTTGGAGAGGCCTTGGGCGAGCAGGAGGAGTACCTCGGATTCGCGGGTTGTCAGCGGGCTGGGCGCTTGCGGGGCCTGTCGATCGAGTCTTGGGCGTTGGGCGAAGTCCTCGATCAGCCTACGAGTTACCGATGGCGCAAGGAGTGCGTCGCCTGCTGCGACGACCCGCACGGCCGTGACCAGCTCCTGTGGTGGGGCGTCCTTCAACAGGAAGCCGCTAGCGCCGGCGTA
>NZ_JAOPXI010000089.1 GCF_025965215.1 Marmoricola sp.
CACCCAACCCGCTTTCCAAGCGAGCGCCATAGGCCACTAGGCGAATCCTCCGCCGCGAAGGCTACCCGCCCCGATTCGCTCGCGCGAAATCGGTCTCCTAGACTTCGGGGAACCCCCCATGCGGCGGTATCTCACTGAACTCCCCCAGGGCCGGAAGGCAGCAAGGGCAGGTGGGCTCTTCCGGGTGCATGGGGGGCCTCTGCGTTCTAGACGGAGTGGCGTTCCGGCACGACGCGGCACTGGGCCAAGATGGGCCCGTGAGCTTCACCGAACTGTCCGTGATCTGCCTGGTAGCCCTCGGCGGCCCGCTGCTGGCCGTGCGCCGGGGCTGGCACCTGCCGGTCGTCCTCGGCGAGCTCGTCGCGGGGATCGTCCTGGGTCGGACCGGCTTCGGCTACTTCGAAGCCGCCAACCCGACGTTCACGTTCTTAGCCGACGCCGGCTTCGCCCTGGTCATGTTCGTGGCCGGGTCGCACGTCCCGGTACGCAACCCGGCCATCCGACCGGCCCTGCGCACCGGGCTGCTGCGAGCGATCGGCGTCGGGGTGGTCGCCGCGATCCTCGGAGTCGCGCTCGCGTCGGTCTTCGACCTCCACCACGCTGCCCTGTACGCCGTCCTGATGGCCTCCTCGTCTGCCGCCCTGATCCTGCCGGTGGTCGACTCCCTGGGCCTCGGCGGCAGCCCGGTGCTCGACCTGCTCCCGCAGATCGCTATCGCCGACGCGGCCTGCATCGTCGCGCTGCCGCTGGTGATCCAGCCCAGCCATGCCGGCCGTGCGGCGTTGGGCGCAGCCACCGTGATCGCTGCCGCCGCAGTCGTCTTCGTCGTGTTGCGTCGCCTGGAGACCAACGGCGTGCGCGTACGGGTGCACAAGGTCTCCGAGGACCGGTCCTTCGCCGTCGAGCTGCGGGTCCAGCTGGCGATCCTGTTCGCGCTCGCCGGACTCGCCGTCACGATGCACGTCTCGATCATGCTGGCCGGCTTCAGCTTCGGGCTGGTCGTGGCCGCGATCGGCGAGCCGCGACGGCTGGCCAAGCAGCTCTTCGCCGTCACCGAGGGTTTCCTCGGACCGGTCTTCTTCGTCTGGCTCGGTGCCACCTTGCAGCTGCGCGAGCTCGGCAGTCATCCGCGACTGATCCTGCTCGGGCTGTGCCTCGGTCTCGGAGCGGCCCTGGCCCACGGGGTCGCGCGCTTCGTCGGCCAGCCGTCGTCGCTGGGACTGCTCGCCACCGCGCAGCTGGGCGTTCCGGTCGCGGCTGCCACGATCGGCCAGCAGCTGGGGGTGCTCGTGCCGGGCGAGGCGTCGGCACTGATGCTGGGCGCGCTGGTGAGCATCGCGCTCGCCGTCCTTGGCGGCAGCATGGCCGCGCGGGCCGGCCTCGTCAGCACCGATGGAACCAAGCACGATCCGGCAGGCCCGACGCCGGCGAAGGCGGACTCCGATGGCTGACGTGCACGAGCTGACGTCGGCGTACGAGAGCTGGTTGGGCGCACGCATCCCGCTGGAGCAGTCGGAGCTGGACCGCAAGCACGCGGAGATGGCCGCGCACGAGTACCGCTTCCTGCGCGGCAGTTACTACCTGTGGCTGGTCCGCATCGGCGAGCTGCTGCCCGAGACGCTGGACTCCACCCGGCTGCCGGCGGTCGGTGACCTGCACGTCGAGAACTTCGGGACCTGGCGCGACCGCGACCAGGTACGGCGCTGGGGCATCAACGACTTCGACGAGCTGGCCACGGGCGCCCATCTGCCCGACCTGGTTCGGCTGGCGACCTCCGCCGTGCTCGCCCCGCACATCACGCTCGCCGACAAGGACGTCTGCCGGGTCGTGCTCGAAGCCTGGTCCAGCTCGGCGCCCCGCGTCGCGGTCGACCTCGAGGAGAAGGGTGCGGGGCACCTGCGCACCCTGGTTCCCGGGTTCGACGACGCGGACAGGTTCTACGAACGGCTGGCCGAAGGTGCCCCGGCCCAGGTCCCGCCCGCGGTCGCTGCGGCCGCGATGGGCGTGGCCGAGAACGGCTGGACACCGACCTGGCACGTCCACCTCGCCGGCACCGGTTCGCTGGGCCATCGCCGGGTCGTCGGGGTCGGACCGAGCGCCGACGGGACGCAGCACGCCCGGGAAGCCAAGCAGCTCGGGCCCGGCACCAGCGAATGGCTCGAGACGACGAAGCCGGGCCACCCGTGGCCGACCACCGCCGATGCCCTGTTCGAACGCGTCCGGTCGGCCATCCGTGGTCCGGCGGCGGCCGTCCGGGTCGAGGGCTGGCACGTACGCGACCTGGCCCCGGACATCGTGCGGATCGAGCTCGCCGGCCTCGACCACCACGACTCCGAACGGTTGCTGACGGCGATGGCGCAGGCGACGGCCGACGTGCACGGCTGCGACCCCGAACGTTTCGCGCAGGCGATCGGTGCCGCCGATGCGCTGGGCACGTCGGGTTTCCGCGACGCTGTGGAGACGATGGTCGCCAGCACCAAGGCGGACTACGCGGCGTACCGGGCCTGAACCCCGGTCTCTCCTGTCGGCATGCACGGCTAAGGTGCAGGCGTGGAGCACAACCTCGCGCTGTATCGCCGCTACCGGCCGGAGACGTTTGCCGAGGTCATCGGGCAGGACCATGTCACCGAGCCGCTGCGCGCCGCGCTCGCGAACAACCGGGTGAACCACGCCTACCTCTTCTCTGGCCCCCGCGGCTGCGGCAAGACCACGAGCGCCCGGATCCTCGCTCGCGCGCTCAACTGCGAGAAGGCGCCGATCTCGGACCCGTGCGGCGAGTGCCAGTCGTGCCGCGACCTGGCTCGCGGCGGACCGGGGTCCCTGGACGTCATCGAGATCGACGCGGCCAGCCACGGCGGCGTCGACGACGCCCGCGACCTGCGCGAACGTGCGTTCTTCGCCCCGGTCTCCAGCCGCTACAAGGTCTACATCATCGACGAGGCCCACATGGTCACGACGCAGGGCTTCAACGCCCTGCTCAAGCTGGTCGAGGAGCCGCCGGAGCACCACAAGTTCAACTTCGCGACGACCGAGCCGGAGAAGGTCATCGCGACGATCCGCTCGCGCACCCACCACTACCCCTTCCGGCTGATCCCGCCGCGCGTGCTGTCGGACTACCTCGCGGAGATCTGCCAGCGCGAAGGCGTCCCGATCGAGCCCGCGGCCCTGCCGCTCGTCGTCCGCGCCGGCGCGGGGTCGGCTCGTGACTCGCTGTCCGTCCTCGACCAGCTGCTCGGCGGGGCGGGGGCCGCCGGAGTCACGTACGGCGTGGCGACGTCGCTGCTCGGCTACACCCCCGACACCCTGCTCGACGAGGTCGTCGACGGCTTCTCGGCCAGCGACGGCAGCACGGTCTTCGCGGTCGTCGACAAGGTGATCGAGACCGGCCAGGACCCACGTCGCTTCACCGAGGACCTGCTCCGGAGGCTGCGCGACCTGGTGATCGTGGCCGCTGTCCCCGATGCGTCGACGACCGGCCTGCTCGACGTACCGTCCGACCAGGCCGAACGCCTCGTCGCCCAGGCGGCACGCTTCGGTCGTGCCGACCTGGTCCGGGCCGCGGACTGCGTCGCTGCTGGACTCACCGAGATGCGCGGCGCCACCACGCCGCGCCTGCTGCTCGAGCTGATCTGTGCACGGGTCCTGCTGCCCGGTGCCGATGACTCGACCGACGGCCTCGTGGCCCGCCTGGACCGCCTGGAGCGTCGCGTCGGCATGGGTGTCCCGGCGCCGGGTTTCGAGGCCGTTGCTGCGCAACCTCAACCACCGGTGTCGGCCCCGCCGGTCGACGATCTCGACAAGCTCGATCCAAGGAGCAGTGCCGAGACGCCTGCACCTCCGGCAGAGGGTTTCGAGCCGGTTGCTGCACAACCTCCTCAACCACCGGTGTCGGCACCGGTCGACGATCGTGCCGAGACGCCTGAACCCTCAGCACCGGCCCCACCCCCGGGTCCTGTCTCCACGCTCAGCCTGGTCGACGCGCGCCGCGTGTGGCCCGACCTGCTGGACAAGGTCAAGGAGATGCGCCGGTTCACCTGGATCCTGCTCAGCCAGAACGCCCAGGTGATCGGGCTCGACGGCGGCATCCTGACTGTCGGGTTCAAGACTGCCGGCGCCAAGGATTCGTTCATCGGGGGCGGCAGCGAGGAGATCCTGCGACAGGCGGCGATCGACGTGATCGGCGTCGACTGGCGCGTCGAGGCGATCGTCGACCACTCCGCCGATCCAGGCGCCGGTGTCGCGCCGGTCGTCACACTTGCGTCAACGGCCGGCGCTCCGGCACCGGCCGAGGAGAAGGTCACCTCCGCACCGGCATGGCTCTCCGAGGACGACGCCGGCGACACGATCGCCGACCTCGACCCGGCAGCGGCGCCGGTCGTACCGGCGGGCCGCCCGGCGTCCGAGGCGATCGCCTCGGTCCGCAGCAACATCGCGCCGACCCGGAGCGGCGACGAGCCGGCCAAGGCGCCGGACACGCGCGACGGCGAAGCGCATCCCGACGACCCCGATCTCGAGGACGACGGTGTGGACGGGGCCGAGCTGCTTCGCCGCGAGCTCGGCGCCACCGTGATCGACCAGATCTCTCACGAATGACCAGGAGCAGAACATGACCCAGAACCCCTTCGGCGAAGGAGGTTTCGACCTCGGCGCCATGCTCGAACAGGCCCAGCAGCTGCAAGCCCAGCTGATGTCCACCCAGGCCGAGCTCGCCTCGACCCTGATCGAGGGCACCGCCGGAGGCGTGACCGTCCAGATCTCCGGGACCGGCGACCTGACCGCGGTCACGGTGGCGCCCGGATCCTTCGACGGGACCGATGCCGAGTCGCTGGCCGACCTCGGCGACCTGGTCGTCGCGGCCTTCCGCGATGCCAAGGCCAAGGCCGACGCGGCCGCGTCGGCCGCGCTCGGCCCGATGGCGGGGGTGCTGGGCGGCGCCCTTGGTGGCGGTGACGCCCCGCGGAATCCGCTGGGCGACGGGTCGACGGGCGGCTGACCCTTGTACGAAGGCGTCATCCAGGACCTCATCGACGAGCTCGGGCGCCTGCCCGGGGTCGGTCCGAAGGGTGCCCAGCGGATCGCCTTCCACCTGCTCGCTGCCGACCCGGTCGACGTACGGCGCCTGGCCGACGTCCTCGTCGAGGTCAAGGCCAAGGCGCGGTTCTGCTCGATCTGCGGCAACGTGGCCGAGGAGGAGCAGTGCCGGATCTGTCGTGACCCGCGCCGCGACCCGGCCCTGATCTGCGTGGTCGAGGAGTCGAAGGACGTCGTGGCGATCGAGCGCACCCGGGAGTTCCGGGGTCGCTATCACGTCCTCGGCGGGGCGATCTCGCCGCTCGAGGGCATCGGCCCCGAGCAGCTCCGGATCCGGGAACTGATCGCGCGCCTCGACGACGGCGTGGTCACCGAGATCATCCTGGCCACCGACCCGAACATCGAGGGCGACGCGACCGCGGCGTACCTCACCCGGATGCTGCGGCCGCTGGGCGTGCAGGTAACGCGTCTGGCGAGTGGACTACCTGTGGGTGGTGATCTCGAGTACGCCGACGAGGTCACCTTGGGACGCGCTTTCGCTGGAAGACGCAACGCTGGTGAGTGAATCTGGGAGAGGGCAATGACCGCACACGAGTTCGAGGAGTTCGGGCAGCAGATCGCCGACGCAGCCGAGGCGTTCCTCGTAGGGCTGCAGGCGATCTCGCGCGAGGAGGAGATCGGCTCCGCCGTACCACTGCTCCTGCTGGAGGTCAGCCAGCTGCTGCTGGCCGGCGCGCGCCTGGGCGCCCAGCAGGACTTCCAGCCCGAGACCGAGTACCAGCCCGACGTCGGGCCGGACGCGGACCTCGACGCGATGCGGTTGCGGCTGGCGCTGACGCTCGGGAACGCCGACACCTACAGCCACAACTTCGAGCCGTACGACCCGGAGACGTTCACCTCGAACCT
>NZ_JAOPXI010000105.1 GCF_025965215.1 Marmoricola sp.
GCCGTGATCACCAGGAACCACGACCTGGTGAAGTGGTCGATGCCGCGCCTGCTGACCGTGTTCCTCGACAACCCCCAGCACCTCGGACGGTGACGTGATGACTGACTGCTGCCCGGAGATGACCCGGACGAGTGGCCTCTCCCGGCGGGGCCTGCTCCGGGGTGCCATCGCCGCGGCCGGCGTCGGGATGAGCACCTCGATGTTCGGCACGACCTTCCTGCAGGCCTCGTACGGCGCGACCAGGCCGTCGGGGAACGTGCTGCTGCTGCTCTCCCTGCGCGGGGCGGCCGACGGGCTGTCGCTGGTCGTCCCGCACTCGGACCCGGCGTACTACGCGGCTCGGCCGCGGATCGGGATCCCGAAGGCCTCGCTGCTGGCGCAGAACGCGACCTTCGGCCTGCACCCGAACCTCGCGCCGCTGCTGCCGCTCTGGGACGCCGGCAAGATCGCCGCGGTCCACGCGACCGGTCTGGCAGTGGCGAACCGGTCGCACTTCGCAGCGATGGAGGAGCTCGAGGAGGCCGATCCGGGCACGAGCTCCCGGGTCGGGTGGATCAACCGGCTGATCGGCCAGGACGGCTACACCAATCCGCTGCAGGCTGTCGGGATGGGGATGACCGTCCCGATCACCGCGCTCTACGGACCGCAGGGAACCGTGTGCACCGCGAGCGTGGAGGAGATGGCGCTGTCCGGCGACGACCAGTGGGACACCGAGCACCGGCGGACCGCCTCGATGCGGACCATGTGGGCCGACGCTCCGGGAGACCTGGGCGCCGGCGCCCGCTCGGCACTCGCGGCGATCAACGACTTCGCCCCGGTCAAGGCGACCGCGACGGCCGCCGCGAACGGCGCGACGTACGGCGACGACGACCTCGGCAAGGCGTTGCACGCGGCGGCCAGGATCATCAAGGGCAACGTCGGCACCGACGTGATCGCGGTCGACCACGACGGCGGCTGGGACATGCACACCGATCTGGGCACCCTGGACTGGGGCCGGATGGTCGACACCTCCTCCGAGCTCGCCACCAACCTGGCGGCGTTCTTCGCCGACCTCGGCAGCGCCGGCGACAAGGTCACCGTCGTGGCCGTCTCCGAGTTCGGGCGCCGGGTGAAGGAGAACGCGGACTACGGCCTGGACCACGGCCGCGGGAACGTGATGTTCCTGCTCGGCGGTGGGGTCAAGGGCGGGTACTACGGGTCGATGCCGGCGTTGGAGAACACCGTCGACGCCGACCTCGGTGTGACGACCGACTACCGCAGCGTGCTCGCCGAGGTCGTCACCAGGAGGATGGGCGCCTCCAGTGCAGCGGTCTTCCCCGGATTCGCCCCGGAGACCGTCGGAGCGGTGTCGGGCTGAGCGCCTCACGGGCACCGAGTGCTCAGGCTCACGCCGTACTTCGTCGCGGAGAACTGGAACTCGTTCTAGTGTGCAAGGCATGAGCCAGTCCCCGTTCGAGTACCGGACCGTCGACATGACCGACGAGGAGTTCGCCGCCGAACAGGCCGTGTACGGCGGTCTCACCGAGGCTCTGCGCCGGCTCGGCGAGGTCAGCCTTCGCACCACCGTCGACCACGACACCGTCATCGCCGCGACGCGTGAGGTCGAGGAGCTCACGGCTCGCCTGGAGGTCGAGATGATCCCGGCCAACTTCGGCGTCGTGGTGACGAACAGCGGGCACGTCCGCGGCTACGGCAACGCCGTGGTCGGTATGCGCAACCCGATCGCGCCACCGCTGAAGATCGTGCAGGACCGGGTCAAGGGTGGCGCCGGGTCGGAGTTCTTCCTCAACGCGCTCTACGAAGGCCCCCCGGGCAAGGTCCACGGCGGCGTCCTCGCACTCGTGCTCGACCAGATCTTCGGCGAGGCCGCCGCCGCCGGCGGGACCCCGGGCATGACCGGGACGCTGACGCTGCGCTACCGCAAGCCGACCGCCCTGGGCGCCTGCTCGGCCGAGGCCTGGGTCGACTCAGCCGCTGGCATCAAGACCATCGTCAAGGGGTGGCTGAAGGACGCCGGGGGCGAGATCACCGTCGAGGCCGAGGGTCTGTTCATCCTGCCGCGCTGGGCCCGCGAGCAGCTGGCCGCCAGCGGCGAGACGCCGCCCCAGTACGAATAGAGCGTCACTGACGCCGTCAGGCGCCGCGCATGGCGGCGTCAGTCGTGGCGGCCGCGGACTCCTGCGTCCGTCAGCCGGGCCTCTTCGAGCGCCTGGGCTTCGAGCTCCTCGCGACTGCGCTCGGAGCCAGGGGCGCTGACGAGTTCCCGGGCAGCGCCGTCGAGCCGCTTGAGCGCTTCGCGCGCGAAGATCTGCTGCTCGGTCACGGTCCGCTCGGAGAGGTCGTTGCCGATGATGGTGACGGTCCTGTGCAGCAGCGCCGTGACCAGGTTCTTGAAGCCGGTGATGTAGAAGAGGTGCACCGCGAGCCACATCAGCCAGGCGACGAACCCGGACAGCCGCAGCTTGCCGACCGTGGCGACCGCGCTGAACCGCGAGATCGTGGCCATGCTGCCCTTGTCGAAGTAGTGGAACCCGGCTTGCGGGGCCTTGTTGCGCAGTCGGCCGTCGATCTCGCGCGCGGCGTACTGGGCGCCCTGAATGGCGACCTGCGCGACTCCTGGGAGGTTGTCCAGCGCGACCATGTCGCCGACCACGAAGACCTCGGGATGGCCCGGGAGCGTCAGGTCGGGGTTGACCGAGATCCGTCCGGCCCGGTCGAGCGCGGCACCGGTCTGGTCCGCGAGGATGCGGCCGAGCGGGCTCGCCTGGACGCCGGCTGCCCACACCTTGGTCACGGCTTCGATCCGGCGGCGCGTGCCGTCGCGGTCCTGGACCTCCAGGCCGCGCTCGTCCACGGCGATCACCATCGCGCCGAGCTGGACCTCCACCCCGATCTTCTCCAGCTTGGCCTCGGTCCAGGCCCCGAGCTTCGCCCCGAACGGCGGCAACACCTGCGGCGCAGCGTCGAGGAGGATCACGCGAGCCTGGCGGGTGTTGATCGAGCGGAAGTCGCTCTTGAGGGTCTTGTGGGCGAGCTCGGCGATCTGGCCGGCCATCTCGACGCCGGTCGGGCCGGCGCCGACCACGACGAACGTCAGCAGGTGATCGACGTCCTGACCGCGCGCCGCCATCACCTCGGCGAGCTCGAAGGCTCCGAAGATGCGGCCTCGCAGCTCGAGGGCGTCGTCGATGCTCTTCATTCCCGGTGCGAACTCGGAGAAGTGGTCGTTGCCGAAGTAGGACTGGCCGGCGCCTGCTGCGACGATCAGGGAGTCGTACTCGGTGATCAGCTCGCGGCCCAGCACGTTCGAGGTGACCGAGCGGTGCTCGAGGTCGATGCCGGTGACGTCGCCCAGCAGTACGGTCGCGTTCTTCTGCCGGGACAGCACCTCACGGGTCGGCGGAGCGATCTCGCCCTCGGACAGGATGCCTGTCGCGACCTGGTACAGCAGCGGCTGGAAGAGGTGGTGGGTGGTCCTGGCCACGACGGTCACGTCGACGTCGGCGTGACGCAGCGCCTTGGTGCCGAAGAGGCCGCCGAAGCCGGAGCCGATCACGACCACCCGGTGCCGCTCGTGCTCCGTCTTGGATGCCATGGCTCCATTCTCCCGAATTCACGCTCGCGACGACAATCGAGGTGGCGTCTACTCGGTCACACACGTCCCGGACCGCTGCGGGGAATGTGGTTTGATCGGGGTAGTGGGATGGGCACAGCCCTGATGACCGTCCCCCTCACACCCAGGAGTTCGCTCGAGTGCCCTGGAATATGCAGACGCTCGCCTTGCCGGCCAGTCCTCCGTCGGTGCGCCTTGCGCGCGACTGGGTGACGGGCGTCCTGGTCGAGATCGGTCGCGAGGAGCTCGCCGACAGCGCCCGGTTGGCCGTCTCCGAACTGGTCACCAACGCGATCCTGCACGCCGACCCCCCGATGAGCGTGCACGTGCGCGGCACGGTGGCTCACCCGCGCATCGAGGTCACCGACCAGTCGCTGGTCCCGCCCCGCCAGGGTGACGAGCGGGTCGAGGTCGACCCTGACGACGAGTTCTCCTGGACCACCGGGGGACGCGGCCTCGATCTGGTCGCCAGCTACGCGCACGCCTGGGGTGCCGATATCGACCCTCGCGGCTTCGGCAAGGTGGTCTGGTTCGAGCCGGCCGCCGAACCCCAGGACACCCCGGCGGAGGGAGCACTCTTCGACCTCGACGAGGCGATCGCCGCCCTGGGCGGCGCACCTCTCGACCCCGCCGACATGGTCGCCATCGAGCTGCTCAACCTGCCGCCCGAGCTCTTCTCGCACCTGCGGATGCACTTCAACGAGCTTGGCCGGGAGCTGCGCCTGCTCTCGATCAGTGCGCCCGACCGCTACCCGATCGCCAGCGAGTTCGCCGAGGCCTACCTCCAGGTCGAGCAGGAACGCCGCCAGGTCATCGGCCTCGATGTCCTCGATGCAGCCATGCGTGACGGCGTGGAACGGGTCGACCTCACCTACGCGGCACCCCCCTCGGCGCCGGCGTCGATGGCCCGGATCAGTCACCTGCTCGAAGAGGTCTACGACACCCTGACCGGGGAGGCACTGCTGGCGATGCGACCACCCCCGACGCTGATCGCCCTCCAACGCTGGTACCTCGGCGAGTTCGTCCGCCAGGGCGCGGGCGAGCGGCCGCTTCCCTGGCAGGGCCCGACCACGCTGGCAGCGCACCAGGAGGTTTCGTGAGCCGACCTCCCCTGCCGGTCGCCCTGGGTGCGGCCGCGGTCGGAGGAGTCATCGGTTCCCTCGCGCGCTACGGGCTCACGGTCTGGTTCCCGTTCGGCACCGGGTTCCCCTGGACCGTGTTCTGGATCAACGTCGCCGGGTGCGCGTTGCTCGCCGCCGTGCCGGCACTGGCCGCGGTCCGGCGTACGCCGTGGCTGGGGGTGTTCCTCGGTACCGGGGTCCTCGGCGGCTTCACGACGATGTCGGCAGCCTCGACCGAGACCGTCGGTCTCTTCGAGGCGCATCGGGCCGGCACGGCCGTCGCCTACTCCGGCGGGACCCTGCTCGCGGCGTTGGTCGCCGCACGGCTGGTCAGCCGGTGGATCGACCCCGCGGCCCGCGACGCCGCCGAGCAGAACGACGTCGACCTGTGACCACCCTGCTCGTCGCGCTCGGTGCGGCGCTCGGTGCTCCGGCCCGGCTGCTGGCGGCCCACCTGCTCGACGGGCGTCGTAGTCCGCTGCACGCCGGAACGCTGCTGGTGAACCTGGCCGGGTCCGCTGTCCTCGGATGGTTGGTCGGCCACGGTGTCGGTGCGCACCCGATGGCGCTGTTCGGGACCGGCTTCTGCGGAGCCTTCACGACATACTCGGCGGTGGCGGTCCAGTCGGTCGACAGGGGCGGCGTTCCCGGGCTGCTGTACGCCGTCGGCACGGTGCTGGGGTGTCTGGGGGCGGCGCGGCTGGGTTACTGCCTCGGTGGTTGAGGCTGCAGGCTCGTCGCGACATCTCGGCGCGCTCGATGACCGGGCTCAGCCGCGCGTCGCCCGGGAGCACGAGCAAGGCCTAACCCCAGCCCCAGTCGTGGAGCTGGGAGTCGTCGATGCCGAAGTGGTGGGCGAGCTCGTGGACCACGGTGATCGCGACCTCCTCGGTGAGCTCCTCGACGTCGGCGCACATGCGCAGCAACGGGCCGCGGAAGACGAAGACCTGGTCCGGAGGAACGAAGGTGTAGGCGCTCCCCCGTTCGGTCAACGGTGTCCCGACGTACAGGCCCAGCAGCTCGTCCTCACCGGGTGGCGGCTCGTCCTCAACCAGGACCACGACGTTGTCGAGCAGTGCCGCCAGCGGTGCCGGTACGCCGTCGAGGGCGTCGGCCACCAGGGCGTCGAAGGCGTCCTCGTCCAGCAGCACCACACCAGACTAGGAGGCGGGTGTCAGCGGCTGATCAGATTTGGCCGGCCCCTGCGGCGGCCCTATGCTTGGTCGGTCCGGAGCGCCGAGAACCTCGCAGCGCGATGGGCAGGCCCCCATCGTCTAGTGGCCTAGGACGTCGCCCTTTCACGGCGGTAGCACGGGTTCGAATCCCGTTGGGGGTGCGATTGGGAGCAGAGCCCCGGCATGAGTTAGCATTCCGTGGCTTCACTTCATGGAGCAGCACACCTGGCCCCGTAGCGCAGTTGGTTAGCGCGCCGCCCTGTCACGGCGGAGGCCGCGGGTTCGAGTCCCGTCGGGGTCGCAAAGTAGTGAACGGCCTCTGGCCTGCGGAAACGCAGAGCCAGGGGCCGTTTGCTTTCACCGCCGGAATGGCACCACAGCGGTCGCGTCCCGTCTACGTCCCGTCCCAGCTTCGGCTGCCACGTTCAGCGCCACCGTGCGAGCCGCGTCCATCGCGTCAGCAACGGTGTCGAGACGGTCGGGAAACAGGTGCCCGTACAGGTCGAGCGTCATTGTGGCCGACTTGTGTCCGAGCATCTGCTGAACGACCTTGACGTCGGCTCCGGCCGCGATCGCCAGTGAGGCGGCGGTGTGTCGGAGCGCATGCGGAGTGAGACCGTCGAGACCAACCGCTGCGGATGCCTCATCGAATACTGCGCGTTGGAAAGTGCGCGACCTCATCGGAGTACCGGCCTTCTCACCGCCGAATACGAGCGCGTCGGGGGCCTTCTCGACCACGTGACCAGCCAGCGCGTCGATGAGGAAACGTGGCACCGGAACCTCCCGACGCTCGTGGTTCTTCGGATCGCTTGGCACGACATGGCCATCGACGACTACGTACGTCTCGACGATCGACGCCCGACGCCGCATCAGGTCCAGCCGCCCGACGCGCAGCCCAGCGAGTTCACCCCACCGCAAGCCGGTGTAGGCGAGGAACAGGACGAGCAGCCGGTACGCACCTCGGTCCGCTTCGGTCGTGGAGGCGTACTTGCTCACCGGGACGGCAGCGCAGGCATCGGCGAGGTCGGAGACCTGCTCGTGGGTGAGGTAGCGACGCTCCTTCGATCGGACGCGCGGGAGTGCGATGCCCTCGGCGACGTTGCGCACCAGCCTGCCGTCCTTCACCGCCGA
>NZ_JAOPXI010000205.1 GCF_025965215.1 Marmoricola sp.
CGCGTTCAGCTCCTCGACCCAAGCCAACGTCTCGACGTCGTCGTGCACGGCACTCGCACCGGCGGCGGCATTCCGCGGGTAATAAATCTCCAAGTAGTTGCACACGAAGCGCTGCAATACATCGAACAGCGCCTCTAGGTTCTCCTGCGTCGGCGTGTCGAAGCGGGCGCTGCGCACACCGCGCGCATCACCGTCGGCCTCGGGGTCATTGACGAGGTGCGGGTAACAGCGATAGCTGTCGTCGAACAACCGGCACATGCCGTCGAAGGTGAAGCTGAAGATCGTCTCGAAGTCGCCACCGCGTGCCATCTGCCCGCGGGTGACGATGTCGTTGCTCTGGAACGTGGCGTAGATGTATGGCCACAGCAGCCTGCCCAGCGGGTGGTTGGCCGACAGCCGATTGCGCGTCGCAACGGCCAGCTGCGTGCCGCCTGCCAAGTGCACCCAGTTGAAATGGCGCACCAGCGAGAGGTGCGTCGAGGCGGCGCACAAGGCGATCTTGCAAGCCTGGTCCCACCGGGGATCGGTGGGTTCAATCGCGTCGTCGTCTAGCGCGCACTCGATGCGATCGGGCCGTAGCGAACGTCGGTCTCTATCCAGGCGGAAGAACACGCGCGCACCGATTCGCACCAGCCCCGGGTGGTGTTCATAGTTGTTGAGCTTTAGCAGGTTCCACTCGAAGGTGTCACCTTCGAGGTGCCTGGTGTAGCAGGCGAACGGACCGCGGACCGCCAGCGAGCCGAGGTCTGGGCTCGAAAGATACTCGGCCGGCAGTTCGGGCGCACGGAAGCGGGCGAGACGCCGCCCGTTGAAAGCTTTCTTCAAAGCCACCTGCGGGTCGCTGTCTATTCGCGGTAAGCCTGGCTGCATGGGCGACCAGAAGCTGTACAGCCAGACCTGAAAGTCGTAGAACAGGGTGTGCAGCAAGCAGCGTTCATCCCGCGGGATGTCGGAGCGAGGGCATACCATCACTTTGCGTAGCGGTATTTGAGGAATCGCATCGATCATCGGCTTGCGTTCGATGCGGCGCTGCTTGGTTGGTGGCAATTTGATGGCGACCGGCTTACTGGCAGTGAATTTCCCCAGAGTTATCAGGTTCCATAACCCACGCCGCACATACCATCTCAGCATTCGTGCTCCCGTAGATGCTCAGACATGGCGATACGCGTCGCCGCGCCAAGGGTCATGCTTCAATTCGGCGTCCCACTCCCGCAGTGGATGGCGGTCGGGATCCAGCTCGGGCCCTTCGTCCCAAGGCTCGAAAGCGTTCTTGATATTGGCCAGGCCACTGTCCGCGAGGTCAGGGTAGTGGCGCAGGATCACCGTCTTGAGGTCGGTCCGATCGATCCAGCGCAGGCCTTCCGGGGTGTAGACATCCTCGTTGTAGCAGTCGGTGTAAAAGCGGTCAGCCTGCAGGCGGCGGCTGGCGTTGAGAATGAAGATCTGAAACAGGGTCTCACCGAAGCCAAAGCCGTTGGGCCGGTGGCCTTCGGCGAGTGTGCCGATCAGCAGGTCGAGCTTCTCCACGTCGTCTTTGTACAGGGCCTTCAGCTTCTTTCGGAGGTTGGGGCAGTCGGTGAGGTCGTCGAAGCTCCGGATCTCATTCAGTCCCAGCTGCCGACGGAACTCGTTGTAGCGTGGCACGCCACGTTCTCGCGCGCGCAGGATGTCCACGGTGCCCACGTCGAGAAACGATTTCCCCGAGACGCTGAGCTCTTGCAAGAAGCGTGGATAGTTGTTGAGCACCAGGGCGCCGGGATGCTGGTTGCCGAACGAGTAGAAGAGGTTGGACAGTCCGTACTTTTTCGTGATGCGGGGCGAGCCGCTCTGCCGGGTCTTAGGTAAGAAAACCTCCTTGACGACACCTTGGCGCCGCTTGTGCAGCAGCAGTTGCTCGGGCAGTAGTGAGTGCAGACGGTAGACTTCGACGAATTCCTCGGTCAGCCCGAATGGGCAGTTGTGCTTGTTGATCGGGTTGCCGACGATGCCGCCGATCTCCGCGTTGCGGATGTTCACCTTGGACAGGGTTTTGCGCGCCGCGCCCTTACTGGTCAGAAAGGTGAGCAAGCCATACCAGTTCGTGTTCAAACCGAGGTCGAGCGCTCGGTTGGGCAGAATCGCCGGAGTCCATTCGACAGAGTGGATCTTGGCCATCACCGCGGCGTTGATGAGGCGCGCGACATTGAACAAGCGGTTGTCGTCCCACGTGGGGTAGGCCTCGTACAACGTGTCGCAGATGGCGTTGTGTTCGCGGACGAAAAGGGTGTGCAACATGGAGAGCCCCACCCACCAACTGCGGCGGAAGCCGGCCTCCTCGACATCCGTGCAGGGCTCCACCGGCAGGGTGCCGTCGCTGTTCAATCGCATCTTGCCGAATCGGTGGCTGCGCAGACGGTTCTGCGTTTCCTGGTCGCTGCCGTAGATCTGCGACCCGTCCCACCAATGGGTGACCTCGTTGATGAAACTTGTGTAGGCCGGCTCTTTGGGGGGTCTCGTGGCGGCCGGCTCTTCGCTGGTGGAGGTCGTGGCCGGCGGCTCTTCGTCGATGGGACCCGCAGCGGCCGGCTCGTCGCTGGTGGAGGTCGTGGCGGCCGGCTCGTCGCT
>NZ_JAOPXI010000119.1 GCF_025965215.1 Marmoricola sp.
CGGGGTACCCCTCCCAGGATCACCCCGCCACCTGACCCGCTGTGCACCTGGCCAGAGGCCGGCGCTGCACCCCAGCGGATCTCGGCCGCATCCATGTGGGGTACGGATACCGCGACCGTGCCCACACTTTAGACCAGAGGTGGTTGTTCCACTAACGGAACGCCGCAAGGAAACTCAGGAGATCTGCTCGCGTAAGAACACCCACCGGACGACCGTCATCTTGGACCAGAAGTGCGTCCGCATCCCCCAGCGCGACAATCGCCTCGGCAACGCCCGCTGAGGCACCGATGGTCGGCAGCGCCGGGCTCATGTGCGCCTCGACCTGGTCGGCGAGCTTCGCATGACCGACGAACAACGCGTCGAGCAGGGCGCGCTCCGAGACCGACCCGGCGACCTCGGCGGCCATCACCGGCGGCTCGGCCCGGACGACCGGCATCTGCGAGACGCCGTACTCCTTGAGGATCGCGATCGCCTCGGCCACGGTCTCGGTCGGGTGGGTGTGCACCAGGTCGGGCATGCTGCCGGTCTTTCCCCGCAGCACCTCGCCGACGGTCTGGTCGTCCTGGGCCGCGAGGAAGCCGTACTGCGCGAGCCAGTCGTCGTTGAAGACCTTGGTCAGGTAGCCACGACCGGAGTCGGGCAGCAGCACCACGATGACTGCGTCAGGGTCGTCGACCTCCGCGGCGAGCTGGGCCGCGGCGAACGCCGCCATCCCCGAGGAACCCCCGACGAGCAGTCCCTCCTCCCGGGCGAGGCGGCGCGTCATCGCGAACGAGTCGGCATCGGAGACCTCGATGACCCGGTCCGCCACGGTCCGGTCGTAGGTCTCGGGCCAGAAGTCCTCCCCTACGCCTTCGACGAGGTACGGGCGCCCGGTACCGCCTGAGTAGACGGAGCCCGCCGGATCGGCTCCGACCACCTGGATCGCCGGGTTCTGCTCCTTGAGGAACCGGCCGACGCCACTGATCGTGCCGCCGGTGCCCATGCCGCAGACGAAATGGGTGATCCGGCCTTCGGTCTGGCGCCAGATCTCCGGACCGGTGTCCTCGTAGTGCGAGAGCGGGTTGTTCGGGTTCGAGTACTGATCCGGCTTCCATGCGCCGGGTTGCGTCGAGAGCCGGTCCGAGACGTTGTAGTAGCTGTCCGGGTGCTCCGGTGCCACCGCGGTCGGGCACACGACTACCTCGGCGCCGTACGCCTTGAGGACGTTGCGCTTGTCCTCGCTGACCTTGTCGGGACACACGAAGACGCACTTGTAGCCGCGCTGCTGCGCGACCAGCGCCAGCCCGACACCGGTGTTGCCCGAGGTCGGCTCGACGATCGTGCCGCCGGGCTGGAGCGCCCCGGAGGCCTCCGCGGCATCGATCATCCGGCGGGCGATCCGGTCCTTCACCGAGCCGCCGGGATTGAGGTACTCGACCTTCGCGAGCACGAGCGGACCGGCGCCGCCCGCAGCGCTCCCCGGTTCACGCAAGGTGCGGTCGAGCTTGACCAGCGGGGTGTTGCCGATCAGGTCGAGGAGCGAGTTCGCGTAGTCCATACGACTCAAGATAGTGGGCCACCTGCCGACCTGAAGAAGGGAGGTCCGCTGCCCTCCTGAGTACGACAGCGTTGTTGTTTTCAAGAACCAACACGCCACTTGAGCATCTTTTCTTCACACGGGCCCCAATTCGTGTCGGATTTGGGCCATACTGCGGAGCAGACAGGGTTTCCCCGCCCGTCACCGACCAGGAGTCCCGATGACCTTCCCCCGCCTCTCCCGAGCGCTCGGTGGCGTCCTCGCGATCGGTCTCGTCGCGGTCCCCGCCGTGGGGACGGCCGGCGGGACGGTCGGCGACGCAACGCCTCTGGCGGTGCAGCTCGACGCCATGACCACCACGCAACCCAGCACCTCGACGGTGACCTACCCGCTGAGAAGGACCACGGCCTCGGCCGAGCGCGTCTACGGCCGCCCGGGCGCCGTGATCAAGGCACCCTGCCGCAGCGCGGTCCGCGCCGCGACACCGGGCACGGCGTACGTGAGCTCGACGAGGACCGGTGGCGCCCACCTCGTCCACATCCTGACCAGTCCGAACCGGACCAGCACCTGGTACGGCTACATGCGCTCGGCCACGATCAGGAGCGGCCAGTGGGTCCAGGCCGGCCAGCAGATCGGCACTGTCGGCAAGCAGGGCATCGCGACGTCCTGCTCCCTGTACTTCGCGGTCACCCGCGGGCCGTCCGCGACCCGGGTCTCACCGACCAGCTGGCTGCGCTACTTCGTCGGCAAGCCGGTCCCGAACACGTGGTTCGCGCAGGGCAACTCGAGCTTCAAGCTGGCAAGCTTCAACACCCTCGGGGCCAGCCACACGGTCAACAACGCGACCTATCCGAGCTACACGGTCCGCACGCCGAGCCAGGTGACCATGCTCAACGCGTTCGGGGTCGACGTGGCCGGGCTGCAGGAGTTCCAGCAGCCGCAGCGGGCGGTGTTCGTCGCCGACACCAACAACGCGTACGGGATCTGGCCGACCGTAGCCACCGGGGACAGCGACAACTCGATCATCTGGCGCAACTCGAAGTTCGAGTTCGTCAGCGCAACGACGATGCCGATCCCCTACTTCAACGGAGGGATCCGGCAGATGCCGGTGGTCCAGCTGAGGCAGCGTGCCACCGGTCTGACGGCGTACTTCATGAACGTGCACAACCCCGCGTCGATCCAGCCGTACGGCGACCAGTCGGCGTGGCGCGCCAAGGCGATCGCGATCGAGCGGGCCGAGGTGTCCGCGCTGCTGAAGACCGGCCGGCCGGTGTTCTTCACCGGTGACTTCAACGACCGGACGAACGCCTACTGCCCGGTCACGGCCGGCGGCCTGATGATCGCCGGCAACACGGTCGTCCCGAGCACCGCGACGAGCTGCACGGTTCCGGTCAACCCGTGGATCGACTGGATCTTCATGGCTGGCCCGGCGCAGTTCCAGGGCTACACGACCGACACGACGCCGAAGACGGAACACATCTCGGACCATCCGATCGTGCTGAGCCAGGTGCTGATCACCCGCTGAGGCACCCAGGCTCCCCCGACTCGGTGGCACCCGTGACCACCTCCCTAGGATGGCCGGCGTGGGACGCGCAGCAGCAGCACGCAAGCTGGCCTCGGCGGCCGTCTATGGCGGCGGAGGCCTCTCGCTCCTCGGAGCCTCCCTGTACGGGCTCCTGCGCGCCGAGGCGACGGTTGCCCGCAAGGCGATCGGCCGCATCGACGGTCGCGTCCCGGATGCGACCGGCTGGTACGGCCGCGGCCGGCCGGGGCCTGCGATCAAGATCGCCCTGCTCGGCGACTCCAGTGCCGCCGGGTACGGCGTCGAGTCCGTGGAGCAGACGCCCGGCGCACTCCTCGGGTCGGGCATGGCCGCGCGCGCGAACCGCCGCGTCCACCTCGACGCCTTCTGCGTCTCGGGCGCGAAGTCGAGCGACCTGGTCGGCCAGGTCCGCGCCGCGATCCCGACCGAGCCCGATCTCGCCGTCATCCTGATCGGCGCGAACGACGTCACCCACCGGATGCTGCCCTCGGAGTCGGTGCGCTACCTCGGCGAGGCGGTGCGCCACCTCGAGGACGCCGACGTCGCCGTGGTCGTGGGCACGTGTCCGGACCTCGGGACGGTGCGACCCATCCCGCAGCCGCTGCGCCAGGTGGCCCGCCGGTGGTCGCGACGGCTGGCCGCCGCGCAGACGATCGCCGTCGTCGAGGCCGGCGGCCGGTCCGTGTCGATCGGCTCGATCCTCGGGCCGGAGTTCGACGCCGCGCCGGCCCTGCTCTTCGGCCCGGACCGCTTCCACCCCTCAGCCACCGGCTACGCCTCGCTGGTCAGCGTCCTGCTCCCCTCGGCGCTCGCCGTCCTGGGCCTGGGCCCCGAGGAGGCACCGCGCTCGACCCGGGGCGAGGGCCTGCGGCCGATCAGCCAGGCTGCCGTGCACGCGAGCAAGAACCCGGGGACCGAGCTCGACGGCACCGAGGTGGCTGGTTCGGCGCGCGGGCCCGGCGGACGCTGGGTCATGCAGATGCGCCGGCGCTGGCAGGTGCTCACGGACGCAGAAGCGCCCGACCCGGACGAGTCCGAGTCGGGCGCCGAAGCGACGCTGTGATCAGCGGCGAGTGAAGATCGCGATGATCCGCAGCAGCTCGATGTAGATCCAGATGATCGTCACGGTCAGGCCGAAGGCCGCACGCCACGACTCGACCTCGGGAAGGCCTGCGGCAATACCGCGCTCGACGAAGTCGAAGTCGAGGATCAGCATCATGATGCCCAGGCCGAGGCCGACGAAGCTCATCAGAAGTCCGAGGCCGCCGAACCCGTTGAACCCGATGCTGCTGCCGAAGATGCCGAGGACGACGTCGAGCATGGTGACAGCCACGAAGCCGAACATCATGCCGATGATCCAGGTACGGAACTTGGCGCTCACCTTGATGTCGAAGAACCTGTACGCCGCCAGCGTGCCGGCAACGGCCGCGACGGTGCCGAGCACCGCGCCGGTCACGACGCCGCCTCCGAACTGGAGCTGGAAGACCTTGCTCATCGCACCGATGAAGAGTCCCTCGAGCGCCGCGTACGCGATCACGAGCGGCGGACTGATCACCCTCTTGAACGAGTTGACCATGCTCAGCGCGAAGCCGCCGAACGCTCCGACCAGGCTCAACGTGTAGAGCAGCGATGCCTTGTTCGAGTCGAGGACGGCGTTCCCGAACGCGTCCTTCGTGATGACGCTGCCGGTCGTGACCCAGACGACGGCCGCAACGGCCACCACGGTGCCCAGCGTGATCGCAGTCTTCTGGACGACCGTGTCGATCGTCATCGGGCCTGTGCCAGCACGGGTGTGAGTGGGCGGGGCGTCGTACGTCGTCCCTCCGAAGCTGGCGTAGCTCGTGCCGCCCTTGCCGTTGAAGCCCTCGGCACGGTTGAAGACGGGGTTGTTGCTCTGCATGGTCTCCTCCTTGGAGGCCGCCTGGCTCACCACGGTGGCGCCAGCGTGACACCTCGATCGTACCGAGGCCTCACCAGCACAACGACCCGCGCGGTGCCGGTGTTCCTGCCGACCCCGGCCGGAATCGTGCGAACGGGGTGCCGGATGATCGTCGGGTGACCGACGCCGCCCCGCCCGAAGCCCCTCAGATCGGGTACGACGAGTTCGGGATGCGGTTCATGAACCTGGTCCTGCACCGCGACCGGGTGATGGAGTCGATCAACCGGGTCCTGGGCGACGAATTCGTTCTCGGCCCGATCGGCGCCGGCCCGGGCCGGAAGGTGGCCAAGGTGACGGCCAACGGCACCTTCGGCAAGGCGTACGGCGAAGCGCTGCCTGCCGATCCCGATGGACAGAGCGTCGGGTACGAGGTCAACCTTCCGGTCGACGTCGCCTTCCACCTCGACCTCGGTGTGGACATGCTGCGCTTCAACGCCGCGGTGCTGCTGCCGCTGCGCCTCACGATGGAGCTCGTCGAACCGCTGACGATCCGGTGGCACATCACGCCGCCGGATCCTGACGACGTCGTGATGACGATCGCCTCGGACACCAGGCGCGCGACGGTCCTGCAGCGCCTCACCGGCCTCGACGGCGAGCTGCGGCGCTTCATCGTGCGGTTCGTCGATCGCGAGCTCGAGAAGCCGCACGTGCAGAAGGCGATGCGCATCGACCTGGTCACCCTGATCGACAACGCGTGGGAGCACATCGCGGAGCAGTTCATGCCGAACGGCCCCGAGGACCGGGGCAGGGCGTCAGTGGCTGATCGGGCTCCAGCCGAGGAAACCGGCGCCGGCGAGACCGATGACGACAGCCGCGACAGCGCCTAGCAGGAAGCCCATCCCGAGCCCGCCGCGGGGCGTGAAGAGCAGGACACCGCCGGCGATGATCGTGGCGAACAGCATCAACAGGATCCGCTGGTCACCGTGCGGCCCGAGGAACAGGTAGGCCAGGTTCACCGCGAACGAGATCGTGCCGCCCTTGAGCATCTCGATCCGGTCGCTCGACTGCGTTTCCATCATGTCTCCTGCGTTGTGCCGTCCATCGTCGTGCCGCGCCGGTGCGGGTCACACCGGGGACGAACCTACGCCTGCGTTCTCGAGACCGCTCGACCGGGCTGGGGTACAAAGGGTCCATGCCGAACCCCTCCCCGGCGCCTGGTCGCCTTGCCCTGCTCACGGTCGCCGTCGTGACCGTCCTGGTCGCCGCCCTCACCACCACGCCCGCGTCCGCTGGCACTCCGGCCTACGCGCCACTGGACCGGCCGGGGCCGGCCCTGTCGGTGCCGACGAGCGTGATGGCGGCCGCGCTGTCGTGCCACGGCAACCTGAGGACCGCGCCGGGCGAGCCCGTCCTGCTCAACCCGGCCACCGGAGTCACGCCGGTGCAGAACTACTCGTGGAACTACGAGCGTGCGTTCGACGCGCAGGGCCGCGCCTGGTGTGCGGTCACCATGCCGTTCCACACCCTCGGGGACATCCAGACGGCCGGTGAGTACCTCGTCTACGCGATCCGCACGATGCACGCGAGGGCGGGCCGGCGGATCGCCGTGATTGGTCACAGCCAGGGCGGCATGTCGATGCGCTGGGCGCTGCGCTTCTGGCCGGACACCCGCTCGATGGTCGACGACGTCATCGGGATGGCCGGCACGAACCACGGCACCACGGCCCTGGCCCTGGCGGCCCCTGGGGGCGTGGCACTGCCGCCGGCGTCGCTCCAGCAGCAAGCCGGGTCGAACTTCATCAAGGCGCTCAACAGCGGTGCGGAGACCTTCAGCGGCATCAGCTACACCGAGATCTTCACGCACACCGACGAGGTCGTTCAGCCCAACATGGAGGACAACTCGTCGTCCTCGCTGCACCCCGGCGCGGGCCTGATCACCAACGTCTCGACGCAGAGCGTGTGCGCCGGAGACCTCTACGAGCACCTCACGGTCGGCACCATCGACCCGACGACGTACGCGCTGGTGATGGATGCCCTGGACCACCCCGGTCCGGCGGTGCCGGCACGGATCGGGCACGCGTCCTGCCTGGAGCTCTACCAGCCCGGTGTCGACCCGACCAACGTGCAGACCTTCCTGCAGGTGCTCGCGGCCGCTCCCGGCCTGGTCGCGGTCAGCGTCCCGTTCGTCAACCTGGTCGGTGCGCCCGAGGTCACCGAGGAGCCGGCGCTGAAGTGCTACGTGTTCGCGAACGGCTGCTGAGCTGCCGGAGGATCAATCGAGGGTGGCCCGAGACTGGAGATAGGTGATCACGGCGAGCACGCGGCGATGGTCCTCACCACTCCCAGGCAGGTCCAGCTTGCTCATGATCGATCGGACATGCGACTCGACCGTCCGCTCCTGGCACCAGAGCCGACGAGCAATCCCGGCATTGGTGAGGCCCTCGGCCATCAGCTGCAGGACCTCTCGCTCACGAACGCTCAGCTCTTCCAGCGGGTCCTCGCGGCGGCCGGCGGAGACGAGGGCCGCGACGATCTCCGGGTCGAGCGCCGAGCCCCCGCGGGCGACGCGCGCCGCCGACTCGAGGAACTCCTCGACGTCGAGCACCCGGTCCTTGAGCAGGTAGCCGAAACCGCCGCCCGTGGCGATCAGCTCGACCGCGTGGGCCGTCTCGATGTGCTGGGACAGGACAAGGACGCCGACAGCCTGAAGGCTGGACCGGATGTCCACTGCCGCGCGCAGACCTTCGTCGCGGTACGTCGGCGGCATCCGTACGTCGACCAGCACCAGATCCGGCTCGTGCTCGGCGACGACAGCCATCAGCGAGTCGGCACGATCGAGCTTCGCGACCACGTCATGACCTGCGTCCGTGAACAGCGCAGCGACCCCTTCGCGCAGCAGGGCCGTGTCCTCGGCGATCACGAGCCGCACGGGATCACCGCTTCCAGGGTCGTCCCTCGACCCACTGGACTGTCCAGCGCGAAGGTCCCGCCGTGGGCCCGCACCCGATCTGCCAGACCGCTCAGACCCGAGCCTGCGGCTCTCGCCCCGCCCTGGCCATCGTCGGTGACGACGAGGTGCAGGGCGTCGTCGACCACGACCGCACGCAGCTCGATCCGACTCGCCTCGGCATGCTTGACCGCGTTCGCCACCGCCTCGCACGCCACGAAGTAGGCCGCAGCCTCCACGCGCTCGGGCAGCCGCGTGGACGGCAGGTCGACATGGCAGGGCACCGGCAGGCCAGCGGCAAGTTCGGCCAGCGCCGATCCGAGTCCGTTCGCGAGCGAGGCAGGGGCGACTCCGCCGGCAAGTCGCCGGAGATCGGCGATCGTCCGGCCGATCTCCTCGACGGCGGCGTCCAGAGCAGGCTCGAGGACCTTGGCCTGGGCAGGCAACGAACGCTGGAGACGCCGCAGTTGGAGCCCGAGCGACAACAGCCGCTGTTGGGCGCCGTCGTGGAGGTCGCGCTCCACTCGGCGGCGCTCCTCGAACCCGGCGGTCGCGATCCGTACCTGTGCATCGGCGACCAGCGCCATCTGAGCCCGGACCTCGGCGTTCAAGCGGGACACCTCGAGGACGAGCGCAGACTCACGGACGACGGTGTCGAACAACAGACCTGCCCCAGCGGCGGTGGTCGATCGGATCTGGGCCGCGGCACCGAGCGGGACCCAGCCATCGCCCTCGAGCGCGGGCACGCCGTTTCCATCGACGTACCACCCGGGTGACTCCAGCCAGAACCGGAGGCTGAGGTGGGGGTCGTCGAACGCAGCGCCGAGCACTTCCTCGAGCTCGACAGGGCTGCGGCGGCCGTGGCGCAGATCGTCGGTGAACGCGCGCAGCAGCACCCGCGCTCGGGCGGACGATCGGGCGAACCGGCGATCGATCTGGGTCTGGGCGACATCGCGCAACGGACGGAACGCGAGCACCACCAGCGCGGTCGCGATGGCAGTCGCCAGCGGCGACGGTGCGACCAGCTGCACGGCCACCGAGATTCCGACGTAGGCCAGCGCGAGCAACGCGGTGAGGACGACGTACAGGACGGTGCGGTTGATCAGGCGATCCACGTCGTAGAGCCGATAGCGCAAGACGGCGAGACCCACCGCGAGCGGGACCAGTGCGAGCGCCAGGGGAAGCACGATGCTCGCGAGGCCATCCGACCCGGTCGCCAGGCAGGCAATGAACGCGACCGGCGTCAGCGCTGCCGAGTACAGGAGCGCCTTGATCTGCTGGCGCTCGACCGTGTCCGCAGCGACGAACCGGACGAACAACGACGCCACGCAGCCGGCCATGCAGGCCAGGGAGAGCACCATCGTCAGACCGGTGAGGGTCTGCCCGGCACCGGTTCCGACCCAGGCAATCCCGCCAGGGTTCGGAAGTGCGGCGAACGGCTCGTCCTGGGGCCCGGGCTGAACCGTGATGAGCACGATCGCCGCCGGAAAGAGGAGGGCACAGGCCCAGGCAAGCGGGCGCCACCCGGGCCCCGGGATTCGTCCGCTCGGGAACAGCAGGGCCACCAGGGAGAGGGCCGCGTAGGCAACCACCCACGACGGTTGCGCGAACACGTCCGCAGCCGTCGCGCCCCACGTCGGTCCGCGGTGGATCACGAAGGCGTCGAAGGCGTAGACCTCCGCCAAGGTCAGCAACCCGCCCACCAGGGACATGAGCACGAGCAGCCAGCCGAGGCCGTGACGTCGGTAGCGTTGCAGGATCCGGACGCCCAGCACAGCCCCGATCAGAACCGCGGCCGTCGAGGCGATCAACTCGAGGACGCTCATATCGCGCGGTGTCGAGTGGGACAGCTCCAGCGCGGCCGACAACCCCATGCTGATCACGCCGATCAGCGCCAGGGCCCATCCCAGGATCCGCGCCACGGATGCAGTCTGCACCCGGCGGGTGGACGCGGTCATCAGTGCCAGTACTCACCGGACTTCACGTGGTCGCCACGATGCGATCGCTTCCTGGCCAGACCTAGCGTCGGCTCGTCAGCAACCACCACCAGAATTCAGGAGGCACCCCATGAACAAGACCAGCATCGCGCTCGGCGCCGCACTCGCCGGCGCCGGATTCGTCGTCGCCAGTACTGCGTCAGGGCAGGCGGACGCGCACCAACGCTTCACCGTCGTCGCCAAGGCACCGAGGAACTCGCTCCTGGCTCACCCGTGCGCCCAGTGCATCGATTTCTCCCAGCCGGACGGCGCCCACATCGGCGGTACCGAGTACGACTCAGGCGCCATCACCAGCCACGGCAAGGTGGTGGGCCACTTCGCGCTCGTCTCGATCGGCGTGAGCCCGTTCACCCAGACCCGACCGGGAGAGCTCCAGCTGACCGCCAGCATGAGGCTGCCCGGCGGTCAGCTCGTCGGGCAGGGGCTCGAGGAGCCACCCCTGGATGGCGGCGTACTCGCGATCACGGGCGGCACTGGCCGGTACGCCCACGCTCGTGGGACCGTGCGGTACACCGACCACGCCAACGGCGACACCACGTTGCACATCGACCTGGTCGACTGAAGGGAAGTGTCATGACCACACGCGGCATCGTCCTGACGACGGTCGGAGCATTCCTGCTCGCCATGTCGGTCCTCGGCCTGGTCGAGTCGGTCCACCACTCGGCCAAGATCTTCTACAGCATCCTGATTCCGGTTTCGCTGATCGTCGTCGTGATCGGCGTCCGGTCACGGAAGGTCGGTCCCTAAGGGGGCTCGCAGCGACGCGGACTCAGGCCTACGTCAAGAAGCCCAACCGTCCGCTGCGCGAACAGCTCCAGCACTACGCGCTCGTCTACTACGACCACCCCGAGTACGACCAGCAGTGGCACGCCGGGCCGCGCTGGAACGTCTGAGCCGTCAGCCCATCGGGTACGGGGTCGTCCGGGCGACCGCGAGGGCGCGACTCAGCATGAACGGCGAGGCCTGCTTGAAGAGCCACGGGCGTCCGAACCACAGGTAGGCGTCGACGTACTGGGCCGCGAGTGCTCGATCCGTTGCCGACAGGCCCCATCTCGGCGAGGCGACGTCGGTCGTCGGTGGGATCCCCAGGGTCACGCAGTGGGTCTCGGTCATCGTCGTACAGAGGTTCGCGTTGCCGATGGCGCCGTACGGGAAGCGCCGCTTGAACTCACCGGTGGTGAACGGACGGGCGTTGTCGGCCGTGTCGATCACCAGGGTCTTGTTCGCGATGCCCACTGCCGCGAGACGATGGATCAGGTTGACGCCGTACCGGATGTTCGCCGACGTGCTCCAGTAGTGCGTGGCACCGAGGGCGATGCCGTCGACGTGGGCGATACCCGAACGGCGCAGCATCAGGACGGCCTTCGCAGGCTTGAGCCAGTCGGCGTCGCTGCCGTCGAGGTACACGGTGGTGTTCGGCAGGGCGCCAAGCACCTTGGCCGCGTACGCCGCCAGGGCGAACCTGACCCCGGGTCGCCAGCCGCCCCACGCGACGGCGAGGTCGGGCTCGAGCACCAGGATCACCTTCGAGGTCCCGATGCCCTGGGCGATCTGGTTGATCCAGGTGCGGTACCTCGCCTGCTGGGCCGCGCTGATCGGATCACTGCGTCGGCCCTCGCCGTTCGGGTACAGGCCGAAGATCGCGAACTGCGCGTACGCGTTCGGGTCACCCTGCTGGAACTGTCCGATGCGCTCCCGGATCGTCGCGGCGGCATTCCCGTTCTGGGTGGTCGCGGTGAACCACTGGACCCGCGGACGCAACGCGATCTTGGCCAGCAGCGCCCGCTGGGTGCCGGTCGATTCCTGGTAGGCCTTCCAGACCGCGTCGAAGGACGCGGTGAACGGCGGCCACGGCCCGTTGTCGATCACGTGCCGGGTGGTGCGGGCGGTCGAACCCACTCGGGCGTCTGCCGAGGACCCGGCAGAGGCGACCAGGCCGAGGGTGAGTGCGACCAGCAGCAATGAGCTGAAGGCCGTGCCGCAGGCACGGCGCAAGCGCGGCGGTGTGATCACCAGGAATCCGATCGTCGAAGACATCCAGGTTCGACGATACCGGCACCACGGTCGATTTGTCCGTTTTTACGCAAGCGATCGGCGTACGGGCACGGGCGTGGGTCGGGTGCGCCTCAGCGCACCCGACCGTAGTAGACCGACCTCGTCCAGAGGCGTTCCTTGCGTACCCGGGCACCCGGGTACGGCGCGTGCCAGATCTCGTTGTGACCGGCGTAGATCCCGACGTGGTAGATGCCGCCACCGTCGTGGAAGAACACCAGGTCACCCGGGCGTCGGTCGCGGGCACGGATGTGCCGGGTGCGGCCGTACTGCGCCGCCGCCGAGTGCGGCAGGTGACGGCTGAGCCTGTTGAACGTCCACATGGTCAGCCCGGAGCAGTCGAACCGGTGCGGGCCGCTGCCGCCGTACACGTACGGCGAGCCGCGACGGCTGGACGCGATCTTCACGACCCGCGCGCCGAAGGCGACGGCGCGGGCACGTGCCGTCATCGGCGCCGGTGCGGTCGCCGTGGAGGTCGATGCGGAGGCGACAGGGGTGGCCGCCGCGAGCGCACCCGGGGCAGAGACCGTGAGCGTCGTCGCGGCGAAGAGGAGAGCGCCGATCAGGGTGAGCGCGCTCATGAGGGTACGACGGGGAGTCGTCGACATGGTGGAACCTGTGCGGTCACGCTTGCGAAGGTCGACCTGTCGGATTCGGGCTACCGTTGCCCGGCCACGTGCGTGGCTTCACCCCAAGTCCCACCCGCCAGTTCTTGAAACTCGCTGCGTGAGACGTCGTGCTGGTTCCTCCGCGCCCGCCAATCCACTCGCTTTCGCGTCGTGTTCATCTGACTCATGGCGGGCCTCAGCGTGAGCACAGATCGGCCCCCGCTGGTTGGGCGGGAGCACCACTAGTAGACGGGAGCTCGCGACCCGCGATTACCCGGCCCAGCGGGAAATGTGACTCAGAGCACGGTTTGACCTGGGTCACAGTGCGCCGCCAGAGCAGCCGGTGGACGGTGGCTGGCCGGATTCTGGCAACGCGTCGGACGGAGCTACCCAGCCAACGCTGCGGGAGGCGCGCCGGCCCGACGGCGGCGCGAGACCAGCATGAGGGCGATCACGGTGACCGTCGCTCCGACGACCAGCGCCCACGGCAGGATCGTGACGAAGAAGCGTTGGCCCGGGTGCCAGGTCAGCGTCCCGCTGATCACTGCCTTCTCCGACCCGTACTCGAGGCCGATGGTCCACTTCTTGATCAGGTGGGTGTGGTGCGGATCCTCGGCAACGCTCGGCGGGACCTCAGCTCCCATCCAGTGGATCCGGTGGTCGTGCCACTGGGCGCGCGAGTCGGTCGAGATCTGCTTCCACACCGGCGGCTTGTCGGCGCTCGCCGCTGGCGGGATGTTGTCGATGTACAGCTCCTTGTTCAGGTACGTCGCCGGGGAGAGCTGGTTCTGCCAGACACCGGCGTTCGTCACCTTGAGGTAGGGCTCCTGCTGGTAGCCGAGCACGATCAACGGTGTCCTCGAGCTGTTGGTGACCACGATGTCGGCGCCGTTCGACGCGGCCACGGCGGTGACCCCGACCAGGCGCGGGGCGATGCCGGTGACCGTCGTGACGTAGTCGGCGAACGGGTCGGAGGCGTTCGCCGGGCCGATGCCCGTGAACGCGCCGATGAACATTGCGAGCACAGCGAGCACGATCACGACCACGGCCGACGCGACGGTCCTCTGAGCCTCGCGCCCCACCGGTTCTCCCTGCCTCGATCCTCCGCCTGTCTCGGTGTTCAGGTCAGCACGGACACGGATCTGGTTCCCGGCCGGCCGTGTTTGTTTCACGGCCACCTGCCTGGCCCCTGTGGTGGATCCCTCTACGATCCTTGTGTGGACGACTGGACGCGGCTGGCGCTGGCTGCACGCAGCGGTGAGGACGGCGCCATGCGTGCCTTCGTCGCCGTCACCCAGTCGGACGTGTGGCGACTCTGCGCCCACCTCGGCGATCGCGAGGCCGCCGACGACCTCACCCAGGAGACCTACCTGCGGGCGGTCAAGGCCCTGCGACGGTTCCGGGGGGACTCACCGGTACGGGCCTGGTTGTTCACGATCGCCCGCAGGGTTGTGGCTGACGACATCGCGGCTCGTCAGCGTCGCCGGCAGCACCCGGTCGACACGTCCTGGCGCAGCGATGTCGCCGATCACGCCGACGCAGTCTCGACCCAGGCGCTCGTCGCGGGTCTGGACACCGATCGTCGTGAAGCGTTCGTGCTCACCCAGCTGCTGGGTTACACCTACGCCGACGCGGCCGAGATCTGCGGCTGCCCGGTCGGCACCATCCGCTCACGGGTCGCGCGGGCGCGCGAGCAGCTCGTCGCCATGATCAGCGAGGAACCGGCTCCGTCGACCTCTCGGACCGCCTGAGCAGCGAGGCAGCAGCAGCACCGAGAGCCACGACCAGCGCGATGATCGCCAGGACCAGCGCGGTGTTCGCACGCGCGTTGGACGGACTGGTCGCCGCCGGAGTCGTCGAACGTCCGCTCGCCGTGGCTGTCACGCCCGAAGCGGTACTCCCGGCCTTGGTCAGCGTGAGGACGGGCGCCGGATGGTCGGGCTCGGGCTGGCCTGTGACGGTCGGGTCGATCCAGCGGACGATCGAACCGTCGGAGTAGGTCTGCAGGGCCTTGAAGACGATCGTCAGCTTCTCCGGCAGCGGGCCGACCGACACGTCGAACTCGTCGAACTCGCCGGGCTTGATGGCCGCGGCCGCCGAATCGGCAGTCCAGCTGATCTGGGAGACCGCCTGCGTGACCGGTCCGTCGTCGTCACTGATCGGCTTAGCCAGCTTGGTCTCGGTCACTGTGAAGCTCCACCCCGGATGCGGCTTCACCTCGACGAGGGCCAACGGCTCGTCGGCGGGGAAGAACACCTGGACCCGGGTGGTCGACGCCGTGTCCGACTCGGTCGGAACCCGGAAGGTCAGCTTCGTGTAGCTGCCCTGCTCGGCCGTGTTCGGGTTGACGGTCACGTGCGCCGAGGCAGGGCCGGCGAGCGCGACGACGCCGACAGCGACCGCGCCCGCGACCGCGAGCAACCTTGTTCTGCGGTGGTACATGGACGTCCGTCCTTCCGGTCAGGAGACGGGTCCAGCTGCCCGCCCTGCTCTGGATGAGTCAGCGCGGCGCCCCGGAAAGTTCCATCAACTCACCACCGTCGGGAACTCACACCGCGCTGCGGACGACCCCTCCACTGTGAAGTGTTCTGAAGTGCGCGAAGCGATCTCGGCACGACTCGACGGCGAACGCTCGCCGCTGGACGACCTGACGATCGAGCGACATCTGACCGAGTGCGCCGAGTGCCGGTCCTTCCGGGAGCAGCTCGACCTGGTGGCCACGCTCGCGCCCGAGCAGGCGCCTGACCTGACCGAGTCGATCCTGTCGACCCTTGCCGCGCGTCCTCGCGCCCGCCCGAGGTTGTCGGCGTTCGAGCTGCGCCTCGGAGTGGCGCTGATCGCGTTCGGCGAGCTGGCCGCGTCGACCTTCCTGTTCCTGCGTGATCACGGCTACAACGGCGTGGACCATGCCGGGCACGAGTCGCTCTCGTTCACGATCGCGATCTGCGTCGGGTTGCTGGTGGCCGCAGCCCGTCCCGCCTATGCCGGGCCCTACCTCCCGATCATCGGAGTCGCTGTGGCCCTGCTCTGGGTCACCGCCGCCGTCGACCTGCGCGCAGGCCGCGCAGAGCTGATCGAGGAGCTGCCCCACGTCGACCTGATGATCGGCTTCGTGCTGCTCTGGTTGCTGGCGCGCCGTGAGTCCGGTGGCCGACGGCGTCGCTGGCTGCCGGTCACGGGGTCACCTTTCGCCGGTGCGCGCGATCGGCTCAGGGTGGTCACACGAACCCGCTGGGCGGTGTCGCCGCCCTCGCTGGTGCTGGTACGGCGGGCGCTCGCGATCGGGCTGGTGGCGGGCGGCTTCCTGATGGTGGCCAGTCCGGCCGATGCCCACGCCGTACTTGAGGGCAGCAACCCGGCTCCCGACGTCACGGTGGTCGCTGCCCCGCGCACGGTGACCCTGCGCTATGACGAGGCGGTGACAATCCTGCCGACGTCGCTGCGGGTGTTCGGTCCCGACGGTGACCGCGTCGACCAGGGCGTCGTCACCCATCCGGGGGGCGTCGGAGCCCAGGTCTCGGTCAACCTGGACCAGCTCACCACCCAGGGCACCTACCTCGTCTCGTGGCGGGTGATCTCGGCGGACTCGCATCCGGTCTCCGGCGCGTACACGTTCTCGTTCGGCAGGGCATCGCGGGCGCCGGCGATTGCTGCGGTGCAGAACAACCGGAGCGTCGCGTTCGCCCTCGGCACCGCCCGCTGGCTGGGGTACCTGGGATCAGCGCTGCTGCTCGGCGGCGTCGGGTTCCTGCTGCTGTGCTGGCCTGCCGGCTGGACGGCCGAGGGTGCCCGCGGGTTGCTCGGTCTCGGCGCCGGGGCGCTCGGGGTCGGCGCGGCAGCATCGTTGCTCCTCAAGGGCCCGTACGACGCGGCGTTGGGTCTCGGACAGGTGGGCCAGTGGTCGCTGATCTCGGAGGTGCTGCACACGACGTACGGGCACGGACTGGTGCTCCGGCTGGTGCTGGTCGGTGTCGCGGCACTCGTGGTGGCCCGAACCCGGACCCCTCCCGGATCGTGGGCGGTGACGGCGTTCGTGCTGCTCGGCGGCGGCCTGCTCGTCAGCTTCGCGGTGACCGGCCACGCCGTCGCCGGAACCCAGCGTCCACTCGCGCTGGGCAGCGACATGCTGCACGTCGCCGCGATGTCGCTGTGGCTCGGCGGGCTGCTGATGCTCAGCCTGGTCGTACTGCGCCAGCGAGAGATCCGCGAGATCCTTCCGATCGTGGGCCGCTTCTCCCGGGTAGCCGCCAGCGCCGTCGTCGTCCTGGTCGCCACCGGCACGTACCAGTCGTGGCGCCAGGTGGGCAGCTGGGCGGCGCTGCCGACCACGACCTACGGGCGGGAGCTGATGATCAAGGTCGGCATCGTGGTGGCAGTCCTGGTCGCGGCCGGGTTCTCGCGCACCTGGGTGGCGCGCCGGCTGCGACCGCCCGTCGTCGTCCATGCCGCGACAGCCACGATCGCTGAACCTGAGACGAAGCCCGCAACCACGGATCTGCGAGGCATCCGGCGCAGTGTCGGCCTCGAGGTCGCCGGTGCGATCGCCGTCCTGGTCGTGACCTCGATGCTCGTGGTCACCGAGCCCGCGAAGACCGCGTACCACCCGACGGTCGCGGCCACGTTGACCCTCGGCGGTGACACCGTCCAGGTGTCCGCCGTGCCGGCCGGGGACCGGAGGATGTCGGTGCATCTCTACGTCTTCGACAAGACGCTGCAACCCTCAGACCCGGCGCAGCTGACGGCCACGGCCAGCCTCCCCTCCCAGACCATCGGCCCGCTGCCGATCACCCTGGACCACGTCGACGTCGGCCATGAGGTCGGTGACATATCGGTGCCCGTCGCCGGGACCTGGCAGCTCACGGTCACCGTCCGGACGACTGCGATCGACGAGTACACCGGCCAGGTCACCCTCCCGATCCACTAGGCCGGATCATGCACACAGACACACGAGGACGGTGAAGGATGCCCGGGATGCCTGGGATGAGCGGCACAACCGGCTTGCCCGCGTTGACCTGGGGGCGCTTCGTCAGCACCTGGCAGGTGCACCCGGGTTGGCTGATCTGCTGCGCGGCGATGCTGGTCCTGTACCTGGTCGGTCGTCGCCGGGCCGGCGCCGGCTCGACCGTGCCCACCTGGCGGGTGGCGTCGTTCTGCGGCGGGATCACGCTGTTGTGGATCACCACGTCCTCGGCGATCGCCGGCTACGCGATGTCGCTGTTCTGGATGCACATGGTGCTGCACTTGCTGCTGATCATCGTCGTGGCCGCCTTCGTCGTCCTCGGGCATCCCCTGACCGTCCTGATCGAGTCCTTCGACGCGCTCGGCCAGGCCCGCGTACGTGCAGTTCTGCGTTCGGCACCGGTCGCCGCCCTGACGCACTACGTGGCCGGCGTGGTCATCTACTCCGTGGTCATCATCGACACCCACCTCAGCGGCTTCATGGACCAGATGGCCCAGCACGCGTGGCTCATGACCGGCGAACAGGTCCTGTACGTCGTCGCGGGCTTCCTGTTCCTGCTGCCGCTGATCGGCGACGAGCCGATCAACCGGCGCCCGCCGTACCTGGTGAGACTGGTGGTCCTGGTCGCCGCGATGATCCCGGACACGATCGTCGGCATCGTCCTGCTGCAGACCAGCAGGGCGCCGTACCCGATCATGATGGGCATGCACCCGGCGTGGGCGCCCGATCCGCTCACGGATGCGCACCTGGCCGGTGGCCTGATGTGGGCGGTCGGTGACGGGCTGATGATGCTGGTCGCCGTCGGCCTGATGATCAGCGTCATCACCTCGCCCACCCGGCGCGAGAACATCACCGGCGCCTGGCTCGAGTCTGCGCGCCGAACGTCCCTGCTGGATCACATCACCGCCAGCGGAGGCGACGAGCCCCCGACGACCGGTAGCCAGATCCTCGACGCTGACGGCGTGGCCGCGTTCGAGGCCTACAACCAGATGCTGGCTCGGCTGAGCGGCCGTCCGCCGGACGACTGAGACGACCGACCGGCGTACCGTCGTGCACCTAAGAGGAGTGCTTTCCAACTTCTCAGCCCCGGACATACCGCCCATATAGACGCAGCTGCACTGCGCCCCATATTGACGCAGCCCATCCCAGCATCGGATACACAGTCCGGTGTCGAGGGGGCGGGTCAACGGCGGTGATTGAGTGTTGACCCTCGCAATGCGAAGGTAACGAACCTTCGTGTCAGGCTGGGGCTACGTAATGTTGGAGGCCCACTCAACGGT
>NZ_JAOPXI010000131.1 GCF_025965215.1 Marmoricola sp.
GACCTGTCCGTGGCCGAGCTTGCCCGGCGCACCAGCTCGCGAGAGGTCAGTGCGGTCGAGGTGGTCGAGGCCTGCCTGGCCCGGATCGCCGAGCGCGACCCGGCGCTGAACGCCTTCTCCGTCGTGATGGCCGAGCAGGCCCGCGCGGAGGCGACCGACCGCGACCGCGCGCTTGCCGACGGAGAGACGCCCGGTCCGCTGCACGGCGTACCCGTGGCGATCAAGGAGGAGATCGACGTCGCGGGCTGCGTGACCACGTTCGGTGGCCGCGGCAACAGCACCCCGGTGACCGCCGACGGCGAGGTCGTACGCCGGCTGCGCGCGGCCGGTGCGGTGATCGTCGGCAAGACCGCGATGCCGGAGTTCGGCGCCTGGCCCTACACGGAGTCCGAGGCGCACGGCATCACGCACAACCCGTGGTCTCCGCGGCACACGCCCGGCGGCTCCAGCGGTGGCACGGCGGCCGCGGTCGCCGCCGGCATGGTCCCGGTCGGCATCGGCGGTGACGGCGGCGGGTCGATCAGGATCCCCTCGGCGTACTGCGGACTGTTCGGCCTCAAGCCGACTCGCGGACGGGTCACCAGCGACCCGATGCCGCACCTGTGGTGGGGCCTGGGCACCACCGGCCCGCTGACCCGGACCGTCCTGGACTCCGCCCTCGTGTACGACGTCATCCGGGGCAACCTGGACGCCGACAGGTTCAAGGCACCCGAGCCCGGGACCTCGTTCATCGCCGCCGCCGGGGCCGACCCGGGCCGGCTGCGCATCGGCTGGTCGACGGTGCCGGTGACGAAGGGAGTGCGCCCGGCCGACGAGCACGTCCGTGCGGTGCACGAGATCGCCGCCGTCCTCGCCGAGCTCGGGCATGACGTCGTCGAGATCGATCCTGCCTACCCGGATCCGACGGCAGCCTTCATCCCGCAGTTCTTCGGCGGCGTGCGGACCGAGGCCGATGCGATGGAGCACTTCGACCGCCTCGAACCGCGCACCCGCCAGACCTACCGTCTGGGTGCCTGGGTGACGCCGAGCATCATCGAGAAGGCGATGGCCGCCGGTGAACGGCTCGCCGAGCGGACCAACCGGATCTTCACAGGACTTCCCGGGCAGCAGGGCGTGGACGTGCTGCTCACACCCACGATCGGTCCGCGGCCGCGCCGGGTCGGTGCCCTGTCCCGCGGCGGCACCGTCTCGGCGGCTCTCAAATCGCGGCCGGTGGTTGCCTGGACGGCGCTGTGGAACGTCACCGGGAACCCGGCTGCCTCGGTCCCCACCGGGATTGCCCTCGACGGGCTCCCGGTCGCCGTGCAGCTGGTCGGCCGCATCGGGGACGAGACCACCCTGCTGTCGCTCTCGGCCCAGCTCGAGCGCGCCCGCGGGTGGCCCCTGCTGACCGAGGGCGGGGACCGCGCAGCGAGCATGCGGTGAACCTGTTCCTGACACCGCGCGCCTTCCTGCGACGCCAGGTCCTCGGCCGGGTGCGCGACCTGCCGAGCCCGCTGGTCGGGCGCACGGTGATGGTGACGGGAGCCTCGTCGGGGATCGGTGAGGCGACCGCGCGGGCGGTCGCGGCACGGGGCGGCGTGGTGCTGCTGGTCGCGCGTCGCGCCGGGGAGCTCGAGCGGGTCCGCAGCGGCATCGAGGGTGACGGCGGGACGGCGTACTCCTACGTCTGCGACCTCACCGACAGCGCTGCGACCAAGGAGCTGGTGGCGGCGGTGCTGGCCCAGCACGGAGCGGTCGACATGCTGGTCAACAACGCAGGCCGGTCGATCCGGAGGTCGCTGGAGTACTCCTACGACCGGATGCACGACTTCGAGCGCACGATGGCGATCAACTACTTCGGCCCGGTGCGCCTGATCCTCGGGTTGCTCCCGGCGATGCGCGCCCAGCGGTTCGGCCACGTCGTGAACATCGTGACCTGGGGCGTCCAGATCAAGGCGCCCCGGTTCTCGGCGTACATCGCCTCGAAGACCGCGCTGGACACCTTCAGCCGGATCGCGGGTCGTGAGGCGTACGCCGACAACGTGACCTTCACGAACCTGAGGCTGTCGCTGGTCCGTACCGAGATGATCACGGCCACCGATGCCTACGCGCAGGCACCGGCGAAGTCACCGGACCAGGCCGCGATGCTGGTCGTCCGCGCGCTCGAGGACCGTCCGTTGACGATCAGCACCACGATCGGCAGCGTCTCTGAGGTCCTCAACCTGCTCGCACCGAGGCTGATGGACGCGGTCGCCTCGGCGGGGGCGCGCCGGTTCCCGGACTCGCCCGCTGCCCGCGGGGAGTCGGGGGACTGATCAGTCGGCGATCGACGTGGGCGGGTTCGCTGGGGTCCGTGCCGGGGTGAGGATCGGTGGCAACGGCACCTTGGACTTGCTGGCGCCGGTGTTCCGGACGCCGAGCGGGGCCGCGAACACGATGATGTTGCTGGTGTAGTCGTGTCCGGTCCAGCCGGTGCACGTGACCAGGACGAGCCGGTTGGTCCCGTGCTTGGGGTCAAACAGGATGTCGGCGTTCTGGGCGAGCTGGGCCTTGGTGTAGACGAAGACGTCGGTGGTCGCGTAGTCGACGATGCCGAGCTTGGTCTTGATCTGGACCAGGTCACCGGCGCGCATGTTGCCGAGCTCGTTCATCACACCGCCGCCGGTGTGGACGGTGTGGCCGGTGAGCAGGGTCTGACCGGTGAGCGAACCGGGCTTCGCGCTGCGGTCCCACCAGCCGACCTCGTGGAAGTCCGAGGGTGGGGTGAGCACCCGGTGCGAGTCGACCTGGATCGGCAGGATCGGAGCGCGTAGCCGGATCGACGGGACGATCAGCAGCAGGGGATCGGACGGCGCCGCGAGCGCGTGGTACTGCGAGTGCGAGGTGGTGCCGAGACCGTGCCCGATCGCGATGCCGGGCGAGGGAATGGCAAAGCCGGCGATCACCATCGCGAGGAAGAGCACGACGAGTCGTTTGCTCAGACCTCCGACGCGATCGCCGGCTTTGCCTTGATTCACTTAGCGGTGCAGTGTCACTTGGTCAGCATGCGGCGGTAGCCGATGAGGCCCGCCGTGCCTGCAAGCAGCATCAGTGCAGCAGTGGCAGTCAGCACGTTGCGCGTCGTGTCACTGGCTCCATGGAAGCCCGAGTCGACGACCGTCGGCGGCTTGGAGTTGCCGGTCGGCGGTGCGGTCGGGGTCGAGCTCGGCGGGCCGACCAGGGCGCGGTTCGGGCCACAGGTGACGTGACCGATCGTGCCACCGATCAGGGCGGAACCGGTGAGGCTCGTCCCTGCACCCAGTACGCCGAGCTTCAGAGTGTTGACAGACACGCTGCGTCCGGCGTCGCCCGGGGTCACGTCGTTGACCGTGATCTTCAGGAGGTTGTCGCTGATCGCCTGGAGCGCAGGCTGCAGTGCGGTGACGAGCGGCGCGATCAGTGCATTCTGAAGCGGCTGCAGCAGCGCCTTGGTGACGGCGTCGAGGCTCGCGATCTGGCCGCCGAGAGCCGTGTCGAGCTCGATGGTGAGCTCGTCGATCAGGTCCTGGGTGACCGCGTCGAGGTGGACCAGCACGTCGGTGCCGCCAGGCTTGGCCGGCAGGTTGACGTCCAGGTTGACCAGGGTCAGGGTCTGGGTCGCGCTGCCGGTACCGGTCGGGATCGTGATGCTGATCGGGATCGTGTGGCCACCCGATGCATCGAGGATCTGCGAGTGACCCTGAGCAGCGGTCGGGTTGGCCGTGCAGGTCGCCTCGACAGCAGCCAGGCCGCCGCTGAGCGAGATCTTGCCCAACGGGGTGCCGTTGATGGCGCCGACGAGCTGAGCGACGAGACCGTCGAGCGGGACCGTCAACTGAGAGATGACCGGGCCGAGGGCGTTGTTGAGCGCGGTGGTGATCGCGCCGTCGCCGCCGAGCAGGTGGGTCAGGTCGAGGTTCAGCGACCCGAGATTCAGGGTCAGCGGCTTACCGTCGATGTTGCAGCTGCTGGTACCGACGTTGACAGCACCGGAGCTACCGGTTCCGGCGATTCCCGCACAGGCGTAGGACGTGCCGTCGCTGTTGGCACCGGCCTTCTGGACCGCGACTGCCGCAGCGAGCGCGTTGTTGGCCGGAACGATCCCGACCAGCGGCGGGATGGTGTTGCTGTTCACTTCGTGGGCAGTGGAGCCGTCGTTGGTGACGGTCTGCAACTGAGTGACCACCGGGTTTCCCGCGATGGACAACTGGAGACTCTGAGCAGTCGCCTGCGACACAGGGGCCGCGGCGAAAACAGGGGCGACAGCGAGCGCGGAGAGCGCGACAGCTCCCACTACGGCGCTGAAGCGCAAGGCACGTCGGTTCAAGGTGGATCCTCCCGGCAGGGCACCGCACTTAACGCGACGCCTGGATTCAGTACGCAGCCTCTCGACAATGAGGTGCTGTCACACACGTCGCATCCTACGAGTTTTGGCTCGCGTGTGGCAAAAGATGACCAAGGTTACAGAATTTATTAGCCATAAACTAGCACAAATTGGGATATCAGTGCTGATTCGGTCAACTAGCCTTCTTGGCGGTTTTCTTCGCGGCCTTTCTGGGCGCAGACGTGGCCGACGCCTTCTTCGCGGTCTTCTTGGCCTTCGGCGCACTCGGCGCAGGTGTCTCGCCGCGCGCAGTCTTCGCTGCGTCGACGCTGCGCTGGAGGGCGGCCAGGAGATCGACGACCTCTCCGCTGCTCTTGCGCGCGGTCGGCGCTGCCTTGACCTCACCGCCGGAGATCTTGGCAGCGACCAGAGCCTCGACGGCCTCGCGGTAGTCGTCCTCGAACTCGCCGGGATCGAAGTCGCCGGCCAGGGTCTCGACGAGCATGTTCGCCATCTTCACCTCGGCGGGCTTCGCGTCATCGACGTCGATCGCCCCGAAGTCGGGGTTGCGGATCTCGTCGGGCCACATCATCGTCTGCAGGACGATCACGTCGTCGCGCACGCGCAGCACCGCCAGGGACATCCGGTTGCGCAGTGACACGGTGACCAGGGCCATCCGGTCTGCTTGCTCGAGTGCCGCTCGCAGGAGTGCATACGGTTTGGCACCCGTCTTCTCGGGTTCGAGGTAGTAGCTCTTCTCGAAGAGCATCGGGTCGATCTGGTCGCTGGGCACGAACTTCTCGACGCTGATCTCGCGACTGCTCGCCGCGGGCAGCTCGGCCATGTCGGAGTCGTCGAGGATGACCATCTCGCCGTCCTCGGTCTCGTACCCCTTGGCGATGTCGGCGAACGCGACCTCCTCGCCGTCGAGGGAGCAGATCCGCTGGTACTTGATCCGGCCGCCGTCACGAGCATGGACCTGACGGAACGAGATGTCCTTGTTCTCGGTTGCCGAGTACAGCTTGACCGGAACGCTCACCAGGCCGAACGAGACGGCACCCTTCCAAATCGCGCGCATGAGAACAGGATGACTCGCCAACGGCCCGGATGCCACCTCACAGGTTCCTCACAAGGCCCGCGAGGCGATCACTCAGGCGCGACCGCAACGCTGCTGGCATGCCCTCTCTTCCCGCTCTCGTCCACCGGATCGACCGTCGGTGGTGGCTGGTCGCCGTTGTCGTCGTCCTCGTGGGAGCAGGCGCCTGGTGGCGCTTTGCCCCCGGCTCCGCTTCGACGACCACCTCGATCAACGCCACCGTCACCCGCGGCACCTACAAGACCACGGTGGACGCCACCGGGACGATCACCCCGAAGCGCGACGCCTCGCTCTCCTTCACCTCCTCCGGCACGGTGACCCGGGTCGCGGTCAAGGCGGGAGACCGCGTGACCAAGGGAGATGTCCTGGCGACCATCGATGCGACCGCCCTGCGCGCCCAGCGCGATGCCGCGGCGGCGCAGCTCACCGCAGCGCAGACCCAGCTCTCCCAGGACTCGGGCGGCACCGCGACGCAGCTCAGTGCCGATGAGGCCTCGGTCGCCGCCGCGCAATCACAGCTGACCCAGGCCGACCAGGCGCTGGCCGACGCCACCCTGAAGGCTCCGTTCTCGGGCACGGTCAGCGCGGTCAGCTACGCGGTGGGCGACACCACGGGCTCCTCGGGCGGCAACAGCCCGGCCGCGAGCTCGTCCTCGTCCTCGTCCTCGTCGGCCACCGGGATCACGGTGATCTCGCCACGGCAGCTGCTCGTGAGCGCGAACGTCTCGGCCACCGACGTCAGCACCGTCAAGGTCGGCATGCAGGCCGAGATCACGCCGACGGGCGGCGCCGACGTCGTCTACGGGACGGTGTCCTCGGTCGGATCGATCGCGAGCGCGTCGGACAGCGGGGCGGCCCAGTTCCCGGTGACGATCACCGTGACCGGGACGCCGAGCGGGCTGTACCCGGGCTCGAGCGCCGCAGTCGCGATCACCGTCGGCCAGGCCACCAACGTCCTCACCGTTCCGACCCAGGCGTTGCACACGACCAGTTCCGGGGCGACCTACGTGTACACGATGCAGGGCACCAAGACCACGAAGACGACGATCACCATCGGCGCCTCCTACGGACCGCAGACCGAGGTGCTCTCCGGACTCAAGGCCGGTGACGTGGTCCAGATCCTCAGCTTCGCCCGGCCGACGGGCACAGGTACGAACGGCAACAACGGCGGTCTGTTCCAGCGCGGGACCGGCGGCGGCGGCGGCGGGACCGGCAACTTCCCGAACTTCTCGGGCGGCACGTTCCCCGGTGGCGGCCAGGGGCCCGCGACCGGAGGTGGCCAGTGAGCACGGTCCTGAGCGCGGCGCCGGTCCGAACGATCATCGACCTGGCCGCCGTACGGAAGACCTATGCGACCGGCGCGATCGCCGTCGAGGCGCTTCGCGGGATCGACGTACGGATCGCGGAAGGTGAGTACGTCGCGATCATCGGGCCGTCCGGGTCCGGCAAGTCGACGCTGATGCACATCCTCGGGTGTCTCGACGTGCCGACCGAGGGTCGCTACGAGCTCGCCGGTCGCGACGTCAGCGACCTGGCCGAGGCCGAGCTGGCGCACATCCGCAACCGTGAGATCGGCTTCGTATTCCAGCAGTTCAACCTGCTCCCCGACCTGACCGCGCTGCGCAACGTCGCACTGCCACTGGTCTATGCCGGTGTGGGGACAGCCGAACGCGAGCAGCGCGCGCTGCGCGCGCTGGACCGTGTGGGGTTGTCCGAGCGGGCCCAGCATCGACCGGGCGAGCTGTCCGGCGGGCAGCAGCAGCGCGTCGCCGTGGCCCGGGCGCTGGTCACCGAGCCGTCGATGATCCTGGCCGACGAACCGACCGGCAACCTGGACTCGGTCGCATCAGCCGATGTGCTGGCGCTGTTCCGCGAGCTCCACGACGCAGGCCGGACCGTCGTACTGATCACCCACGAGAACGACATCGCCGCCCAGGCCGAGCGGGTCATCACGATCCTCGACGGCGAGATCCGGTCCAGCACCAGCAAGTCCGGCGACGTCAGGTCCGGTGACCTCACGTGAACTGGCTCGAGACCCTGCGCACGGCGGCCGACGCTGTCCGCAGCCATCGCCTCCGCTCCCTGCTCACGATGCTCGGGATCGTCATCGGGATCTCGTCGGTGGTCCTCACGGTCGGCCTCGGCCTCGGCGCCCAGGACAAGGTGCGCAGCCAGATCGACGCGCTCGGCTCGAACCTGCTGATCGTCTCGCCGGGCAGCAGCACGGGGTCCAGCGGCGTCCGCGGCGGGTTCGGATCGGCGTCCTCGCTGACCCTGGCTGACGCCGACGCGATCGCGGACTCCACCGTCGCCCCCGATGTGGCTCAGGTCGCGCCCACGACGTCGTCCTCCTCGGCCCTCGCTGCCGGCACCACGAACTGGACGAGCCGGATCGTCGGTACCACGACGACGTGGCCGCAGGTCCGCGCCCGCACCTTGACCTCGGGACGCTTCTTCACAGCCGCCGAGCTCGCGACCGGTGCGAACGTGGTGGTGCTCGGACCCGATACGGCCAGCCAGCTGTTCAGCCGCGGGAACCCGGTCGGCCAGACGATCACCGCCGACGGCACGACGCTGACCGTGATCGGCGTGCTCGCCGAGTCGGGTGCCACCTCGACGACCTCGAGCGAGGACGACCTTGCCGTCGTACCGATCACCACCGCGCAACGGCTCAGCGGTGCAACCAGCACTGCGCTGGCCAGCCTGTACGTCGAGGCAAGGTCGGCCGGCTCGCTCAGCGCGGCGTACCAGGAGGTCAACGCGGCACTGCTGACCGCCCACGACGTCACCTCCAGCTCGCCGGACTTCAGCATCGCCACCCAGGACGCGCTGCTGTCGACAGCGAACTCGACGAACAAGACGATGACGATCCTGCTCGCCGGGATCGCCGCGATCTCGCTGCTGGTCGGTGGCATCGGCGTCATGAACATCATGCTGGTCTCGGTCACCGAGCGCGTTCGCGAGATCGGCCTGCGCAAGGCACTCGGAGCGACTCCGTCGGCCATCCGACGGCAGTTCCTCATCGAGGCCTCATTGCTCGGCGTGTCAGGCGGGGTGATCGGCGCGGTGATCGGTGTCGTCGGGGCCGTGATCCTGCCATCGGTGATCAACCAGCCGGTGAGCATCTCGGCCCCTGCCATCCTCGCGGCGCTGGGCGTCGCGCTCGGCCTGGGCGTCGGCTTCGGGGTCTATCCCGCCAGCAGGGCCGCTCGCCTGACCCCCATCGACGCACTGAGGAGCGAATGACCATGACCACCGCGCGCCCAACTACAAGGAGAACCATGACCACGTCCCTGCACAGCCGCATCGTCCTGGCCCGCCGCGTCGCCGCGGCCTGTGGCACCGGGGTGCTCCTGCTCGGCGCAGCCGCGTGCGGCAGCAGCAGCCCGCAACCCGCAGCCTCGGGCGCCAACAACGCCGGTGCCGGTTCCGGCCAGCAGGCCGGAGGTGCGGGACAGTTCCCGGGCGCGAACGGCCTCGTTGCCGCCGTCAGTGGAACGACTGCCCAGGTCCAGAGCCCGCAGAGCGGCCAGGTTGCCGTGTCCTGGACCTCGAGCACCACCTTCACCAAGCAGGTGAGCGCGAAGCTCGCCGACGTGAAGGTGGGTGACTGCGTCGTCGCCATGCCGGCGCCCAGTGCCTCGGGCTCCTCGACGACTCCGGCCGCGCCGCCGACCTCGATCACCGCAGCCTCGGTCCGGATCACGACTCCCGTGGGCGGGTCCTGTACCCCGACGACCCGGGCAGGCGGCGGCGGCTTCGGTGGCACTCCGCCGGGCGGCAGCGGCAACGGGCCGCAGTCCAACGGAACCCCGCCGAGCGGCACCGGTCGCGGTCAGGTCCGGTTCGGGGGCTTGGGCGCCTTCGGCAAGGTCACCGCGGTCGCGGCGAACGGATTCACCGTGGTCCAGACGCGTCCGGCGGCAGCGTCGGGCACCGCGACGACGACCTCGGTCGAGGTGAGGACCACGGCGACCACCACGTTCACGACGACGGCGACAGGGTCGGCGAGCGACGTCAAGGTCGGGGTGTGCGTCCGGGCCCAGGGCAAGACCGACTCCACCGGAGCGATCACCGCGACCACGATGGCCCTTACGCCACCGGTGGGCGGCCAGTGCGGCTCGACGTTCACCAGGGCCGGCGGCAACGGTGCCGGGTTCGGTGGCGGTCCCGGGGCCGGTGGCGCGAGCCTGGACAGCAACGGCGGTCAGTCGTCGTGAGTCCGCTGCGAGGTCGACACGTGCGCTGGCCCTTGATCGGGCTGGTCGCGCTCGTCGTGATCGGGGCAGGTACGGCGTACGGCGTGGCCGGTGGCAATCAGGCAGCCCAGTACCGGACCGTGGCCGCGACCAGGACAGACGTCCAGCAGACCCTCGCGACCAGCGGGGTCGTCGACGCCGCTGACCGGGCCGACCTCTCGTTCGCGACCAGCGGCACCGTCGCGGCACTGAAGGTCGCACTCGGGCAGCAGGTGACGACCGGCCAGGTGATCGCGACCCTCGACACCGGTGATCTCGACGCAGCGCTGACCCAGGCGCAGGCGGCGGTGGCGAAGGCGATCGCGCAGCTGGCTTCGGACCTCGCGGCCCAGTCCGCGGCGGTCTCCAACGCGGTCTCGAGCAAGCCGTCGTCAGGCACGGGCTCCTCAGGCACGGGCTCGTCAGGCACGGGCTCCTCAGGCAGCGGGAACAGCGGTACCTCGGCGGCCACCCTCGCCGCCCTGAAGGGGCTACAGGACAAGGTGATCGCCGCGCAGACAGCGGCCTCGTCGGCCATCGCGGCGGCGAAGTCCGCCCTGACCGCGCAGACCTCGGCCTGCGCCAGCGCGTTCACGCCGACTCCGACCGCGTCGCCCACCGATGCGCCGAGTACCGGTCCGGACCCCGCCGATGCCGCCTGCAGCACGGCCCTGGCTGCCGTCCAGGCCGCGCAGGATGCCGTGAGCAAGGCACAGGACGACCTTGCGCACGCGCTTGACGCCCTGGCAGGTGCCCTCACGAAGGCGCTCGGGGGCAGCAGCGGACACGGCGGTGCACCGGTCTCGAGTGCCCGGTCGGTGGCCGTACCGTCGAGCAACGGCTCGAGCTCGAACAACGGTGCGGCTAACAACGGGTCGACCTCGAGCCCGTCGGCCAGCGGCGGCACGGTCACTGCTGCCCGACTCGCGTCGGACCAGGCTCAGATCTACCAGGCCCAGGCCGACCTGGTCACCGCGCAGCAGAACCGCGCCCAGGCCGTCGTCCGGTCGACCCGCTCTGGCCGTGTGGTCGCCCTCGACGCCGCAGTCGGCGACGTCGTCGCGGCCGGGCACACGGTCGCCACCGTGGTCGGTGGCAGCGCGGTCACCATCGTGGGAACCGTGCCCGAGACGCAGATCGGCAGTGTGAAGCTCGGACAGGTCGTCCAGGTCACCGTCCCTGGCATCTCGAAGACGACCACCGGCCAGGTCACGCAGATCGGCCTCGTCGCGGACACGTCGACGGGCACCACGTCGTACCCGGTCACCGTGACGGTCGAGAACCCGACGATCTCGTTGCCGACCGGCTCGAACGCGCTGATGGAGATCGTGGTCGCGACGGCGCACGACGTGGTCACCGTTCCGACCTCGGCCGTCGTGCGCAACGGAACCACCGGGACCGTCCAGACCTGGGACGGTAAGACACTGGCGGTCAAACGCGTGACACTCGGAGCAGTCGGCGCCCGCCAGGTGGTGATCGCGAGCGGTCTGGCCGCCGGGACGAAGGTCGTGCTGGCTGCCATCGATCAGCCGATCAAGGGAGCAAGTACGTCGCTGAGCAACCGGGGCAACTTCCCGACGTTCTCGTTCCGCGGCGCTGGTGGCGGTGGTGGCGCCGGCGGGGTCCGCGCACCCGGCACGTTCTCGAAGTCGGGGGGCTGAGGACGCCCAGACGCGCCCCGGGCGCGGGTGAGCGGCTGGCAGGATGGCGCCATGAAGCCGATGCTCGCGACCCGGGGCGACCACGTGCCGACGGGCCCGGACTGGGTGCACGAGGTCAAGTGGGACGGCATCCGCGCGCTGGTGGACGTGAGCGGCGGCCGGCTCAGGGTCACCTCCCGCAACGAGAACGACGTCACCGCGGCGTACCCGGAGCTGCGCGGTCTTGCCGACCTCGGCCACGACTTCATCCTCGACGGCGAGATCGTCGCACTGGGCTCCGGGGTGCCCTCGTTCGGGGCACTCGCCGATCGGATGCACGTGCGTGACGCCACCAAGGCAGCCACGCTCGCGCAGACCAACCCGGTGACCCTGGTTGTCTTCGACCTGCTTCGCCTCGACGGTGAGGACGTGATGGCCCGGCCGCTGGTCGAGCGGCGCGACGCGTTGCTCGGGCTCAGCCTCGACGACGCCTCGTGGCAGGTACCCCCGACCTACGACGACGGCCAGATGATCCTGGAGGCCGCCGAGGCCCAGGGGCTCGAGGGGATCGTGAGCAAGAAGCTGTCGTCCGCGTACTACCCGGACCGGCGCAGCAAGGACTGGCTCAAGTTCCCGATCCGACCGACCGGCTCGTACGTCGTCGGTGGCTTCCGGCACGAGACCGGCAGTGGCGCCCGGCTCGGCGCGGTCCTCGTCGGGGAGCCAGGACCCGATGGTCTGACGTTTCGCGGTCGGGTCGGGTCGGGCATCGCAGGCAAGGCCGGCCAGCGCCTGGGCGTGCTGCTGCGTCCGTTGGTCCGGGAGACGTCGCCGTTCGCTGACGGTCTGCCGCGAGCCGACACCGAGGGCACCGTGTGGGTCGATCCCGTGCTGGTCGTCGATGTGCAGTACCTGACCGTCACCGGTGACGGCCGGCTTCGTCAGCCCGCGTACCGCGGGGTCCGGACCGACCTGAGCTTCGAGGACCTGGGGGGCTGATGGTCGAGCGCAACGAGGTCCACGTCGACGTCGAGGGACGCACCCTCACCCTCGTCAACCTGGACAAGGTCATGTACCCGCAGACGGGGACCACCAAGGCGGAGGTGCTCAACTACTACGCACGCGTCGCACCGGTGCTGCTGCCGGTGCTCGCCGACCGGGCGGTCACCCGGATCCGCTGGCCGCACGGCACCGGGCAGGCGAGCTTCTTCGAGAAGAACGTGCCCGGCGGCACGCCGAGCTGGGTCCGGGTCGTGACGGTTCCGACCTCAGGCTCTCGGACGGCCTCACGCGAGGACGGCGAGCTGCGCTTCCCGGTGGTGGACTCGCTGGCGACGCTGACCTGGTTGGTCAACCTCGCGGCCCTGGAGCTGCACGTGCACCAGTGGCGGGTCGACGCGGACGGTCGGCCGGTCAACCCGGACCGGATGGTGATCGACCTGGACCCAGGCGAGCCGGCCGGTCTGATGGAGTGCTCGCAGGTAGCGCTGCTGGTCCGCGAGCGCCTCGCGGTCGACGGTCTCCGGACGCGGGCGGTGACCAGCGGCTCCAAGGGCCTGCACCTGTACGCCGACCTCGACGGGACCCGCAGCTCCGAAGAGATCCGTGACTACGCGAAGGACATCGCCGAGGAGCTCGAGGCCGCGCACCCGAAGCTGGTGGTCTCACAGATGACCAAGGCCCGTCGGGGCGGCAAGGTTTTCTTCGACTGGTCCCAGAACGTCGGTGCTAAGACGACGATCGCGCCCTACTCGCTGCGCGGCCGCGAGCTGCCGATGGTCGCGGCGCCGCGCACCTGGGACGAGGTCGAGGCCGGAGCCGGCGATCCGCTGGGCTTGGAGCAGCTGCGTTTCGAGGACGTTCTGGACCGCATGACCCCAGGCGGGTAACTTCCGCAGAGGGGAGCATGACGAAGGGTCGGACGTGGCATCGATTCGCGGGATCATCACCGGCACCAATGCAGCCGTCTGGCGGACGGTCAACAAGGCAGGGGTTCCCTGGCACAAGCTGCCCGGCCCGGCTGCCGCACTCAACCTCGCCGCACTGCGCGAGGACCTGCGCCACGACAACCTGCACGACACCCGCGACGACGTCGAGGAGGCCGAGCTCGAGAACCTTCCGGCGTACCGGACCTACGACGGCACGATGCAGGACCCGTACGACGCGAAGATGGGCTCGGCGCAGACCCGCTTCGGCCGCAACTTCCCCTGGGAGGCGACCGCCGCCGAGGAGCCGCCGCGACTGTTGACTCCGTCGCCGCGCGAGGTCAGCCGCACGGTCTTCTGGCGCGACGAGTTCCAGCCGGCGACCGGGCTCAACGTCCTGGCGGCCGCCTGGATCCAGTTCCAGAACCACGGCTGGTTCGGGCACGGCACCAACGACCCCGACCGTGTGGTCGAGATCGAGCTCGCCGAAGGCGACGACTGGGACGGCGAGATGCTGATCGAGCGGACCACCGCCGACCGCACCCGCGACCCCGAGGACGGGCGTCCGGCGACGTACCTCAACAAGGTCACGCACTGGTGGGACGGTTCGGCGATCTACGGATCGAGCGAGGACCAGAACAGGGTGATGCGCAGCGGTGAGGACGGCAAGATGCTGCTCATCGACGGCAAGCTGCCGCTCGAGGAGGACCCGGTCCTGGCCGGGATCGACCGGACCGGTTTCAACGACAACTACTGGGTCGGGCTGGCGCTGCTGCACACGCTGTTCGTCAAGGAGCACAACGCGATCTGCGACATGCTGAAGAAGACCTATCCGTCGTGGAGCGACGAGAAGCTGTTCCTGACGGCGCGGTTGGTCAACGCTGCGCTGATGGCCAAGATCCACACCGTCGAGTGGACGCCGGGCATCCTGAACACCCCGGTGCTGCAGACCGGCATGCACGCCAATTGGTACGGCGCCCTGCCGGAGTGGATGGCAGCCGCTCGGTTCCTGACCAAGGCGATCGACATCGAGGCCGGCGCCGGGATCATCGGCAGCGAGCTCAAGCACCACGGCGCCTCGTTCGCGATCACCGAGGAGTTCATCTCGGTCTACCGATTGCACCCGCTGATCCCGGACGACTACCCGATCTGTGACCACCGGACCGGCGAGCTGATCGAGAACGTCGAGTTCAACGACGTGATGGGCAACGACACCCGCGCTGCCGTGGACAAGTTCGGCTGGACCGATCTGATGTACCACTTCGGCACCGAGTACCCGGGCAAGATCACCCTGCACAACCACCCGCGCGCGTTGATGGACCACACCCGGGTCACCGGCCAGCACCTCGACCTCGGCACCGTCGACATCTTCCGCGACCGGGAACGAGGTGTTCGCCGGTACAACGACTTCCGCGAGCAGTTGCGGATGCCGCGGATCACCTCGTTCGACAAGCTCACGCCGAACCCCGATTGGAACGCCGAGCTCGAGGAGCTCTACGCCGGCAACATCGACGACGTGGACCTCCAGGTCGGCCTGCTCGGCGAGGAGCCACCCGAAGGCTTCGGCTTCAGTGACACCGCCTTCCGTATCTTCATCCTGATGGCGTCACGGCGACTGAAGAGCGATCGGTTCTTCACCCGGGACTACACCCCCGAGGTCTACACGGCGCAGGGGATGGAGTGGATCGACAAGAACACCATGGCCGACGTCATCATCCGGCACTTCCCGGAGCTCGCGCCGGCCCTCGAGGGCAGCGCGAACGCGTTCGCTCCATGGCGCAAGGCCGGTCCTCGGTCCGGGGCAGCCTGAGGTGGCGATCGACTTCAAGCACGCGAGCTTCGCCGACGGCGTGCTGTTCTCCGCCCAGGTCGCGGTCCCGAACGTCGTCCAGGGTCTGTTCCGCAAGCGCGCGCCGGTCGTCTCGGCTGCCACGCTCGTCCACGCCGACCAGCTGGCCTACCGATGCACCGCGGCGCTGGTCCGGAAGTACGGCGCAGATCCGTTCTACGTCCGCGTCGTCGCCGAGGAAGCCCTGCTGGTCCACCACCCCGATGACATCCGCCGGGTGCTGGAGGGGTCGCCGGCGCCGTTCGCGTCCGACCCGGACGCGAAGAAGAAGGGCATGTCCGCGTTCCAGCCCGACGCCCTGACGTTGTCGCGCGGGGACCTGTGGGCCCAGCGGCGGTCCTTCGCCGAGGCGGTCCTGGACACGAGGAAGCCGACCCACCGGCTGGCTCGGGGGTTCGCTGCCATCGCGATCGCCGAGGCCGACGCCCTACTGGACCTCGACCGGCCGATCACCTGGGACGACCTGAACAGTGCCTTCCAGCGACTGACCCGTCGGGTGGTGCTCGGTGACGCCGCGACCGACGACGTCAAGATCACCGACCAGTTGGCGGCGCTGATGGACGCGGGCAACAAGATGCCGGGCAAGCCGGCCAGGGGGTACGTCCAGTTCCACGCCCTGTTGCAGGAGTACGTCGACACGCCAGATCCCGCGGCGCTGACCGGGCTCTTCGCCGCGGCTCCGCAGGATCGCGAGACCGACCCGGCCGGCCAGCTGATCCACTGGCTGTTCGCGATGGGCGACACCCTTCCGGCGAACCTGTTCCGGACCCTCGTCGTGCTGGCCGGGCATCCGTTGGCGCTGGCCGAAGTCCGTGCCGAGCTGGCCGGAAAGCGACTCACGACGGTGAAGACCGTGGTCGGCGCGACCTACCTCGCGGGGTGCATCCAGGACACCATGCGGCTCTGGCCGACGACAGGCCTGTTCGGGCGGGTCACCACCACCGACGTCCGGTTCGCCAACGGTGAGCTGGTGCCGGCTGGTACCCAGGTGCTGATCCACAACCTGTTCAACCACCGCAACAGGACCCGCGTCGCGTACGCCGATCGGTTCGCCCCCGAGGAGTGGGTGAGCGGGGGAGCGGCCGGGGACTGGTCGTTCAACTTCTTCTCGCACGGACCTCAGGGGTGCCCCGGAGCGGGACTCTCGATCTTCCTCGGCCAGGCGTTCCTGGGCCGATTGCTCACCAGGGCCGATCCGGTCGTGGAGTCGGGACCGACGCTGCGTCCGGGCAAGCCATTGCCGTACTCGATCGACCTCGCGTCCCTTACAGTGTCATTCGGACGCTGAATCTCCTCTGTCCTGGCTATTTACATTTCGGGCAAATGGGCCCACATTTCTTGTGCGGGCGGGGCTTGTCCGGGTGTACGCCCACAGTGATCATCCATGAGGGAGTTGGGGCATGAAGACCTCTGTCATCAGGCGGTTCTGGATCTGTTCGCTGGCGGGGGCTGTTGCCCTCGTGCTGGCCGGCTTCGGCCTCACCCTCTCGACCGCGTACGCCGGGCCGTCCCACGTCGCGCAGGTCAAGCTCCACGGCAAGAGGGTCTGCGCCGCCGCGGTCGCGGGTCAGGCCGCGTGCGACGCGGAGATCCTGGTCGACGCCCACGGCGTGGCGCCGGCAACGTCCACGCCTGCGTCGTCGGCCCTGACCCCTGCCCAGCTGGAGAACGCCTACAAGCTCACCGGTCTGCTCTCGGGAGGTCGCACCGTCGCGATCGTGGACGCCTACGGCTACCCGAACCTCGAGCGTGACCTCGGTGTCTTCCGGTCTACCTTCGGCCTGCCGGCCTGCACCAGGGCGAACGGCTGCCTGAAGGTCATGAGCCAGACCGGCAGCACGACCCAGCTGCCGTCGTTCAACGCCGGCTGGGGCGGCGAGCAGGCCCTGGACGTCCAGGCCGTCTCGGCCGCCTGCCCCGACTGCAAGATCGTGATGGTCCAGGCCAGCTCGGCGTCGTTCGCCAACCTGGGCGCTGCCGAGAACACTGCGGCCGCTCAGCCCGGCGTGGTCGCCATCTCCAACAGCTACGGCGGCGGCGACGCGTCCGATGCGACCTACGCGCAGTACTACCGCCACTCCGGCATCGCGATCACGGCCTCGACCGGTGACAACGGCTACAAGGGCGCGAGCTACCCGGCCTCCTCGTCGTACGTCACCGCTGTCGGCGGTACGTCGCTGCTGGCCGCGAGCAACGCACGCGGCTGGTCGGAGTCGGTCTGGAGCGGTGCCGGGTCCGGCTGCTCGACCATCAATGCTGCGCTCCCGGCTGCCGCGCCGTTCAACACCGGGTGCGCCAAGCGGGCGATGGCCGACGTCGCCGCGGTCGCCGACCCGAACCACGGCGGGCTCGCCGTCTACTACCCGACCAACAGCAGGTCCTCGACCTGGGGCCAGATCGGCGGCACGAGCGAGTCCTCCCCGATCATCGCGGCGGTCTACGCGCTGTCGGGCAACACCACCGGCACCGCCAATGCCTTGCCGTACGCCAACCCGGGGCAGCTGTTCGACGTGACCACCGGTAGCAACGGCAGCTGCCCGACACTTCAGTGGTGCACCGCAGGTGCCGGCTGGGACGGACCGACCGGACTCGGTACGCCGAACGGGGCCGGCGCCTTCTAGGAGGCGACCCGGAAGGGCCCGCTCAGAGCCCGAAGTCGTCGGCCGCCTGCTCGACCAGGCACCGGAAGTTCAGGTCGTAGTCCAGCACGCCCCGGTTCAGGTGGCCGAACAGCTCCAGCGACAGCCCCCCGATCAGCAGAGCCCACCCAGTGAGGGAGCGGAGCACGCGCTCGTCGCTGATCGGCCGGCCGACTGACGCGCTGATCGGGGCCAGCGCGGCGCGTTCCTTGCGGGACAGCGGCGCGGTCGGCGCACCGAGGACGGTGCCGGCTTCCTCGGCGTCGGCCATCAGCTGCAGCAGGGCCTGCGGGACCCGGGTCGCTGGACCGACGGTGTCCTGGGGTGCGGCGTACCCGGGGACCGGCGAGCCGTAGAGCAGGGCGTACTCGTGCTGGTTGTCCAGCGCCCACGCGCGCAGGGCCAGGGTCATCGCGATCCAGCGCTGGCGCAGGCGGTCGGGGCGCACAGCAGCGTCGGCTGCCTCGACGAGGGCGGCGCTCTCGTCGTAGCACTGGACCAGCAGTGCGGTGATCAGGTGGTCGCGGCTCGGGAAGTAGCGGTAGACCGCGGACGACGCCATGCCCAGGTCCCGGGCGATGCTGCGGACCGAGAGCTCACCCGGACCGACCTCGGCGAGGTGCCTGCGGGCTGCTTCAAGAATGGCGCGGGTGAGTTCGATGCGCGCGAAATCACGGGCCGTCCTCGGTGCGCTCTGGCTCGTCATGGTCCGAAGTCTGCGGCATATCGAGAGCATTGGCAACAAACAAGAGCACTGCTCTTGCATTGTGGGATCGGATGTGGGAACGTTCAGAAACGAGAGCACCGCTCTTGTTTCTGTCGAGGAAAGGTGAGGACCATGAGCGAGACCCACGTGATCATCGGAGCAGGCCCTGTCGGCCGCGCCGTCGCAGCTGCGCTGGCGGGCCGCGACGTCGACATCGTCCTGGCAAGCCGATCCGGTGTCGGCCCCGAGGTGCCCGGCGCCCGCCGCGTCGCGGTGGACGCGACCGATGCCGAGGCGCTGACCGAGCTCGCCGGTGGAGCTGCGGCGATCTACAACTGTGTGAACCCGCCGCGCTACGACCGCTGGGCGCAGGACTGGCCGCCGATCGCCCGGGCCCTGCTCGCCGCGGCCAGTCGCACTGGTGCGGTGCTGGTGACCGCCGGCAACCTCTACCCCTACGGCCCGGTCGATGGTCCGATGGTCGAGGGCCTGGCCGACGCCGCGCCCGGCTCGAAGGCGCAGGTGCGCGCGCTGATGACGGCGGAGGCGTTCGCGGCACATTCCGCCGGCAGCGTGCGCGCCGTGGAGGTCCGCGGCTCGGACTACCTCGGCGCAGGTCCGGGCGACTACGCCCACGTGCCGCGCGTGATCGAGGCGGCTCTTGCCGGCAAGACCGTCCGGGTCGTGGGTAGCCCCGACGAACCGCACACGTGGACCGATGTGGCCGACATGGGCAGGGCGCTGGCAGCGGTGGCGGTGACCGAATCCGCCTGGGGACGGATCTGGCATGCACCGAGCAACCCGCCGCGTACGCAGCGCGAGGCGATCACCGACATCCTGGCGACGGCCGGGAAACCTCCCGTCGAGGTCAAGGCGTATCCCCGGATCGCGATGAAGGCGCTGGGCCTGGTCGTTCCGATGGTTCGCGAGCTGGGGGAGACCGAGTACCAGTTCACCCGGCCCTACGTCCTGGACTCCTCGGCGATCACCCGCGAGCTCGGTCTGGCTGCGACGCCGTGGGACGAGGTGTGCCGACGTACGGCGAGTCCCGCCACGGTCATCGCGGCGGGACCGGGCAGGTAGCCTTGCCCCTTGTGGCACAACGCGACTTCGACACCGACATCAAGCAGCTTCAGGCGACGATGGTCACCATCGGCAAGGTCCTGGACCTCGACGCCATGCGCGCCGAGGTCGTCAACCTCGGTGAAGAGGTCGCCGACCCGAACCTGTGGGACGACCAGGCCAACGCCCAGCGGGTGACCGGCCGCCTCTCGGTGCTCCAGGGCGAGCTGGAGCGGTTCACGTCGCTCGAGTCGCGTCTCGAGGATCTGGCGCTGATGGTCGAGATGGCGACCGAGGAAGGCGACGAGGCCACCCTGGCCGACTCGGAGGCCGAGCTGGGCCGGCTGCACAAGTCGGTCGAGCAGCTCGAGGTTCGCACGCTGCTCTCCGGCGAGTACGACGCCCGCGAGGCGATCATCAGCCTCCGTGCCGGCGCCGGCGGTGTCGACGCGGCGGACTTCACCGAGATGTTGATGCGGATGTACACCCGCTGGGCCGAGCGCAACGGATACCCGGTCGAGGTGTTCGAGTCCTCGTACGCCGAAGAAGCCGGTCTGAAGTCCGCGACGTTCGCGATCCACGCTCCCTACGCCTACGGCACGCTGTCGGTCGAGGCCGGTACCCACCGGCTGGTCCGGATCAGCCCGTTCGACAACCAGGGCCGCCGCCAGACGAGCTTCGCGGCCGTCGAGGTCGTCCCGGTGCTCGAGCAGACCGACGAGATCGACATCCCCGACGAGGACATCCGCGTCGATGTCTACCGCTCGGGCGGCCCTGGCGGCCAGTCGGTCAACACCACCGACTCGGCGGTTCGGCTGACCCACATCCCGACCGGGACCGTGGTGTCGTGCCAGAACGAGAAGTCGCAGCTGCAGAACAAGGCCAGCGCGATGGTGGTCCTCAAGGCGAAGCTGCTCGCGCTGAAGAAGGCCGAGGAGAAGGCGCACCTCGACGAGCTCAAGGGTGACGTCCAGGCCAGCTGGGGTGACCAGATGCGCAACTACGTGCTGAACCCCTACCAGATGGTCAAGGACCTGCGGACCGAGTACGAGTCCGGCAACCCGCAGGCAGTCCTCGACGGGGACATCGACGGATTCCTGGAGGCCGGGATCCGCTGGCGCCGCGGCGCGGACTTCACCGCCTGAGGTACGCGCAACCGCCGGGATCCCGGTCAGCCGGCGGTGTCGAGCGCGGAGGCGACGGCTGCACACCAGTCGTCGGTGCGTCGCAGCAGGACCGGCACGGACTGCCGGGACGCCTGGATCTCGCAGGACAGCCACGTGTCCCCGAACAGCCCGGCCTGGCGGATTCGTACCGATCGGGACGGTCCGGAACAGACCTGGGTCATGGCGGGCTTGCCGAAGATCGTGTTGGGACGTCCCGTACAGGAACGCTGGTGCGCCGCCGCGGCGACGATGCTGGCCGCGAACGCCCCGGTGACCGGGCGGGCGAAGACCCAGGCTCGTGCCACGACGCCGGTCGGACCGGTCCAGGAGCAACCGAGCTCGTGGCCGACATCGGCTCCGGCCACCACGGGGATCGGGGCGCCATTGCCCCAGCTGATGGCTGCGGCGCGGCTGCCGCCGGTCGCCCGTCTCACCTCGCGGGCCTGGACCAGGTCGCAGAACCGGACCCGGACGACGTGCATGCGCGACGCGACGATGGCGGAGTACGCGACTGAGGTCCGCGGAGTCCCGACTGCCGCCGGCCTCGGGCTGCCATGGCACCCGCCCAGTGCGAGCGCAGCTGCCAGCACGAGAGCGGGCACGGGCAGGCGTCGGAGCATGAAGCGAGATTAGGCCAGTGCGGTGGACGCGAAACACCGAGGGCAACCGCGTCCCCGGTCCGTCAGGGGTGCTCACCTAAACTCGCCACGTGGCCGGACGCTCGAAGCGTGCCCACGCGCGTGCGCAGAAACATGCACAGTCCTGTCCCCGATACCGGCCACCGAAGACCACGTGATCCGATTCGAGAACGTCTCCACGACCTATCCGGGCCAGAACAAGGCCGCCCTCGCGAATGTGACCGTCGACGTCGAGAAGGGCGAATTCGTCTTCCTCGTCGGCGCCTCGGGTTCGGGCAAGTCGACCTTCCTCCGCCTGGTGCTGCGCGAAGCGCGCCCCAACCACGGTCGGGTCTACGTCGCCGGCAAGGAGATCAACCGGCTGGCCAGCTGGAAGGTCCCGGCGCTGCGGCGCAAGATCGGCACCGTCTTCCAGGACTTCCGGCTGCTCCCCAACAAGACGGTGTCCGAGAACGTGGCGTTCGCGCTGCAGGTGATCGGCAAGCCGCGCAGCCACATCAACGCCGTCGTGCCCGAGACCCTCGAGCTGGTCGGCCTGGACGGCAAGGGCGACCGGATGCCCGACGAGCTCTCCGGCGGCGAGCAGCAGCGGGTCGCGATCGCCCGCGCCTTCGTGAACCGTCCCCAGATCCTGATCGCCGACGAGCCGACCGGAAACCTGGACCCGAACACGAGTGTCGGGATCATGAAGCTGCTCGACCGGATCAACCGCACCGGGACCACGGTCCTGATGGCGACCCATGACTCGGGGATCGTCGACCAGATGCGCAAGCGGGTCATCGAGCTCTCCGACGGTCACGTCATCCGGGACCAGTCCCGTGGCGTCTACGGCTTCCAGCACTAGGACTTCCTCATGCAGCTCACCTACGTCTTCTCCGAGACCAGCACCGGCCTGCGCCGCAATGTCACGATGACCATCGCGCTCGTCGTGACGATCTTCATCTCGCTCACCCTCGTCGGGATGGGCTTCCTGCTGAAGGCCCAGGCCCAGAAGGCGGAGAGCTTCTGGGGCAGCAAGCTCCAGATCACGGTCTTCCTGTGCAACCAGAACTCCCGGACGCCGCACTGCACCTCGGGCGAGGTCAACGCCGCGCAGAAGGCGGCGATCACCGAAGTCCTCAACACCCACCCCGAGGTGGCCTCGTACTACCACCAGAGCAAGGACCAGGCGTTCGCGACCTGGAAGCGGGTCTACGTCTCGCAGGACAAGGCCGAGCAGGCGATCTACTCGACCGTCACGGCGGCGGACATGCAGGAGTCCTACTGGGTCAAGCTCAAGAACCCCAACAACTTCCAGGGCGTGGAGTCAGCGCTCTCCGGGATGGACGGGGTCGCAAAGGTGCGTGACCTGCGCACGGTGCTGAAGCCGATCTACTTCTGGATGACGTTCATGAAGTGGGCTGCCCTCGTGATCGCCGCGTTCCTGCTGCTCGCCGCCGTGCTCCAGGTCAGCAACACGATCCGTCTGGCGGCCTTTGCCCGCCGGCGGGAGATCGGGATCATGAGGTTGGTCGGTGCCTCGAACCTGTACATCTCGCTGCCGTTCCTGATGGAGACTCTGGTAGCGGCGGTGATCGGCATCGTGCTTGCGTCGGCGACCCTGGGCGGCGTCGTGTACTTCGGGGTGTACGGGCGGCTCAGGTCGTCCTCGCACATCGTCGAGTGGATCAATTGGCACGACGCGGTGACCGCTGTCGGCTGGGTTGCCGCCATCGGCGTGCTGCTCACCCTGATCCCGACACTCGAGATGACCCGCAAATACCTCAAAGTCTGAGGTCGGTCAGTTACCGTCACTCTGTTCACTTCTTCCCCAATTCGAACAGGCTGACCTGTGCAGCACACCTTCCCCACGCGTAACCGCCTCGCCAGCAGGCGTCGCCCGATCTCCTGGTGCCTCGCCGTGCTCTGCACTGCGGTGGTCGCAGCGAGCCCGGTCCTGCTGTCGACGGCGCAGGCCGACAACCTGCACAACCGGAAGAAGCAGGCGCACCACCAGGTCCGAGCCGCGCTGGCGGGATTCGACGATGCCAGCACGGCCCTCGTGGCTGCCACCCAGCAGCTCCAGGCGGCCCGGGGAAAGCTCGCGGTCGCCCAGCGCACCCTGGTCGCCACCCAGGGCCAGCTCACCGCAGCGCAGGTGATCGACACCGAGATGCAGGCCAAGCTCGTCGCCGCCGAGTCCGCGCTCACCGTCGCCAGCCAGCAGCTCGCCGCCGGGATCGCCGGCGTGCATGAACAGCGTGCCGCGATCGGTGCGTTGGCCGCTGCGGACTACCAGTACGGCGACCCGAACCTGTTGCGGATGTCGGCCTTCTTCAACGCCGACAACGTCGATGACCTCACCACCCAGGTCCAGACGATGGACAACCTGATGTCGCGCGAGTCCTCGATGCTCGATGACCTGAGGACCAAGCAGGCGCTTCTCCAGATCACCAGGGACAGGGTCTCTGCGGCGAAGGCGACCGTCGCCGACGAGCGTCAGGCCGCCGCGGTCGACCTCGCCCGCAAGCAGGCTCTCGAGACGACGGCCGCGGCCAATCGTGCACAGGTCGCCAGCCTCGTGGCGGTCCAGACAGCCGCGGCAGCCAAGGCCGCGCGGCTCCAGGCGGAAGATGCACGCATCCTGCGGGCCGCCAAGGCACGGGAAGCCCGGATCAAGCGACTGATCCTGGCCGCGGCGAGGAAGCACCGTGGCCGCGGGTTCGTCGGCAGCGCGGGCGGCTTCCTGCTGCCGCCCGTGGCCAACAGCTACATCACCTCTCCGTACGGCTGGCGGATCCACCCGATCTACCACTACTGGGGGCTGCACGACGGCGACGACTTCGCTGCCGGCTGCGGGGTGCCCGAGGTTGCCAGTGCCGCCGGCACGGTGATCGAGGAGTACTACGACGCCGTCTGGGGCAACCGCCTCTACATCGACGTCGGCAAGGTCAACGGCCACGAGATGACGCTGATCTACAACCACATCAGCTCCTACGTGGCGCACACCGGCGCTCACGTGAGGCGCGGGCAGACGGTTGCCCGTGCCGGCACGACCGGGTGGTCGACCGGCTGCCACCTGCACTTCACTGTGATGATCGACGGCACGGCGGTCGATCCGCAGAAGTACATGTAGATTTCGCAGTTATGCCCCAGGACCCACATGCCTAAGGAGCAGGGCCGCAAGCTCATTGCCCAGAACCGCAAGGCGCGCTACGACTACCACGTCGAGGATGTCTTCGAGGCCGGCCTCGTCCTCGTCGGCACCGAGGTGAAGTCGTTGCGTGCCGGTCGGGCGACCCTCGGTGACGGTTTCGCTGAGATCCACGAGGGTGAGGCGTTCCTGCACGGCGTCCACATCCCCGAGTACACCCAGGGGACCTGGACCAACCACGAGCCGCGGCGGGTCCGCAAGCTGCTGCTGAACCGCGCCGAGATCAACAAGATCGACGCGAAGGTCAAGGAACGCGGGTTCACCTTGATCCCGCTCTCGATGTACTTCAAGGACGGCCGCGCCAAGGTTGAGATCGCCCTGGCGCGAGGCAAGAAGACCTACGACAAACGCCACGCGCTGGCATCGCGGCAGGCTGATCGCGAGAAGCAGCAGGCTGTCGGCCGGCGCGCCAAGGGCATGGAGTGAATCGTTGCCTACCTGGGCTGACCTGGGCCTGCCGGGCCTGTTCGACGTGCACGTGCACTTCCTGCCGCCGAACATCCAGGCCGCGGTCTGGCGCCAGTTCGACGAGGCCGGCCCGAAGATCGGCCGGTCCTGGCCGATCCGGTACCGGGGCACCGACGAGGAACGTGTCGAGCAGCTGCGTTCCTTCGGCGTACGGCGGTTCACGGCCCTGCCGTACGCGCACAAGCCCGGTGTCGCCGACTACCTGAACGGCTGGGCGGCCGACTTCGCAGACCGGGTCCCGGAGTGCGTCCGCTCGGCGACCTTCTTTCCCGAGGAGCACGTGGGCCAGTACGTGCCGGCAGCGATCGCGGCGGGCGTCGAGGTCTTCAAGCTTCATACCCAGGTCGGCGAGTTCCTGCTGGACGATCCGGTCCTCGACCCGGCCTGGGAAGCGATCGCTGCCGCCGGGACACCGGTCGTCATCCATGTGGGCTCCGGCCCGGTCGGCAACGCCTTCACCGGACCGGAGCACCTGAGGAGGCTCCTGGCGAAGCACCCGGACGTGCGCGTGATCGTGGCGCACCTCGGCGCTCCCGAGTTCGCCGACTTCCTGGACCTGGCCCAGCGCTACGAGCACACGCACCTGGACACGACGATGGTGTTCACCGACTTCTTCGTTCCGTTCCCCGACGAGCTCGTGCCGCGCCTGGCGGCCCTCGGCGACAAGATCCTCTACGGCAGCGACTTCCCGTCCCTGCCCTACGAGTACGGCCATCAGCTCGACGGCCTGGCGCGTCTGCTCGGGCGCGCGCCCGGACTCGACGAGGACTGGCTGCGCAAGGTCTGCTGGTACAACGCGGAACGCCTGTTCCCCTCACCGATTCGGAGCACCCCATGACCACCTTCACCGGCCGCTCGATCCTCGTCACCGGCGGTTCCTCGGGCCTGGGCGCCGCTACCGTACGGCGGTTCGCGGCAGCCGGCGGCCAGGTCTACGCGGCGTCGCGCGACCAGACCAAGCTCGCCGAGGTGGCCGCGAGCTGCGACGACCTGCCCGGGGAGGTGCGTTTCGGGGTCCTGGACGCGACCTCGCCGGCAGACTGCCGCGCCGCGGTGGCAGCAGCCGTCGAGGCCTTCGGTCGCCTGGATGTGGTCGTGAACAACGCCGGGCGACACGACTTCCGGGTCACCACCGCGACGACCGAGGAGGAGTGGGCCCACGACATCGCGCTCAACCTCAGCGGGGCGTTCTTCGTGGCGCAGGCCGCGATTCCGCACCTGCTCGAGGTCGGCGGGAACATCGTCAACGTCGCGTCGGTCGCCGGGTTGATGGGCGAGGCGTACTCAGCGGCGTACACGGCGGCCAAGCACGGGGTGGTGGGGCTGACGAAGGCGTTGGCGATCGAGTACCTCAACACGCCGCTGCGGGTGAACTGCGTCTGCCCGGGTGGCATGGACACCGCCCAGGTGCAGACCATCGCGGTTCCCGACGGCGCCGACTGGGAGCTGATCATGCGGGTCGCAGCCAAGCGCGGGCTGATGACCGCCGACAGCGTCGCGGCGGTGATCGCGTTCCTCGCCTCCGACGGGGCCTCGGCGGTGCACGGCAGCATCCAGGCGGTCGACCAGGGGCACCTGGCGGGATAGCGCGCCGACGACGGTTCGTGCCGCTGGGGTGAGCCCCGTACACTCGGTTGGTGAGGACGGCGCGAAGCGCCGGACTCGCACCACAACTCAAGAGGGGCTGATTGGTTTCGACTAGGGACGTTTGTCCCAGGAGAAGCGGGTCGAGAAGCCAACGTCATCTCGTAAACGTCCGTTGGAAACCTATAACTGCCAACAACACTCGCAGTTCCTTCGCTCTCGCTGCCTGAGCAGTGATCGAAGCGTCAGACCGGGCATCTGCCTTCGTCCCGGATCCTGACGTCATCTAGAAGGCTTGCTGATCAACTTCCGTGGGGAGGGTTGATCGGGACTTAATCCCGACTGAGCCCGTCGGCGCACGTGTCTGTGCAAGCGCCGGGGCCGAGAAAAACGACCATTGCAGACTGCACCCGGAGAAGACCTGGCACGGCGCTCGAGGACGCGGGTTCGATTCCCGCCAGCTCCACCAGCCCTCTTGTGAAGGCCGCCCGCCTGCGGGCGGCCTTCGTCGTTCCCGGCTCAGTAGCTGAACGTGACCGCCGGTTCGTCGCCGATCCACTCCCACAGCTGCACGGTGCCGCCGAGCGTCGCGTTCCCAGCCAGCGCCTCGAGATCGAGCTGTTTGGCGTTGAAGCACAACGGGCAGACCAGGTACCGCCCGCCGGCTGCCTCGAAGCGCTTCACCAGGCTCGGCAGGTCCGGGCAGCCCTCGCACGCGATCCCGACCGCGTGTCCGGGCAGGACGAGTCGCACGGCCTCCTTGGTCAGGAACACCGTGGTCTCGCGGCCCTGCTCGGCGGCACCGACGGCGACGAGCATCGCGACCGTCACCTTCTCGGGGTCCTCGAGGCCGGTGGTCAGGCTGATCGCGGCCTTGGCACTCATGGTCTTCTCCTTGCGTTCGCAGGTGTCAGGGGAGTGCGCAGGTGGGCACACACTCCGGGTGGAAACCCGAGCACAGGAGGTCGATCGACTCGATGCGATCGGTCCCCGTCGTGAAGAGGTGCTGTTCGGCTACCCGGGCTGATTCCGGGTCGCCCGGCGGGAACATCCGGATGCGCCACCGCGCGTAGAGCCGAGTGCCGAGCTGACCGACGGAGGCGTCGATGACCTCGAAGGTCTCCGTGCCGCCGAACCAGGTCCGGAAGCGGTCGGCGGTCTCCGTCGCAGACCTCAGCTCGAACGGGCCCCGAGGCACCAGCGCCCGGAACCGTACGTCGGTGGCCAGGCAGTCGCCGAACGCGTCGAAGTCCCTGCGGGTCAGTGCGTCGAGGAGAAGGCCGACGATGGGCCAGCCCTGTGTTTCATCGGTCGTCGCTTCCTGGGTCCTGGTGTGCATGGCTCTGTTCTACGGGCCCGTCCCGGTGGCTCGCATCGGCAGATCTCCCGATGTTTGCCAAGGTCGGCAGGTCGCTCGCGGTCGCGTCAACGAGTCCGTGCCGCAGGGCGAACATGGCTGCGGCTCCGCGGGTCGCGACCCCGGTCTTGGTGAAGATGTGCTCGATGTGCGTGGCCGCTGTCCGCGGCGTGATGGTGAGTCGTTCGGCGATCTGCCTGTTCGACAGGCCTCGCACGAGCAGGCCGAGCACCTCGACCTCACGCGCGGTCAGCCCGTTGACCTGGGCCTGCCGGCGGCGTACGACGTGGCCCGCTGCGGCGAGCACCGCCCGGCTGGCCGCGCCGTCGAGTTCACCGGCATCCACCGCGGCCCGCAGCGCTGCCTCGCGGTCGACGTACGGGAGCGCGGGGCGGTCCGGCCGGTTCTCTGCCAACGACTGGTACGCGTCGGCAGCGGCCAGCAACCGTGCCGGCACCGGGATCGACGCTCCGGTCAGCCCGCGCGGGTACCCCGAACCGTCCATGTGCTCGTGGCACATGGACGCGAGGACACCGATCTCCGCGAGCCGCGGCTGGCGGCACAGGATCCGCTCGGTCAGGTAAGGGACCGTACGGACCCGCTCCCACTCCATCGGCGTCCACGGGCCGGGCTTGTTCCAGATCCCGGTCGAGACCCCGATCGCCCCGAGCCGGTGCACCAGGGCGGCGCGGGTCGCGAGAGCCGAATCCGCCGCCGACAGCCCGAGCCCCGGGCCTGCAGCGGCGACGAGCGCGGCCACCGCACGCGAATGACCGAGCGTCCACGGCGACTTCAGGTCGGCGTAGTCGGCAAAGATCTCCAGCACCGAGTCCAGCGACTCCTCGTCGAGGCGGCGATCGAGCGCGTCGCAACCCATGATGACCGCGTCCCAGGCATCGAGGGAGGTCAGGTCCCCGAAGATCTCCTCGGCATGCCCGAGGCACAGGTCGACCAGGTCCGGATCGAACTCGGTCCCGCGCCGGGACGTCAGCATGTCGACGACAGCGCTGAGGCCGTCCGCCCGCAGGAACACCTCGCTGTCGTCGGCGATCTGGACGATCCGCATCACGAGCTCGATCCCGTCACCCCGGGCGGTCCCGGGGAAGCCCTTGCCGTCCCAGCGCTCGAAGGCCTGGGGCAGCGAACGCCGCACGCGCTGGTCGA
>NZ_JAOPXI010000177.1 GCF_025965215.1 Marmoricola sp.
CCGCCGTCAGGCCGGCGTAGAAGGCAAGGAACACCAGGTACCAGGAGACGAAGAAGCCCAGCGCTCCGGAGAACGGCAGCACCCGCTCGTAGAGCAGCCAGGTCGTGGCCAGGCCGCCGAGGACCGACCCGACGAGGGTCATGTCGTCCTCGTTGGTGCGCGGTCGGGTCTTGCGGACGTGCTCGACCTCCTCGGCCGGCAGCGTCGCGGTGTCTGCGGGCTCCTCGCCGGCGACCTGGGGAGCCGTCATCACGCTCACAGCTCGGTCCCCGCTCCGCTACGGCTGCGCGCCACGATCGAGGCAGCGACCGTGTTGACGGCCAGCGTCATCAGGAACAGCACGAATCCTGCCGTGAGCAACGCCGAGAGCTGGGCAGGCGTCGCCTCGTTGTACTTGGACGCGATCACCTCGGAGATCGTCGCGGTGCCCGACTCGAGGATGTTCAGCTTGATCTTGAAGGCCTCGGAGATGATCAGCAGCACCGAGATCGTCTCGCCGAGCGCGCGACCCAGCGCGAGCATGGTGCCCCCGACGATGCCGCTGCGACCGAACGGCAGCACCACGGTCCGGACCATCGCCCACCGGGTGGCGCCGAGGGCGAGCGCGGCCTCCTTCTCGCCCGCCGGAGCCTCGGCGAAGACCTCGCGCATCACCGAGGTGGCCATCGGGAAGATCATCATCGACACCGCGATGCCGGCGATGAACGCCGACCCCTCGTACGACGCGAAGCCCGGTGCCTGGTCCCAGATCGGGTAGTGCACGTCGGTGTGCACCTTGAACAGGGGGATCCAGCCGAAGTACTCGCTGAGCCAGTGCGCGACCCGGGTGGCGTGCGGCTGGATGAACAGCAGCACCCACAGGCCGAAGACGATCCCGGGCACGGCGGCCATCAGGTCGATCAGCCGGATCAGCAGCGGCCTCATCCGGGCCGGCGCCCAGTCGGAGACGAACAGGGCGCTCAGCAGTGAGAGCGGGAAGGCGATGGCCAGCGCCACGATCGCGACCTCGATCGTGCCTACGAAGGCCGCGGCGATGCCGATGACGTCCAGGTTGGGCAACCAGCGGTACTCGGTGAAAAAGGACCAGCCGTAGTGCTGCAGCGTCGGCTTGGCCTGCACGCCGAGGAAGATGCCGATCGACGAGACGATCACCAGCGTCAGGAACCCGACCGAGCGGACCCCGTGGGCGAACGCCAGGTCTTGCCTCGACTGTCGCGCGACGACCTTGCGCGGGACGTCCTCGACGTCATCGACGACGCGCAAGGACGTGCGCGTCGGAATGGTCGACGATCCTGCCATGGATGGTCCTTTGTGGTCGATGCGCGGCGTCGGTCATCGCAGCGCAGGGCGGACCAGCCCGAACTCGTCCGGTCTCTAACTATACACAATTGATTGACTTAGTGATTTCACTGGGGAATGCGATCGCGACCACCACGGGTGGAGATCACCCGCCGCGCCGATCACAGGCAGGTCAGCTCAGGCTGAGCGGGATCCTCTTGACGTCCAGCGTCGAGGTGTACGGCAACCCGGTGGTCGAGGTCTTGTGAGTGACTCCCCCGATGACCACAGTGGCCTTACGCAGGTCCGCGGGGACCTGGAACCCGAGAAGCGCCACCGACGGATCGGGGTCGAGGTCGCGTGCGTGGTAGTGGATGCCGTTCTCGTCGACGAGCTCGACCTCGTCCAGCGGTACGTACTGCTGGGTCTGGCCCGGATAGGAGTAGAACACGTTGACGATCAGGAACACCTGGCGCGGATTACCGGGCGTCGCGCCGTCGAAGAAGAAGCGCCGCTGGACGTAGGCCACCGTGAAGTTGCGCAGCATCACGTCGGAGACCTGCCCGTCGGCTGCCTGCAGCGGGATGCTGGTGTGCTCGCTCAGCTGGAACGTCTGGTTCAGGACCCGCTGCTTCTCGCGGTCCAAGGCGTCGAGGATCAGGATGTTCGACTCGGCGGGGAAGTTCTCGAGCAGCGACTCGGACTGCCGGAAGCCGTCGGCATCGATGGTCAGCTCGACATCACTCGTGCCGGGCGGCAGCACTGCGACGAACGTGCTGCCACCGCTGGGCAGCGCCTCCGACGAGCCGTCGATCACCACCTCGGGATGAAGCGTCCGCCAGCTCGCGCACGGCGTCCCGGCGTTCTCGCAGGCCCAGTTCCCGACCTGGAAGGCGAGCAGCGTGCTGCCCTCGGCGGCACGACGCGGGCCGTCCTTGGTGTCGACGTAGTCGACCTCGGACAGTGCGACCACGGCCACCCCGGCGTGGGCGGACCCCATCCCGCGCGGCGTACCGAGCCTGGTGGGTTCGGCGTGCGGAGCCAGAACCACGCCGTAGGAGTTGATGGGCTCGAGGCGCGACGCGATGGCCGTCGGATCGGGAGAGGGCGTACCGCCCACCAGGATCTGCGCGATGCCGAAAGCACACAGCTCGAGCAGCACGAAGCCGACCAGGACGATACCGGCGATGCGCAGAGGTTCGCGGTCGAGCAGGTCGGCAAGCATCCCACTCTCCTCAGACGCTCGGCTCCGGCACGGTCAGCCGAGCATATAAGCGCCGAGATCCGGGTCCGGAACAACGCGTCAGCCTCCCTGTCGGTGTCGTGGGCGATGATGACCGGGTGGAGCAGTTCAGCGAGCCGACCCGGACCTGGTTCCGGGCTGCCTTCGCCATGCCGACGCCGGCCCAGACCGGCGCCTGGCAGGCGATCGCCGCCGGGCGGCACGCCCTCGTGGTGGCGCCCACCGGCTCGGGCAAGACTCTCGCTGCCTTCCTGTGGTCCCTGGACCGGATCGCCACCGCGACGCGCCCTGCCGAGAAGCAGAGACGCTGCCGGGTCCTTTACGTCTCCCCGCTGAAGGCGCTCGCAGTCGACGTCGAGCGCAACCTCCGGGCACCGCTGGCCGGCATCCGGCACACCGCCGAGCGTCTAGGCACGCAGCTGCCCGAGATCACCGTCGGGGTGCGCTCGGGAGACACGACCCCGGCCGATCGCCGGAAGCTGCAGACCTCACCGCCCGACATCCTGATCACCACGCCCGAGTCGCTGTTCTTGATGCTCACCTCCCAGGCCCGCGAGTCCCTGCGGGGCATCGACACCGTGATCCTCGACGAGGTGCACGCCGTCGCGGGGACCAAGCGAGGCGCCCATCTCGCGCTGTCGCTCGAACGACTCGACGCGCTGGTGGACAAACCGGCGCAACGGATCGGGCTCTCGGCCACGGTGCGACCCATCGAGGAGGTCGCCCGGTTCCTCGGCGGCAACGCGCCCGTCGAGGTGGTCGCGCCGCCGTCGGAGAAGACCTGGGACCTCAAGGTCGTGGTCCCGGTCGAGGACATGACGGCCCTCGACACGGGAGACGATGCGCCGCGCTCGGGGTCGCTGTGGCCCCATGTCGAGGAGCGGGTGGTCGACCTGATCGAGCAGCACACCTCGACGATCGTCTTCGCGAACTCGCGCCGACTGGCCGAGCGGCTGACCGCCCGGCTGAACGAGATCGCCGCAGAACGCGCGGATTCCACCCCGGTCGTCGATCTCGACAGGCTCGATCCGAGGAGCAGTGCCGAGACGCCCGCGGCCGCCGCGCTGACCCGCACACCGGCGCAGATGATGGCGCAGTCCGGCCAGTCCGCCGGCGCCCCGGCCGTGATCGCACGCGCCCATCACGGGTCGGTCTCCAAGGAGCAACGGGCCGTCATCGAGGACGACCTCAAACGTGGTCGGCTGCCGTGCGTGGTCGCGACCAGCAGCCTCGAGCTCGGCATCGACATGGGTGCCGTCGACCTGGTCATCCAGATCGAGTCGCCCCCGTCGGTCGCCAGCGCCCTGCAGCGGGTGGGGCGCGCCGGCCACCAGGTCGGAGAGACGTCCCGCGGCGTGCTGTTCCCCAAGCACCGCGGCGACCTGGTCCCCACCGCGGTCACCGTCGAACGGATGCGCGTCGGCGGCATCGAGTCGCTCCGGATCCCGACCAACCCGCTCGACGTCCTCGCCCAGCAGGTCGTCGCAGCCACGGCGCTGGAGAGCTGGAACGCCGGCGAGCTCTTCGACCTGGTCCGGCGTACAGCCTCGTTCGCCGGCCTGCCGCGCAGCGCGTACGAGGCGACCCTCGACCTACTCGCCGGGCGCTACCCGAGCGACGAGTTCGCCGAGCTGAGGCCACGGATCGTCTGGGACCGGCTCACCGGCGAGCTGACCGGGCGCCCGGGCGCCCAGCGACTTGCCGTCACCAGCGGCGGCACGATCCCGGACCGGGGCATGTTCGGTGTGTTCCTTGTCGGGGAGCGTGCCAGCCGGGTCGGCGAGCTCGACGAGGAGATGGTCTACGAGTCCCGCGTCGGGGACCTCTTCACCCTCGGCACCAGTACCTGGCGGATCGAGGACATCACCCACGATCGTGTCCTGGTCTCACCGGCACCGGGACAGCCCGGTCGGCTGCCGTTCTGGACCGGCGACACCCTGGGCCGTCCGGCGGAGCTCGGCGAGGCGATCGGCGCCTTCACCCGCGAGATGGCGCTGCTGGCACCCTCCGATGCCGTGGCGCGCGCACAGGCCGCCGGCCTCGACGACTGGGCCGCGGGCAACCTCGTCGCGCTGATCGCCGAGCAGCGCGAGGCGACCAACGCCGTCCCCCACGACCAGCAGCTGGTGGTCGAGCGGTTCCGTGATGAGCTCGGCGACTGGCGCCTCGTGGTGCACTCGCCGTACGGGACCCCGGTGCACGCACCCTGGGCGCTGGCGATCAACGCTCGCCTGCGCGAGCGGTACGGCGTCGATGCCCAGGCGATGGCCGCCGACGACGGGATCGTGCTGCGGATCCCGGAAACCGACCAGGACCCGCCGGGCGCCGAGCTGATCGCCTTCGAGCCGGAGGAGATCGAGCAGATCGTCACCACCGAGGTCGGGGGGTCGGCCCTGTTCGCGGCCCGGTTCCGCGAATGCGCGGCCCGGGCCCTGCTGCTCCCCCGTCGCGACCCGGGCCGCCGCTCGCCGCTGTGGCAGCAGCGCCAGCGCTCGGCGCAGCTGCTCGAGGTCGCCTCGCGCTATCCATCGTTCCCGATCGTGCTCGAAACCGTGCGCGAGGTGCTCCAGGACGTGTACGACGTGCCCGCCCTGGTCGCTCTGCACCGCAGGATCGCCGAACGCCGGGTGCGGCTGGTCGACGTCGCCACCAACCGGGCATCCCCGTTCGCGCAGTCACTGCTCTTCGGGTACGTCGCCGCCTTCATGTACGAGGGCGACTCCCCGATCGCCGAGCGTCGAGCGGCCGCACTGACCCTGGACCAGGGGTTGCTCGCCGAGCTCCTCGGCCGCGCCGAGCTGCGCGAGCTCCTCGACCCCGAGGTCCTGGCTGAGGTCGAGGCCGAGCTCCAGCGCTTGGCTCCCAAAGACCGGGCCGAAGACCGCCGGGCGCGCGACGCCGAAGGTCTGGTCGACATCATCCGCATGATCGGGCCGCTCTCGACCGCCGAGCTCGTCGAACGCTGCACGAGCGATGTGGCCGAAGCGGTCGCGCTGCTCGGCGAGGCCCGCCGGATCGTCGAGGTCAGGATCGCCGGCGAGGAGCGTTGGGCGGTGGTCGAGGACGTGGCGCGGTTGCGCGACGGGCTCGGTGTGCCCGTCCCGACCGGAGTGCCTAGCGCATTCACCGATCCCGTCGAGGACCCGCTCGGCGACCTGATCAGCCGGTTCGCCCGTACCCACGGGCCGTTCACCACCGCCGACGTCGCCGGCCGGCTCGGCCTCGGGGCCGCCGTCGCACGCCAGACCCTGGTTCGCCTCGGCGCCCAGGGGCGCGTGCTCGAAGGCGAGTTCCGGCCCTCGGGCACCGGCAGCGAGTGGTGCGACGCCGAAGTGCTGCGCAAGCTGCGCCGGCGCTCGCTGGCCCGGCTGCGGCACGAGGTGGAGCCGGTCGACCCGGCCGCACTGGGTCGTTTCCTGCCTGCGTGGCAGCACGTCACCAGTCGCGGCCTGCGCGGCCCGGATGGTGTCGTGGCCGTGATCGAGCAGCTCGCCGGGTGCGCCGTACCGGCCTCGGCGCTGGAGTCCCTGGTGCTCCCGAGCCGGGTGGTCGACTACCAGCCTGCCTTCCTCGACGAGTTGAGCGCTACCGGCGAGGTGCTGTGGGCCGGCCACGGCGCGATCACCGGCGCCGACGGGTGGGTGTCCCTGCACCTGGCCGATTCGGCGCCGCTGACGCTGCCCGACCCTGGCGAGTTCGAGACCGGCGCCGATCACCAGGCCGTGCTGGAGGTGCTGGCCGGCGGCGGTGCGTTCTTCTTCCGCCAGCTCGGGCAGCAGTTGCGCTCCTCCGACGACGCGGCGCTGGCGGCGCTGGTCTGGGAACTCGTCTGGTCCGGCCGGGTCGGCAACGACACCCTGGCGCCACTGCGGGCACTGACCCGGTCCGGGAGCGGCAGCCACCGCACCCGACGTACGCCGCCGCGAGCGCGGGTCACCTCAGCCGGCCGCACCCGTCCCGTGATGCCGAGTCGCAACGGTCCGGCCGACATGGCCGGACGGTGGTTCCTGCTGCCCGATCGCGAGACCGACCCGACCAGACGGGCGCACGCGAGCGTCGAAGGCCTGCTCGATCGCCACGGCGTGGTGACCCGCGGCGCGGTGATGAGCGAGCGCACCCCGGGCGGCTTCGCGGCGGCGTACCGGGTGCTGGCGACGTTCGAGGACTCCGGGCGTGCCCGCCGGGGGTACTTCATCGACGGGCTCGGTGCCGCCCAGTTCGGCACGGCCGGGGCCATCGACCGGCTGCGCACCCACGTCCGGACGAGCCCGCCCGAAAAGCTGGACACGGTGACCCTCGCGGCCACCGATCCCGCCAACCCGTACGGCGCCGCGTTGCCGTGGCCGGTCGGCGAGGGCGGCCATCGCCCGGGACGCAAGGCCGGGGCACTGGTCGTCCTGGTCGAGGGCGCCCTGGCCCTGTACGTCGAGCGGGGTGGTCGCACCCTGCTGACCTTCTCCAGCGACGACGACGTGACTGCTGCTGCCGTCGACAGCCTCGGGACCGCCGTACGCCGCGGAGCCCTCGGACGCCTGACGGTCGAGAAGGCCGACGGTGAGAGCCTGCTCAGCCAGAGCTCCGAGGCGATCCGGACAGCCCTCGAAGCGGCCGGCTTTATCGCGACCAGCAAAGGCCTCCGGCTCCGTGCCTGAGGGCGACAGCGTCTGGCAGACAGCCCGGCGCCTCGACGTCCTGACCGGCCAGATCCTGACCGCGTCGGAGTTCCGGATCCCGAGCCTGGCAGCAGTCGACCTCGGCGGGCGCACGGTGCTGGAGACCGCCAGCCGGGGCAAGCACCTGCTGACCCGCCTCGAGGACGGGATCACCCTGCACTCGCACCTGAGGATGGACGGCCGTTGGGACGTGCAGCAGCTCCGAAGCCCGTGGCGACGCCCGGAGCATGAGGCCCGGGTCGTGCTGAGGACCGCGAGCACCGAGGCCATCGGGTTCGCCGTCCTGGTCGACGTGGTCGCGACGATCGCCGAGGAGAGCCTCGTGGGTCACCTCGGACCCGACCTGCTCGGGCCTGATTGGGACCCGGCCGAGGCGCTGCGCCGACTCGAGCGACAGCCCTACGTGCCGATCGGCGAGGCGCTCCTGGACCAGAGGAACCTCGCTGGCATCGGCAACATCTACCGCGCCGAGGCGTGCTTCCTGGCCGGTGTCGATCCGCACGACCCGGTCTCGGCTGCGCCGGATCTGGCCAAGCTGGTCCGCCTCTGCCACCAGCTCCTGGAGGCCCACCGTGACCGGCACAGCCGAATCACCACCGGTGACCGTCGCCCCGGCCGCCGGCTCTGGGTCTACCAGCGCCGTGGCGGGTGCCTGCGCTGCGGTACGCCGATCCGGACCGGCGAGCTCGGGGCCGAAGGACAGGAACGGACCGTGTGGTGGTGTCCGTCCTGCCAGCCGCCGCGCGGGACCACCAGCTGATCGGTCCTGCTCGAACACGGGCGAGCGCGGCACAATGGTCCCCATGGAAGCGGACGACCTCGCGTCTGCCGACGACCTCTGGTGGTCCTGGGCAGTGCTCGCCGATTCCGATCGCCTGCCCGAGGGCGCCGAAGCCGGCCTCGACCGCGAGGAGCACGTGCTCACCTACACCTACGGCACGTCGTGGGCCTCGATGCAACGGATCGGCGGCGGCCGGGCCGTGCTGTGGGGCACGGCGACCGACTCGATCCGGGATGCGATCAGCCAGCACCTCAACGTCCTCGACGGCGCGCCCGACTGGGCGAGCTCGAACGCGGTCTACCGTTCGATCCGGGCGACCAAGCCCGGCTTCCTGGCCTGGCACTCCCGGGACGGGTGGGACACCAGCACCACCGGAATGTTCGACGGTGTCGTCGACCTGATGGCCCCGCTGCTGCGTGCTGACCCGCACCTGGTCGCCCAAGCGCGCAACGGAGCCTGCGACTCACCCCTGCTGCGTGACGCGCATGGGGTCGCGCACGTGGCCGCGCAGGGCTCGATCCGCAACCGGCTGAAGGCGCAGATCCACCGGCAGATGCGCGAAGCCGTCGAGCGCGACCGCGGTCTGCCCGAACGGCCGACCCTGCTGGCTCGCTGGCTGCGGGTCAGCGAGCCAGGGATCAACTTCGAGCACACGGTCCTGGTCGACGAGGGCGAACTGGTCGCGCTCGGCGACACTCCGTGGCTCCCCGACGCACTCCAGGTGAGCCTGACGAACATCCTGCGCGAGCTGCACCGCGGCGAGGCCGGCGAGGAGTCGGGAGCCTGGATCGCAGCCCAGGTTCGCGTCGCCCAGGGCCGGATCACCCTGGCGCGCGCCTTCGACAGCCTCCCGGCGTGGTACACCGGCAAGGGCCCGACCCTTCGTGCGCTGAGCTGGGAGATGCAGCAGCGCAGCGCAGAGTGGCGGCCGGCCTGGGCGACACTTCTCCCCGGCTAGGACCCCGAGCAACTCACCACGCCTCGGCAAGCTCGATGACCGGGCCCATCCACCCCCGGTCATCGAGCTTGCCGAGATGCGGTGAGACAGGCAGCGACTCGACTAGAGCAACCGCCTTTCCGAGGCCCAGCGGGTCAGCTCGTGCCGCGAGCTCAGCTGCAGCTTCCGCAGCACGGCACCCATATGCGTCTCGACCGTCTTGATCGAGATGAACAGCTCGGCGGCGACCTCCTTGTAGGAGTAGCCGCGCGCGATCAGGCGCATCACCTCGCGCTCCCGTTCGGTAAGTCGGTCCAGGTCCTCGTCGACGGCGGCCACCTCGATCGTCCCGGCGAAGGCGTCGAGCACGAACCCGGCCAGCCGCGGCGAGAAGACGGCGTCACCGGCGGCGACCCGGTCGATCGCGTCGATCAGCTCCTCGCCGGTGATGGACTTCGTGACGTACCCGCGCGCACCCGAGCGGATCGTGCCGATCACGTCCTCAGCAGCGTCCGAGACGCTCAGCGCGAGGAACCGGGTGTCGACCGCCTTGCCCGCCGTACGACGGATGACCTCGGCGCCACCCCCGCCGGGCAGGTGTACGTCGAGCAGCACGACTTCCGGCTGGCCGGCCAGGACGGCGGCCACCGCCTCGTCGACGTCGGCCGCCTCGGCGAGCACCTCGACGGCGTCGCCGAGCTCGGCACGCACCCCGGCGCGGAACATCGCGTGGTCATCGACGATGACGACGCTGTGCCTGGTTCCGGACCTGGTCCCTGCCATCACTCCCCCTTGGTCGGTTGGGTCAGTCGGACCTCGGTGCCCGAGCCCGCCGTACTGCGGACCTCGGCCCGGCCGCCGTGGCGTCGCATGCGCTCCACGATGCTGTCACGGACGCCGTGCCGATCAGCTGGCATCGCGTCGACGTCGAACCCGGTCCCGCGGTCGCGGATGAAGATCTCGATGGCATCTGCACCTGCTTCGGCGTAGACGTCGACCTTGGCCGCACCGGAGTGCCGCGCAGCGTTGACGACGGCTTCGCGGGTCGCGAGCACGAGCGGACGCAGATCCTCGGAGACCGGCAGGTCGCCGACACAGACGACCTCGACCGGCACTGCGTAGGTGTCCTCGACTTCTCCGCCGAGCGCCCGCAGGGCCGCGGCGAGGGTGGTCGCGTCGCCGCCCGCCGAGTCGAAGAGCCACGAACGCAGATCTCGTTCCTGGGCACGGGCCAGGCGGGCGACCGCCGCCGGATCTCCGGCCGACTTCTGGATCAGCGTCAGCGTCTGCAGCACCGAGTCGTGCAGGTGGGCGGCCACATCGGCACGCTCCTGCGAGCGCACCCGCTCGGCACGCTCCTCGGACAGGTCGGAGGTGAGGCGGACCAGCCACGGGCCTGCGATCAACGCGACGCCGAGCAGGCCGAGAGCGGTGGCCAGGCCGACGTCGCGGGCGGCTCCCCAGCCACCGCCGCCGACCGAGAGCACGGTGATCGCCGTGACGACCATGACGGCACCGAAGACCAGGCGCAGGTACGGCGCCGGCCCGCCACCGCCGACGATCACCCGGATCACGCTGATCCGTCCGGTCGAGTCGACCCAGCGTTCCCGCTGCGCGTCATCGGCCTGGCGCCACAGCACCGCGACACCTCCCACCGCGAGCACCATCGGCCAGAACAGCCCGCCGTGGCCGGTGAGCATGGACAGCAGCACGACGAAACCGAGGCCGATGGCGCCGAGCGCGATCAACGGTCCGTAGTCGGTGAGCTTGAGGATCCGGCGCGGGCGCTTGCCCTGACGGTCGGCCGCGGCCAGACCGGGCGCTGCGTCGGAGAAGTGCCGGCGTACTGGCAGTACCAACCACAGCGCCGCGTAGAAGAGGACGCCGAACCCGCCCATCACGGTGCCGACGACGAACGCGATCCGGACCCAGAGGACCGGGACGTGCAGGTGGTCGGCCAGACCGGCGGCCACACCCCCGACCAGTCCGTCGTCGGAATTGCGGAACGCACGCGGCGGCTGGCCGGGCGCGGGGGTGCTCATGGGCCCATCGTGGCATCCCGTCCGCTCCCAGACATCAGGTGCGAACCCTGAGGGCGATCTCAGCCAGGATCAGGGGCGTCCCCGATGGTGGTCCCCCTCGGCGATGACCACGATGGAGTCATGAACGAGACGACGTACGACCAACGACCTGCACACCAGGACCTCGACCGGTTGCGCCGCAGTGTCTCCGACCGCTACGTCGCCGGTGTCGCCGGCGGCCTCGGTCGGCACTTCGGCATCGACCCGACCATCATCCGGGTCCTGCTCGCCGTCCTGACTCTGTTCGGCGGCGCCGGTGTCATCGTGTACGCCGTCTGCTGGGCCTTCGTCCCGGAGGAAGGGCGTGACCGGGCGATGATCCACGTACGCAGTGACGCCCGCAAGATCCTGCTGCTCGCGGCCCTAGGCATCGCCTTCGTGATCGCCATGGGCGACGCCTTCAACGGCTTCAACGCCGGCTGGCCGATTGCCAGCGTCGCGGTCGTGATCGGGGTGGTGCTGATCGCTCGCGACCGCAGGGATGGTCGTCGTACGGCGGCGACCGCAGGCCCGGTACCGACCGACGGCGCACCCGCGGACGCCCCGGCTCCGGCGTGGGCGATGTCGGCTGCCACCGACACCGTGGTCGACCCGGTCGGCACGTCCTACCCGACTGCCGGTACGACGCAGGCACCACCCGCACCCCCGGCCTGGCAACCGCCGGTCGCCCGACCGCCGCTGATTCCGCCGCACCCCAAGCGCACCGGCATCATCTGGTTCTGGCCGACCCTGGCGCTGATCGCCATCGGCCTCGGCACGCTGGGGCTGATCGACGGCGGGTCGACCCACGTCCTACCGGCCGCCTACCCCGCCCTCGCGATCGCCATCACCGGCGTGATGCTGCTGGTCGGGTCGTACGTCGGTCGACCAGGCGGCCTGATCCTGATCGGGTTCGTGTCCTGCCTGGCGCTCGCGCTGGCGACCGTCGTCGGGAGCTTCAACCTCAGCGGCCGCTCGGTCGACGTGGCGCCGGCCTCGGCGGTCGCGGTGCAGCCGTCCTACCAGGCGAGCAACGGCCGGATCCGGCTCGACCTGACCCAGGTCAGCGATCCGGCGAGCCTGGCGGGCCGTACCGTGCACCTGACCCTTCAGGCCGGGCAGATCGACGTGATCGTGCCGCGCACCGTCAACGTCGATGTCAATGCTGACTTCGGCTTCGCGGGCGGCATCGAGGTCCCCGGCTACTCAGGAGGCGGGGTCCAGGACTCGGTCCAGCGCCACCTGATCGGCACCTCGGCGACGACAGTCGCGCCCTTGACCCTCGACCTGCATGCCAACGTCGGACAGATCACCGTGGAGCAACGATGAACAACACACCCAGCAGCACACGTCCCCTGTCGGTCCCGCACCTGGTCTTCGGGCTGTTCTTCCTCGGCATCTCCGCCGTCTGGGCGATCGGTCAGGCCACCAACGCGGATCTCGGCCACACGGCCGTCGGATTCCCGGCGGTGCTGATCGTGGCCGGGATCGTCGGTCTGGTCGCGGCGGTCGCCGGTTCGCGGCAGCGTCGCGCCCTGGCCGAACCCGTCGTGTCGTCCGAGTCGGAGGCCGACGCGTGATGAACGACGTCAGGCGCCTGATGCGCACGAACGACGACAAGCTGATCGCCGGCGTCTGCGGCGGCCTGGCCCGCTACCTCGGGGTCGATCCGACCCTGGTCCGGGTCGCTGCCGTGATCGCGCTGTTCTTCGGCTTCCCGGCGGCGATCATCGGCTACCTCGTCGCCTGGGCGATCATGCCGCAGGGCTGATCCGGGACGCACGAGCGGACCGGATCCTCGGTCGTCGAGCAGCGTCCGCGGGTGCGGAACGAACCCGTGAAGAGTGCGCCGCTCCCGGTCATCGAGCTTGCCGAGATGCCACGCGGCGGCGCGCGGACGCTAGCGGGACAACGACCGGGTGATCACCTGGTTGGCCGCCCGCTGGAAGCCGCTGACCACCGCCTCGAGGGTCAGCTGGCGCAGGCGCGCCATGGTCTGCTCGAACTGGAGCTTGTCGGCCTCGCTCTTCGGACTCTCCAGGTACGGCACGAGCACGCGGTCCTTGAGCACTGCCGTGAGCTCGTCGGCGAGCTCGACCATGTGCCGGTTGATCGCCTCACCGGCCGCGATCATCGAGTCCACCGGGATCGGCAGGTCCAGGACCTGCAGGCCGACGGTGAAGGCCGGGAGCAGCTCGAAGCGTCCGTCCTCGAGGCGGTCGATCGAGAGCGTTGCCACCAGCCGGTCGATGGCGTCGTCGTCGAGCTTGCGTCCGGCCCGCGTCTCGAGCTGCCGCCGGGTGACGACCTCGTGGCCGCCGGTCTTCCACGACGTCAGCATCGCGCGTTGCACGGCGAGGTCCTCCACCGAGGCGTCGACCGGGATCCGGGCCAGGTACTTCTCGATCGCGGCCAGCGTGAAGCCGTGATCCTGCAGGGCGCGGATCAGCTCGAGCCGGGCTCGGTGTTGCGCCGAGTAGTAGGCCATCCGGCCGCGGCGTGAGGGCGGAGGCAGCAGCCCGAGACCCGCGTAGTACCGCGTCGTACGGACCGTCATCCCGGTGATCGAGGCGAGCTCGTCGACCGTGTACACCTCGTCTACAGGCGTGGGGTCGCTCGCGGAAGTGACTGGCACGGTTGGACTGTAACAGTAGAACTGGCAACTTCGTCGGATGCGTCACAGCACCCTTGTATCGTGACAGTATTGCTGTAACAGTAGGCTTGTCATCGACCGAGAAAAAGGACGCCCAGGCCCCATGCGCGACATCTTCACTGCCGAACACGAGGACTTCCGGAAGACCGTCAGGTCCTTCATGGAGCGCGAGGTGATGCCCTTCCACGACCAATGGGAGAAGGACGGGATCGTCCCGCGCGAACTCTGGACCAAGGCTGGCGAGCTCGGCCTGCTGTGCTTCGACGTTCCCGAGGAGTTCGGCGGTGCGGGCGTCGACGACTTCCGCTACAACGTCATCGTGTCCGAGGAGCAGGCCCGCGCGGGTGCCAACGGCCCCGGCTTCTCGGTCCACAGCGACATCATCGTTCCCTACCTGTCGGCGATCGCGAACGACGAGCAGAAGCAGCGCTGGCTCCCGGGATGCGTGAGCGGCGAGATCATCACGGCGATCGCGATGACCGAACCCGGCGCCGGCAGCGACCTCCAGGGTGTCCGCACCACGGCGGTCGACAAGGGCGACCACTACGTCCTGAACGGCTCCAAGACCTTCATCTCCAACGGCATCCACTCCGACCTGGTGATCGTGGTGGCCAGGACGAACCCGGACGCCGGCCACCTCGGCTTCAGCCTGCTGGTCGTCGAGCGCGGCATGGAGGGCTTCGAGCGCGGCCGCAACCTCGACAAGATCGGCCTGCACGCTCAGGACACCGCCGAGCTCTCGTTCACCGACGTGGAGGTGCCCAAGGAGAACCTGCTCGGCGAGGAGGGCCAGGGCTTCATCTACCTGATGCAGAACCTCCCCCAGGAGCGGCTGATCATCGCGGCCCAGGCAGCGGCGGCGTGCTCCTACATCGTCGACCTGTGCCTGGAGTACGCGAAGACCCGCGAAGCCTTCGGCAAGCCGATCGGGAAGTTCCAGAACACCCGGTTCACGATTGCCGAGATGGCCACCGAGGCGAAGATCACCCAGGTCTTCGTTGACGACTGCCTGCGCAAGCACCTGGACGGCAAGCTCGACTCGGTCGATGCCTCGATGGCGAAGTACTGGGCGACCGAGTTGCAGAACAAGCTCGTCAACCAGGGTGTCCAGATCCACGGAGGCTACGGCTACATGCTGGAGTACCCGATCGCCCGGGCGTACCTGGACAGCCGGATCTCCACGATCTACGGCGGAACGACCGAGATCCAGAAGGAAATCATCGGCCGCTCCCTGGGCCTGTGACGAGGGAGCGCGGCATGAGGAGCCGGTACGCGAACCTGCGGCGGATCGAGAAGCTCGACCCCGAGGTCGACTACGACGAGATCTTCCAGCTCGTCGCCTACTACGAGTTCCCCTGGGAGGTCGTCCAGGGGACCTCGATCGCCTTCATGCGCGACTACGGCGTGCCCTCGATCAGCGACCTGCTGGACCGCACCGGGCGGTTCGAGAACGAGGGCCAGAAGCGGTACGACGACACCGTCCTGATCGGCTACGAGTACGCGGTCGAGGGCGTCGACTCCGACCGGGCCCACGCCTCGATCCGGCGGCTCAACCAGATCCACGGCCACTACGGCATCCCCAACCACGAGTTCCGTTACGTGCTCGCCACCACCCTGGTCGGCCCGGTGCGGTTCATCGAGAAGTACGGGTGGCGACCGATGCACCCGCATGAGGTCGCGGCCATGACCAAGGTCACCGGTCGGCTCGGGCAGCTGATGGGGATCAAGGACCTGCCCACGACGTACGCCGAGTACGCGGCCCTCCACGACGCGTACGAGATCGAGCACTTCGCCTACGACCCGTCCAACACCCGCGTCGCCGAGGCCAGTATCCGGATCGTCACCGGCTGGTACCCCGCACCTGTCCAGCCGTTGTTCCGCCGGGTCACCATCGCGATGCTCGACGAACCGCTGCGGGTCGCGCTGGGACTGCCGAAGCAGCCGGCCTGGCTGGTGGCGCTGTTGGACCGCGCACTCAGGCTGCGCGGTCGGGTGATCCGGCACCTCGCCCCGCGAGCCCAGGACGACCCGTACCGGCACGACGCCCGCCGGACCTACCCGTTCGGCTACACGATCTCCGACCTCGGCCCGCGCGAGGTCAGCTCCGAACGCCACGCGCACGCTCCCGACCCCGTGCACCTCCACGACGCACCACGACAAGGCGCCTGATGGACTTCAACCTGCCCGAATCCGCGCTCGCCGTCCGTGAGGGCGTCGGGGCCGTGGCTGCCAAGTACGACCACGCCTACTGGTCGCGCTGCGAGGAGGAGCACCGCTTCCCCGACGAGGTCTTCAAGGACCTCGGCGACGGTGGCTGGCTCGGGCTGTGCATCCCCGAGGAGTACGGCGGTGGCGGGCAGGGACTGCTCGAGCTCGCCGTCGCCAACGACACCCTGTGTGCCTCGGGCGGCACGCAGGGCACCTTCATCTACGTCACGACCCCGGGCTTCGGCGCGATGACCCTGGTACGCCACGGGACGCCCGAGCAGAAGGCCAAGATCCTGCCCGGCCTGGCCGAGGGCAAGATCCAGTTCTCCTTCGCCCTGACCGAGCCGGACGCCGGCAGCAACGCGATCGAGATCACCACCGCTGCCCGGCGCGACGGGGACGCAAACCCCGATGCAGATTGGCTGATCAAGGGCCAGAAGGTCTGGATCTCCAACGTCGAACGTGCCGACTGGATGGTCGCGGTCACCCGGACGATCCCGGCCGCCGAGGCGGCCTCGACCGGCGGCGGTCGCACTCACGGGTTCACGCTGTTCCTCATCGACGTCAAGGAAGCGCTGGCAGCCGGCACTCTCTCGTACACGCCGATCCCCAAGATGGGCAGCAACATCCTGTTCTCCAGCCAGCTCTTCTTCGACGACGTACGAGTACCCGCGGAGAACGTGCTCGGCGAGGTCGACCAGGGCTTCGGCGTGCTCTGGGACGTGCTGAACCCGGAGCGGATCCTGGCGGCCGCCGGAGGCGTCGGGTCTGCGGACGCTGCGCTCGACGTGGCCGCCAAGTACGCCCGTGAGCGGGTCGTCTTCGGCCGTCCGATCGGCGCCAACCAGGCGATCCAGTTCCCACTGGCCCAGATCAAGGCCAAGACCGAGCTGGCCCGGTTGATGACCTACAAGGCGGCGTGGCTCTTCGACAACGGACAGCTGTGCGGCAACGAGGCCAACGTCGCCAAGCTGACCGGCGCCCAGGTCGCGTGGGAGGCGGCCGACCAGGCGTTCCAGACCCTGGGCGGCATGGCGTACTCCAAGGAGTACCCGGTCGAACGGATGTTCCGGGACGCCCGGATCGGCAAGAACATCCCCGTGTCCGAGCAACTGGTCCTTGCGCACATCGGGACCTCGATGCTCGGCTTGCCCAAGAGTTACTGATTTCGGCTCACCCCATCTCGACACGCTCGATGACCGGGCCCGGTCGCCAGAACCCCGCCCGTCGGGCTTGCCGAGACGCCCGCAGACAACAGGAGACTCCATGACCGACGTACGTGCCGAACGCGCCGAGATCGACAGCGCCATCGCCGGACGCACCATCGCCACCGCGTTCGCCGACACCGTCGGTGTCCAGGGCGAGAACCCGGCGTACTCCGACAAGGTCGGCATTCCTGAGGGCAGCACCGACTGGCGCACGCTGAGCTGGAACGAGCTGCGCGCCCAGGGCCTGTCGCTGGCCGCGGCGCTCGTCGACCTCGGCGTCCAGCCCGGCGACCGGGTCGCGATCATGGCGACCAACCGCACCGAGCACATCCTGGCCGACATCGCCGCCCAGCACGCCGGGGCCGTCGCGGTCTCGATCTACAACACCCTCTCCCCCAGCCAGGTGGCCTACGTCGCCGGGCACTCCGCACCGACCGTGGTGTTCCTCGAGAACGCCGACCACGTCGCGCGCTGGCAGCAGGCGCTGACCGAGATCAAGCCGCTGGCGGTGGTCGTGATGGACCCGGGCGCACCCGTACCGACTGTGGTGAGCGGTGATGCCCTCACCTGGGACGAGCTGGTCGCCCGCGGCGAGTCGGTCAAGGCCGCCCGAGCCGCCGAGGTGGAGCGGCGCTGGAGAGCGATCCAGGCGAGCGACCCGGTGACCTTCGTCTACACCTCGGGCACCACCGGCAACCCGAAGGCCGTGGTGCTGACCCACCGCAACATCCTGTTCGAGACGGCCAGCACCGACAAGACGGTGAACTCCGACGGCGAGCACATCGCGCTGTCCTACCTGCCCTACGCGCACGTCGCCGAGCGGGTGCTGGGCATCTACCTGCCGCAGATCAACGGCGCCCACCTGTACCTGGTCGCCGACCCCAAGCTGCTCGTCGCCGCGCTGGGCCAGGTCCGGCCGACGCGCTTCTTCGGGGTCCCGCGGGTCTGGGAGAAGATCCAGACCGGCATCCAGGGGTTGCTCGCGATGGAGACCGACGAGGCGAAGCAGGCTGCCGTCGCCGGTGCGATGGCCGTCGGCCTGGAGTACGTCACCTCGCTCGAATACGGCAACACCACCAGCCCCGAGCTGCAGGCGCGGTACGACGCGATGAACGCGGCCGTGCTGATGCCGATGAAGGCAGCCCTCGGCCTGGACCGCGTCGAGTGGGCGGGCAGCGCGTCAGCCCCGATGCCGCTGGAGACTGCGAAGTTCTTCGCTGGTCTCGGCTTCTCGATCTACGACATCTACGGGATGAGCGAGACCAGCGGAGCCGTGACGGCCTGCGGTCCGAACGCGTTCCGGCTCGGCACCGTCGGCCGGGCCCAGCCCGGTATCGAGGTCAGGCTCGCCGAGGACGGCGAGGTGCTCGCCCGCGGGCCGGTCGCGATCGACGCCTACTTCGAGAACCCGGAGGCGACCGCGGAGCTCCTCGACGCCGACGGTTGGGTGCACACCGGTGACATCGGGGTCCTCGACGAGGACGGCTTCCTGAAGATCGTCGACCGCAAGAAGGAGCTGATCATCACCTCGCAGGGCAAGAACATCTCGCCCTCGAACATCGAGAACTACCTCAAGGAGAGCCCGCTGGTCGGCCACGCGCTCGCCTACGGCGAGAGCAAGCCGTACGTCGTCGCGATCCTGACCCTCGACCCGGACGTCGCGCCGATCATCGCCGGCAAGCTCGGTGTCGAAGGCTCACTGGCTGAGCTCGCCGAGAACGCGGCGATCCTCGGCATCGTCGGTCAGGCCGTCGAGGCCGCCAACGAGCGACTGTCGCGGCCCGAGCAGGTCAAGAAGTGGAAGCTGCTACCGGTCGAGTGGACCGCGGAGTCGGCCGAGCTCACCCCGACCCTGAAGCTCAAGCGCCGCGTCGTGCATGCCAACTACGCCGCCGAGATCGACGCGCTGTACCAAAATTGACCCACCAGGTTTCGAGACGGGCCTGGCGGCCCTCCTCAACCACCGGA
>NZ_JAOPXI010000007.1 GCF_025965215.1 Marmoricola sp.
AGCGTCATCGTCGCGCCGATGCCCACTGCCGCTCCGTTGATCGTGGCGATCACCGGCTTGGGGCAGTCGTGGATCGCGAGCGTCACCTTCCCGCCGGTGTCGCGCACCCCGGAAGCGAACGGCTCCTCGGTCAGCCGGTCGCGAAGGTCGGCCGGAGTCGGTGCCGCGCTCTCGTCGAGTCCGAACACGTTGCCGGTCGCGGAGAGGTCCATGCCGGCGCAGAACGCGCGCCCGGCACCGGTGACCACGATCGCCGTGATGGCGTCGTCGGCTGCGGCGGCGCGGAAGAACTGCTCGAGCTCGCGGGCCATCGAGACCGTGAACGAGTTCAGTGCGTCCGGGCGGTCCAGCAGCAGCGTGGCGATGCCGTCGCCGTCGACGGTGACGCTGAGGGTCTCGTAGGCGTGGTCAGTCGTCATCGGGTCCGTCATCGGGGCAGTCCTGTCGGGGTGCAGAGTCCTGAGGGGATGTTGTCGGTCTTGTTTTCCTTGATGTAGCTCAGCAGCTCGAGGGCACGGGTGTGGTCCCAGTGCACCGCGAGGTCTCGGATCGGCATCGAGCAGGTCAAGCCGCTGGTGCCGTTGACCTGCGTCATCGCGCGGGCGAACCCCGCCATGTCCCACACCCCGGTGCCCTTGCTGACGATCAGGGAACCGGTGGCCGCGTGGATCAGGCTGGAGTAGCGGAACGGGTTGAGCACGCTCCAGATCGACTTCACCTTGGCGCCGATCGCGCTGACCACCTCGCGCTGGTGGCGTGCCCGGGCGATGTCGCCGAGGACCTCGGTGTGCCGTGAACGCGCGTAGCCGAGCGCCGTCACACCGTTGACCTGCTGGCAACCCTTCTTGATCCGCAGGTTGGCGCGCGGGTCGACCATCCGCGTCTCGGGGCAGATCGTGATCCCGCCGACCGCGTCGACGGCATTGACGAAGCCGCCGAACCCGACCTCGATGTAGTGGTCGATCCGCAGGCCCGTGTCCTGCTCGACGGTCTGGATCAGCAGCTTCGGTCCGCCGTACGCGAAGGCGGCGTTGATCTTGGTGGTGCCGTAACCGGGGACCGGGACCAGGGAGTCGCGTGGGATCGACAGCAGCAGGGGCTTCCCGCCGCCGGTGTGCAGGATCATGATCGTGTCGGTGCGCCCGCCGATCTGGCCGACGCCACCGGTACCGAGCCGGCGGTTCTGGGCGGGGGTCAGACCCTTGCGGCTGTCGGACCCGACCAGCAGGTAGGTGGTCCCCGGTTGGTCAGCCGGGCGCCCGGAGCTTGGGAAGGCGTTGACCTTGTCGACGTTCTTCCACGCCGAGACCGGTACGGCGACGAGGTAGGCAGCCCAGGCAACCAGCAGGACCAGCACGATCCGCCCGTACGGCGGTCGCCGACGCTTGGTCGTCGCCGGCGTGCTCGGCGACGGTCCCGCGGGCGCGGTGCGGCCCGGGGTGGCCGGTGGGATCGCCGGCGGGACGACCGGCGGGGCCGCTGAAGGGCCGACCGGGGGCTGGATCGTGCCGCCGCCACGGGGCAGCACGCGCGTGTGCTCGACGTCGTCGGCCGCGGACCCCGGGCCCGGGCTGACTCCTCGGCTGCCCTCGTCCTGCCCGTACAGCCAGTCGAACTCTGGCGGGTCGGGGGGGCGTTCAGGCATGGCCACGACGCTACAGGGGCAGCCAGAACCGCCACTGAACGGCCCTGAGTGGCTACGGTTCCACCCATGAAGCCGCTGCCGCCGTCCTACGGGCAGGTGACGCTGACCCTGCTCGCGGGTCAGAACCACGTGAACCTGCTGGGCAACGTCCACGGTGGTGAGGTGATGCGCTTGGTCGACTCGACCGCCGGGGCAGCCGCCGGACGGCACAGCGGTGGGCCGGCGGTGACCGCGGCGATGGACGAGATGGCGTTCCTGGCGCCAGTGAAGGTCGGCGACATCCTGCGGGCCACGGCGCAGGTGAACTGGGCCGGGCGCACGTCGATGGAGGTCGGCGTACGGGTCGAGACCGAGCCGTGGAACCAGGCCGGGACCGCTCCGGTGCACGTCGCCTCGGCCTACCTCGACTTCGTCGCGATCGATCCCGACGGTCGCCCGCGCGAGGTTCCACCGCTCGCAGCGGCGACCCCGGACGAGGTACGCCGCATGCGTGAGGCGGAGATTCGCCGCGCTCACCGGCTCGCCAGCAAGCAGGAGATCCTCGACGGGCGCCGTGGGGAGCTGGGCGCCTGATCGGTGCGGCGGGCTCCGCTCCAGGCGCTGCGCACCTTCCTCAACGGCCGGGTGGCGCCGCCGATTTGGGCACCGTGCGGCGCGGCGTTAACTGTGTGGCAGGTGTGACTGGTGATACTGAGCGCCATGCAGCTCGAACGCGCCGTCGACACCCGCGCGCAGCTCGGCCGGATCCGGTTCCGGCGAGCTGTCACCCTGATGCCGATGACCCTGGTCCTGCCGGGCTCCGCGCAGCTGGTCGCCGGCCGCAAGCAGACCGGCCGCATCGCGATGCGGATCTGGTTCCTCACGGTTCTCTCCGGCCTGATGCTTGTCGTCCTCTGCGTCATGTCGCAGTCCTTCGCGCTGCGGCTCGCCACCACCCCGTGGATGCTCGACCTGATCAGGTTCGTGCTCATGGGCCTGGCCGTCGGCTGGGCGTTCCTGTTCATCGACGCCTGGCGCATCGGTGAGCCGCTCGCGCTGCAGCAGAAGCAGCGTCTGGCCATGGTCGGGATCAACGGCGTCCTGTGCTTCTCGGTCGCCGGTTCGCTGCTCTTCGCGTCGCACATCGTGGCGGTGAACCGGGACCTGTTCACCTCCGTCTTCCACAGCGGCAAGGTCACCGCGGCCACCGACGGCCGCTACAACGTGCTGTTGCTCGGCGGTGACTCCGGTGCGGATCGGTGGGGCCTGCGCACCGACAGCATGACGGTGGCGAGCATCGACGCGCGGACCGGTCAGACGATCCTCTTCGGTCTTCCCCGCAACATGCTGAACTTCCCGTTCGCGAAGGGGTCGATCATGGCCCAGCAGTTCCCGGACGGGTACAACTGCGGAATCACCTGCGAGCTCAACTCGCTGTCCACCTGGGCAGGTGACCACCGGCCGCTGTTCCGGGGCGTGAGGTACCCCGGCGTCGAAGCGACCACCGAGGGCATCGAGGGCATCACCGGCCTGAAGATCAACTACTTCGCGATGGTCAACATGAAGGGCTTCCAGGACATGGTCGACGCGGTCGGCGGCGTCACCCTCAAGATCCGGGACCGGATCGCCATCGGTGGCATCGGCGCGCCCATCACCGGCTGGATCCAGCCGGGCACCCGCAAGCTGAACGGCTTCGACACGCTCTGGTTCGCCCGCTCGCGCGCGACCGCTGACGACTACTCGCGGATGGCTCGGCAGAAGTGCGTGATGAACGCGATGCTGCACCAGATCAGCCCCGAGACCGTGCTGTTCAACTTCGACAAGATCGCCCGGGCGAGTGCAGCCCTGATCACTACCGACATCCCGGCCAGCCAGGCCAGCCGCTTCATCCAGCTCGCCCTCGAGGCGCGTCAGCACCCGGTTCGGACCATCTCGTTCGTCCCGCCACTGATCAACACCGGCAGGCCGGACATCGCCAAGATCCAGCAGATGGTGCGTGCCGCCATCCACCCGCCTGCTCACACCGCGTCGAAGGGCCACACCAAGCACAGCGCCAACAGCGGCAACGCCGGGGTGAGCACCGAGGGCGCGATCGGCAGCATGAACGCCGGGTACGCCGCCAACCAGGCGAACGACCTCGGTGCAGCCTGCTGATCAGTCGCCCGTCGTTCAGGTCATAGGGTTCTGGTCGTGCCCCCCGCGTCGAGTCCTGTGCCGCCTGACGGCTCTGTGGTGCGCGTCGTCGCCGTCGTGGTGACCTGGAACCGGCGCGAGCTGCTGACCGAGTCCGTTGATGCCCTGCGCGCGCAGACGCATGCGCCGGTGGCGATCGTGGTCATCGACAACGCCTCGGACGACGGCACCGCAGAGCTGCTCGACTCCGCCTGGGCCGCCGGGTCCGAGGGCGTCGTCGGGCTGGACGTGGTCCACCTGCGCGAGAACACCGGGGGAGCAGGCGGGTTCACCATCGGTGTCGAGAAGGCGCTGGGACACCACCCGGACCTGGTCTGGCTGCTCGACGACGACACCGTCCCGACACCGACTGCGGCGGCCGAGCTGGTCGCGGCGTGGCGCGGCTATCCGGGGGATCGTCCCGCGGTACTCGCGAGCCGCGTGGTGTGGGTCGACGGACGTGATCACCCGATGAACACGCCGCGTACCAAGCCTGGCGCCACCGAGGCCGAGCGAGCTGCCGCTGCGAGGGTGGGCGCCATCCCGATCCGGTCGGCCTCGTTCGTCTCGATCATGTGTGACGCCACCCGGATCCGTGAACGCGGTCTGCCGGTGGCCGACTACTTCCTGTGGAACGACGACTTCGAGTACTCCACCCGGCTGATCCGCGACGGTGTCGGCCTGGCCTGCCCCTCCAGCGTCGTGGTGCACAAGACCAAGGTCTTCGGCTCGACCGACGTCGACCCCGGTGAGCGCTTCTTCTTCGAGGTGCGCAACAAGCTCTGGGTCTTCTCGCGTTCCGGGGGCCTGTCGGTCCCCGAGCGGGCCATGTACGCCGCAGCCACCGCGCGCCGCTGGGCCCGGACCTTCCGCGGGTCCTCGGACCGGGCGACGCTGCGCGCGGCATTGGGCCGCGGGATGGTGGCAGGTCTGCGGCGGCCGCGTCGCAACGCCGACGTGCTGGCCACCGCCCGCCCGGTCTCGGACACCACCGCCGGCGGTGAGCCATTCACCCTGCTGCTCAGTACCTACGCCGGCGACGACCCGGGTTTCCTGCGTACCGCGTTCGACTCCTCGACGCTCGGCCAGACCCGACCGCCGGCCGAGGTCGTCCTGGTGCAGGACGGACCGGTGCCGGCCGCGCTCGAGGCCGAGATCGCCGAGATCGTCCGGAGCAGCGACATCCCGGTGCACCACCTGGCTCTGGACGACAACGTCGGGCTCGGCCCGGCGCTGGACGCCGGGCTGGCCGTCAGCAGCCACGAGATCGTCGCCCGGATGGACGCCGACGACGTGAGCATGCCGGAGCGCTTCGCACGGCAGCTGCCGTTGATCGAGGCCGGCGCCGACATCGTGGGATCGGGCCTGGTCGAGTTCGGCGCGGACATCGACGACATCGTCGGTCGCCGTACGCCGCCGACCGACCCTGACGTGATCCGGCGGGTGATCCGGTTCCGGGACCCGTTCAACCACCCGACGGTGGTGTACCGGCGCGCTGCCGTGCTGGCCGCAGGTGGCTACACCGACATGGCCCTGCTCGAGGACTACCTGCTGTTCACCCGGATGGTCGAGGGCGGCGCTGTGCCGGCCAACATCGCCGATGCGCTGGTCTACTACCGCGTCGGCGCCGGGGCGTACGCCCGCCGCGGCGGCACCGCCCTGCTGCGCAGCGAGATCGCGCTCCAGCGACGGTTTCGCAGACTCGGGATCACCTCGCGGACCGAGTTCGCCCGCAATGTCGC
>NZ_JAOPXI010000013.1 GCF_025965215.1 Marmoricola sp.
CGCCGGGCGACTTCGAGGCGTGGGCGAAGTTCGAGCAGGCTCAGGAGCACGACGCCGTCCTGCTCGGGCGCCGTACCGACGCCTGGTTCGCGCAGCGCTGGAACGACCGCAGCGACGACTGGGCCGCACGCCTGAACGGCCTCCCGAAGTACGTCGTCTCCTCGAGCGTGACCGAGGCGGCGTGGCACAACGGCACCGTCCTGCGCGGCAACGTGGTTGACGAGGTCACCCGGCTCAAGGAGGAGGTGGACGGACAGATCGTCGTCTTCGGCAGCCGCACGCTGGTGGAGACGTTGCTCGAGCACGGACTCGTCGACGAGCTCCAGCTGATCGTCTTCGGGACGCTCGTCGGCAACGGCGGTCGGTTGCTGGAGCGGGGCGCCCCGCAGTCACTGCGCCTCACCGGCTCAGAACGCCTCGGTGACAACCTGCTCGCCGTCAGCTACGACGTCGTGGCCGAGTGAGGAACGTTCGTCCTCCCGGTCAGCTCGCGCTGATCGGGAGGACGTGCCCGGCCGCGGTACGCGTCCGTCGCAGCCATGCGACGCCGAACGCCGAGGCCGTCAGCAGGGCGACCGCGGCATCGCAGAACCACTGGCCACGGCCCCACTCCACGTCTGCGAAGGCGCCGGTGACGCCGCCGACGACGAGCAGCAGGCCGGTGCCACCGAACGCGATCAGCCCCAGCCCCGGGACCACGCGTCGCTCGATCCGGCCGACCCGGCTGCGGGCACCGAGCAGGACCAGCGCGGCGGTCGTCAGCATGATCACGGTGAACCCGCCGCGCAGGATCAAGGAATCGCTGGCGTTCTCCAAGGCGGCGGCATCGCGCCAGCTGGCGGCACCCGGCTGAACCTGGAGCCAGTGCGCGATCGTGCCAGCGGTCGGGGTTGCATCCGCCGGGAGCCCGAACACCCAGGCGGTCGACGTCACCCGGGCCAGGAGCTCCGCGAGCAGCGTGGCGGCCAGGATCGCGGCCCATCCGACAACCGAGAGTTGCACCGCCGCATAGCCGAGCCGACCGACCGCGGCGACGATCCCACCGTTCGCTTCGCGGGCCACCTCCTCGGCCGTGCCGAAGCGAGCGACGGCCTCGCGCTCGGCCTCGTCCCGCCCGACACCGGCGGCCTCGGCGGCCGATGCCGCGTCCCCCAGGTGCCCTGCAGTCTCCTCGAGCAACCGCTGCGTCGAACCGGGAGCGAGGCGGAGGCGTCGTTCCAGGTCAGCGAGGTAGGACTCGATCCGGTCCATCACGCACTCCCGAGGATGGCGTTCATCCCCATGGCGAACCGGCGCCACTCGCGCGTCTCTTCGGCCAGGGCAGTCGACCCAGCGGCTGTCAGTCGGTAGACCCGCCGACGCCGGCCGTCACCGACCTCCCAGTCGCTGGCGAGCAGGCTCTGGCGTTCGAGCCGGTGCAGCGCCGGGTAGACGGTCCCTTCGGGTAGGTCGAATTCGCCGTCGCTGCGACGCCGCAGTTCGGCCACGACCTCGTAGCCGTGGGCCGATCCTCCCTTCAGCACCGAGAGGATCAGCGTGTCCAGGTGTCCGCGGATGCGATCGTTGCCCATACCTAGACAGTCTAGGTATGCCACGTCCGGCGCACAAGCCCCTCAGAGCACCGTGATCGGAATCGGGGTCCGCGTGCCGAACTCGAACGCAGCGCCCGTGCTGAACCTGGTCACCGCGACCTCGCCGGCCTCGGGGGCCGCGTCCGTGCGCCGTACGATCTGCAGCGTCCAGTCGTTCGGGGTGCCGCCCACGTCGACGTCGAGGTGCGGATCAACAGCCCGTACGGCGGCCTGGAGTGGTCCGATCCTGCCCGGCACGCACACGGAGATCCACCCGTTGTCGTCGTGCGCCGGGCTGTGGCGGAGATGGAGCGTGGCCCCGAACTCCGCCGTGACGTAGGCGGCGGGGTTCAGCAACGGGTGGAGCTCGAGGACCCGCAACGCCCCGACCTCGTCGGCGGGCAGGTCCAGCGCCGCCCTGATCCGGCTCGCGGCAACCCCGGCAATGCCGACGAGCTGACGGGTCGCGATCTCGCGGCACTCCTCGGCCTCGGTCCGAGAGCCGACGGCACGCAGGAAGCCGAGGTTGAGCAGGTGCATCTGCAGGCAGACCTCGTCGGCGATCCGGACCAGCGCCGAGTGCGAGAACGCCGAGAAGTCCAGGTCGCTCATCAGCGGACCGCTGTAGTCGGCCTGGCCCTCATCGCCCGCATCGATGGGGTCGAGCTGGGTCGCCGCGGCGCGCGACGACGTCAGCGCGACACAGCCGTCGGACTCGACGACCGGCGGATAGGACTCGTCGATGACCACCGTCCAGGCACAGTGCGGGCTGCGGTCGACGGGAGTGCGCGGGGGGCGGTGCAACGGGCGCACCTGCGCCCGTGGGTTCGTCGCGACCGCGGTGGCATCGAAGGTGGGGTCCTCGATGTCGTGACACATGCTGCGCACGTACTCCGGACCCATGGGCTCGACGTCCATCAGCGCACCGCAGTGGTCGAGATGGAACTCGCCGTGCCAGCGGTCGTGGACGGTGTAGCGGAAGTCCATGAACTGCGGCGGGGCGCCGATGTCGAGTTGGAGCCCCTTGAAGATCGTGACGACGTCGGTTCCCTCGTAGTTCAGTGCCTGCTGCATCCGGCGCGTGTAGATCGGGCTGGCCGCCATCCACTCCTCGATCGCGACCTGGACCATCCCCTCCCTGCCGAACGCGCTGATGCACCACGCCATCCCCGACCGGTCGATGAGCTGTCCGATCAGCAACAGCTCAGGGACCAGGACCGCGAGCTGCTCACGGGTCAGGGTGGCGTAGCGGCTGGTCATCGCAGGGTGGTCCGGACCGGAAGCGACGCGTAGCCCCGGACGTTCGAGGAGTACATCCGCACCGGTGTGTCCGCAACCTCGATCGACGAGCACCTCTCGACCAGCTGTCGCAGCGCGATCTGCGCCTCCAGACGGGCGAGGTTCGCGCCGAGACAGAAGTGCCGCCCGCCGCCGAAGGCGATGTGCTTGGCGAGCTCGGCCTTGTCGCGACGGATGTCGAACTGCTCCGCGTTCGAGAACACGGTGTGGTCGTGATTGGCGGAGCCGATGTTGATCAGCAGCTGCGCGCCGGCCGGACAGGTGGTCCCGGCGATGGTGACGTCCCGGAGGGTCTGCCGGGCGAGAAGCTGGCTGGAGGCCTCGTAGCGCAGCGTCTCCTCGATCCACGGCGCGATCAGGGTCGCGTCGGCGAACACGGCCGCTCGCTGGTCGGGCACGGTGCAGATGTTGCGCACCGCGTTGCCCAGCAGCTTGGTCGTGGTCTCGTTGCCGGCCACGACCATCAGGAACAGGAACGCGGTGAGCTCGCCGTCGTTCATCCGGTCCCCCTCGTCCTCGGCCATCAACAGTGCGGTGACCAGGTCGTCGGCGGGCGCCTTCTTGCGTGCGGCCAGCAGCTCGGCGAAGTAGCCGAACATCTGCATCGAGGCATCCATACCGGCCTGCGGCACGTCGCGCAGCCCGTGCTCGCGGACCACCAGCAGGTCCGCGAGCCGGCGGACCTCGTCACGATCGGCCTGGGGCACGCCGAGCAGCTCGGAGATGACGTCCATCGGGTACTTCCCGGCGAAGTCGACGATCCAGTCGAAGCCGCCCTCGGCCTCACCCTGCGCGAGGGCCTGCTCGAGGTGCTCGAGGCTGATCGCGGCGATCCGCGGCTCCATCTGCGCTACCCGTTTGGGCGTGAAGCCCCGCGAGACCAGCTTGCGCAGCCGGGTCTGCTCCGGCGGGTCCATCCCGAGGAACGACATCACGACGTGCGCGTTCTTGTTCCACGCGCTCTTGTCGAGGGTCACGCCCATCCGGTTGGAGTAGACGTCGTCGGTACGCCAGGCCTTGTGGATGTCGGCGTACCGGGACATGACCCAGAAGTCGTGCTCCTCGTTGTGGTACAGCGGCGCCTCGGCGCGCATCCGGGCGTACACCGGGTACGGGTCGTCCTGGATCGCGTGATCGTACGGATCGAAGTTCAGCGGGCACCCGCCCGCTTCTTGGGTGGTCTCGGTGCTCATCAGTGGCCCTCCATGATCACGGCGACGATGTCGTCGAGGCGTTGACTGAGTTCTTCGTAGGTCATCAGGCCCATCCCGGCCTGGAGCAGGGCACCGGAGAAGGCGAAGGTCAGGGCCTCGACGACCCGCGGGTCCGAGGGCTCGCCGATCGCCTCGCGGAAACGGGTCACGAACTCGGCGCCGATCACCAGCCGGAGCCGCTCGACCTCAGGGTCGGTTCCGAGCAGCGCGATGTTCGCAGCCGTGGCGAGGTTCGGCGAGCGGCCGAGCAGCGCGGCCATGTGCCGGGTCACCACACGGATCCGGTCGACCGCGCTGTCGCCCTCCGGCTCGGGGCCGGGCTCGGTGACGATCCGCCTCCAGAACAGCTCGGCGAACAGGTGGTTCTTCGAGGCGAGGTAGGTGTACGCCGTCGCCGGGGACACCCCCGCGCGCTGGGCGACCGTGCGGATGGTGAGTGCCTCCGGACCGACTTCCTCAAGCTCCAGCTCGCCGGCGAGCAGCAGCTTCTCCACCGTCTCGGCCTGACGCGGGTTCAGGCCGAGACGGAGGTGGGAGGTCACGGGTTCGGAGGCCACCTCAACGCCCCTTCGCGATGGTGTCCTCGACGAGGCTGTTCAACCGTGCTCCGACGGGCCAGCCGGCGTAGTGGCAGACCATGATGACGATCTCGCGGAGGTTGTCCTCGTCGAGCTCGCCGGCCTTGTAGGCCGCCGGGATCTGGATGGACAGCACGTCCTGGGCACCGTGGGTGGAGAGCATGCCGATCAGCAGCAGTCGACGGTCGCGGTCGGACAGGCCCGGCCGGCTCCAGATGTCGGCGAACAGGTGGTCCGCGGTGTAGCGGAAGAAGTCCCCGTCCATGTCGGACATGTCGAAGCCGTAGACCTTGTTCATCTTCTCCAGGCCACGACGTCGGGTCTCGGGAAGGTCGTCGTACTTGCCCATGTCAGTTCTCCTGTCCGGCGGGCAGCCCGAGGGCTGACCGGAGGTTGTCCTGCGCGAAGTGCGCCATCGGTACGTCGACGCCGAGCCGGTCCGCCAGCTCGATCGCGTGGCTGAGGTCCTTGGCCCCGATGGCGTCGACGTGCTCGAAGATGGAGACCCAGAAGTCGTCGGGGGCCATCTCCGTGGCGGTGCTGCGGTGCATGATCGCGCCCGGCCCGCCGGTGATCGAGTCGGTGTGCCGCACGATCCGGCCCAGGGCCTGGAGGTCGACGCCGGCGGCCTCCGCAAGCCGCATGGCCTCACCTGTGGCGGTGAACGCCACGAAGTGCAGCAGGTTGCGTGCCAGCTTGGCAGCGGTGCCGTTGCCGATCGGGCCGCAGTGGACGATCTCGCTGCCCATCACGCCCAGGGGACCGGCGGCGGCTGCGAACGCTGCGTCGGTCCCGCCGACCATGATGGCCAGCGTCCCCTCGGCTGCGCCCATCGCACCCCCGCTGACCGGGGCGTCCACCACCAGCAGGTCGTGGCGTCCGCCGAGGTCCTCCAGACGAGGCGGCAGGTCTGGCGAGACCGTCGAGTGGATGACCAGCACGGTGCCGGGTTTGGCCGCACCGAGGATCTCGCCCACCACGTCGCGGACCTGGTCGTCGGTGTTCACCATCACCGAGATGTAGCCGCACTCGGCAGCCAGGTCGCCGACCGAGGACGCGATGCGGGCCCCGGCCTTCTCCGCCTCGGCCAAGGGCTCTGCTGCGAGGTCGAAGACGGTCAGGCCCCCTTCCCACTCGGCGAGCTTGAGCGCCATCGGCTTCCCGATGTTGCCGAGCCCGACAAAACCCGCCCGGACACTCATGCGCGGAAGACCTGCCCGCCGTCGACGTCGAGGATCTGCGCCGTGATCCAGGAGGCCTCCTCGCTGAGCAGGAACAGGCACGCGCCGACCATGTCCTCAGGCTGACCGATCCGCTTGATCGCCAGGCTGTTCTTGACGATGTCGTGCGCGGCACTGCCTGCCTGAGTTCGGGTGGCTGCCGTGTCGACCGGGCCCGGCGCGATCGCGTTGACCCGGATGTTCTGACCACCGAGCTCGTGTGCGAGCTGCTGGGTCAGGCCGTTGATGCCGACCTTGGCGAGACCGTAGAAGCCGGAGTACAACCAGGCAGCCGTCGAGCTCTGGTTGACGATCGAGCCCCCACCGCCCTGGGCCATGTGGCCGTAGACCGCGCGGGTGACGACGAGCGCGCCGTCCATGTTCACGCTCATGAACTTCTGGTAGTAGTCCCAGTCGACGGTGATCAGCAGGTCGAAGGCCATGTCCCCGTAGATGGCGGCGTTGTTGACCAGGCAGTCGATGCGCCCGTACGCCGCCATCGCGGCCTCGGCCATCGCTGTCGCCGAGGCCGAGTCGGCCACGTCTGTACGCACGAACATGGCGGTTCCACCGGCCGCCTCGATGGCAGCGACCACCTGCTTGCCCGAGTCCTCGTTGAGGTCGGCAACGACGACCGAGGCACCCTCCGCGGCGAGCGCCTTGGCATAGGCCTCGCCGATGCCCTGGGCAGCTCCGGTCACGATCGCGACCTTGTTCTCAAACCGCATCTTGTTCCTTCGTTCGGTCCGTAGTTGCTTTCTAGGTGTCTCACCGGGTTTCGAGACGGGTCACGAGCCCGCTCTCTTCGTTCGCGAGTTCATCGACCCTCCTCAACCTTCGCCCGTCCTCGTGTGCCTTCGTAGGCTCAGGCTCACGCGGGCTCCGCGATGGTCTTGGTCTCCAGGTACTCCTCGAAGCCGGCGACGCCCATCTCGCGGCCGATGCCGGACTGCTTGTAGCCGCCGAACGGGGCGTCCGGGCTGAACCAGACCCCTCCGTTCACGGCAAGCGTGCCGGTCCGGATCCGAGCTGCGACCGCCTTGGCCCGCTCCAGCGAACCGGAGTCCACCGAGCCGGACAGCCCGTACGCCGAGTCGTTGGCGATCCGCACCGCGTCGTCGTCGCCGTCGTGTGGTATCACGACCAGGACGGGGCCGAAGATCTCTTCCTGGGCCAGGCGCGAGGAGTTGTCGAGTCCGGCCACGACGGTGGGCTGGATCCAGTACCCGTCCTGGTCGATCACCGAGCCACCGGTGGCGAAGGTGCCGCCCTCGTCGATCGCGAGCTTGAGATAGGACTCGACGCGGTCACGCTGGACCGCCGAGATCACCGGGCCGCAGATCGTCCCGGGGTCGGTCGGGTCCTTCGCGCCGATCGACTCCATCGTCGCCGCGGCGACCTGGACGGCCTCGTCGTACCTGGCGCGCGGCACCACCAGGCGGGTGGTGATCGCGCAACCCTGCCCGGCGTGGATGCAGGCGGCGAACGCGGTCGCCCCGGCGACGGCAGCCACGTCGGCGTCGTCGAGGGCGATCGCTGCGGACTTGCCGCCGAGCTCGAGGAACACCTTCTTCAGCGTCGGTGCTGCCGCGGCCATGATCGCCCTGCCGGTCGCGGTCGAGCCGGTGAAGGAGACCATGTCGACGCGCGGGTCGACGGTCAGCTGGGCGGCGACCTCGTTGGACTGCGGGGTGACGACGTTGAAGACGCCCGCCGGGATATCGGTGTGCTCGGCGACCAGACGACCGAGCTCGGCGGCCAGCCACGGCGTGTCCGGTGCCGGCTTGAGCACGACCGTGCATCCCGCCGCCAGGGCCGGGGCCACCTTGGCCAGGTTGATCTGCGTCGGCACGTTCCACGGCGTGATCGCTGCGACCACACCCACCGGCTCGCGGCGCACCGTCCGTCGACTCGCGATGCCCATCGGCGAGGCGACCCCGAGGTCGGTCTCGAACTCGTAGGACTCGGCCAGGTCGGCGACAAAGGTGAGCCCATCGACGGGACCGTCGAACCCGGCCGCGCCGATCATGAAGCCGGGCATCCCGACTTCAGCGGTGGTCAGAGCGCGGAAGTCGTCGGCGTTGTCGTACAGGGCCTGCTGCAGCTGGCGGATGCAGCGCACCCGCAGCTCGCGGTCGGTCGACCAGTCGGACTCGTCGAAGGCACGCCGGGCGGCCGCGATCGCTGCCTCCATGTCGGCGGCGGTGCCGTCCGGCGCCTGGCCGATCTCCCGACCGTTCGCCGGGTTCAGGATCGGGTACGTCGTGCCGTCACTGGCACCGACGAGCTTGCCGTCGATCAGCTGAAGGGGTGCCGGGGTCGTCACGCCTGCACGTCCTTCTGCGTGAGGTACTGACCCGCTTCGACCGGCGGCGGCCAGACCGGAGAGGGGATGTCCTCGTACTTGTAGTGACCAGGAACCCCGAGCCCGGACACGGACATCCGCTTCAGCAGCGTGTCCGGCGCCTTGTCCGCCTTGATGATCTCCAGGAAGGTGTGCGCGGTCGACGGCATGTCGAACCAGTCGCGCTGCCAGGCGAACTTGAGCAGACCCTTATCGGGGCCGGAGGTCTGCCGCTCGATACCGAACCAGGAACCACCGATGCCCAGGATCTCGAACTCCTTGCCGGCGTCGTCGAGGATGCCCGACTTCTGCTTCCAGAAGCCGACGATCATGCCCGCCTTCTCGTCGATCAGGGAGGCTTGGTAGTCGTAGTGCCAGCCGTCGAGGCCGTCCATCTCGATGCCGATCGCCCAGTCGCGGATCTGGTCGCGCCCGACCGCCATGAAGTGCTCGTCCGGGGCGTACATCCAGCCGTAGGTCGCGTCGACGGCGTAGTGCTCGGCCATGATCCGCCAGTCGCCGATCCGCTCGGCCTCGCGGTTGACCTCGAGCCAGGAGTCCCAGAACTCCTCGATCTCGGCGCGGGTGAAGTCAGTCATGAGCTTCCATTTCGTTGTTGGGTGCGGGCATCTCGGCAAGCTCGATGACCGACAAGGCCATTGCGGGGCAGTACTTGACCGCACGGCTGACCTGCTCGCGCAGGCCTTCCGGCGGGTGGGGATCGAGCAGCACCACCTTGTCGGCGTCGCCGTCGTAGCCGAAGACGTCGGGCGCCTCGAACTGGCACATCTGGTGGCCCTGGCAGAGCTCCAGGTCTGCGGTCACGTTCACCGCGTACGCCGCCGGTAGCGCACCGTCGCAGGACGGGCGAGCTGGATGACCATCTTGGAGGTGTCGTCGCGGTAGGTCTCGGAGGGCTGGGTCATCTCGAAGGTGTAGTCCCGCAGCAGCACCGAGAAGATCGCCTTGAGCTGCATCATCGCGAAGGCGTTGCCGACGCAGCGATGCTTGCCAGCGCCGAACGGGATCCAGGTCCACCGGTTCTGCAGGTCCGCCTGGTTCGGGTCGAGGTAGCGGCCCGGGTCGAAGGCGTCCGGGTCCGGGAAGTCCTCGGCGATCCGGTTGGAGACCCTCGGGCTGGCACCGACCATCGTGCCGGCCGGCAGGACGTGACCGCCGATCTCGAACTCCTCCTGGGCGACCCGGAGCAGCAGGATCAGCGGCGGGTGCAGCCGCAGCGTCTCCTTGAGCGCCGCCTCCAGGTTGGGGATCGAGCGCAGCGCCTGGAAGGAGACCTCGACCCGACCGTCCGGTCCGTCGGCGTACAGGTCGTCGAGCTCGCCGACGATCCCCGACATCACCTGCGGGTGGCGCAGCAGCTCGATCAGGGTCCAGGCGGCGGTACCGGAGCTGGTGTGGTGCCCGGCGAACATCATCGAGATGAACATGCCGGTGATGATGTGCGCGCTGAAGTGGTCGGACCCGTCCTCGGCCTTGATCGAGATCAGGACGTCGAGGAGATCGCGGTCCTCGCGAGCCACCTTGCCGCGCGCATGCCGCTTGTCGATGATTCCCTGGACGAGCTCGACCAGCTTGACCCGGGCGGCGTCGCGGATCTCGAAGGACTCGACGCCCTTCATGTAGGGATCGACGTACGCCAGCGCATCGGTTCCGCGCTCGAGCTCGTGGTAGTACTGCGCGAACCGCGAGTCGAGCTCCTCACGGAACGGCAGCCCGATCAGGCACGCTGACGTCGTGTAGATGGTCAGCTCGGCGAAGAAGTCGAGCAGGTCGATCTCGCCCTCCTCGCCCCACCCCGCGACCATCCGGTTGATCTCGTTCTCGATCGTCGCCGCGTGGCCGCGCATCATCTCGCCCTTGAGGGCCTGGTTCTTCAGGGCTTCCTGGCGCTGCTCGGGCGTGGTGTCGAAGACGACCCCCTTGCCGAAGATCGGCGTCATGAAGGGGTATGCCGCGGCCTGGTCGAGGATCTCGTCGGGTGCCCGGAAGAACGCCTCGTTGGCTTGCGCCCCAGTGACCAGCACGACGTCACGATCGGCGAGCCGGAAGCGCCCGATGTCGCCACACTCCGCACGCACCCGGTGCAACAGGTCGATCGGGTCGTCGCGCAGGTCCTCGAGGTGCCCGTGCTCGCTGTCGGGGAAGCGGCGGGACACCTCGCGGATGCCCTCGATCCCGGTGCTCGTGATGGTCACTTCATGTCCTCCAGGGGCGCTTCGGGGTTCACTTCGATGAGGTTCAGGTGCACGCCGCGCGGCGCGCCCACGATGGTCGCGATCGCATCAGCCAGGGCGGCCGGTTTGAGGAAGTGCGAGTGCCGGGCGTGGCCGAACTTGATCCAACCGGTGAGGACGTCAGCGGCTGCCTCGCCCTGCCAGTCGGTGCCCATCTCGCTCCACGTCGGTCCGGGGCGCACGATCGAGACCCGCACACCGGTGCCCTCGAGCTCCATCTGCATCGCGTGCGCCATGCCTTCGAGCCCCCACTTCCCGGCGGCGTACGAAGACATGAACGGTCGCGCGCGTACGGCGACGTCCGAGCTCACGAAGAGCACGTCGCCACGCTGCCGTTCGACCATGCCCGGCACGAACGCGCGCACCAGCCGGTGGGCTCCGACCAGGTTGAGGTCGATCTCCTCGGCGAAACGTTCGGTCCCGACCTCGTGGATGGTCCCGGGCGACACGTGCCCGGCATTGGAGACGAGCACCTCGACGTCGCCGAAGTCCGCCGCGACGGCCTTGGCGAAGGCATCGACCGAGGACTGGTCGGTGACATCGAGCGCATGCGCGACCGCTTCGCCACCCTGGGCGCGGATCTGGGCGACGATCTCCTCGCACCTGTCCACCCGGCGCGCGCCGAGCGCGACCGGGTAGCCGACTGCGGCGAGCGTGAGCGCCGTCGTGGCGCCGATCCCGGACGAAGCTCCGCTGACCACGGCCGGCCGACGGTCAGGATGAACTGGCTTGGGCATCAGTCCACCCGATAACTGGACACTTGATTGGACACCTGTCCAGTTATAGTCGAGGAGGCGCTGATCTGCAAGAGTCCAGCTCACATGGGTTGGACCTGCCGAAGGAGATCCTGGATGAGCACTCAGGTAGCCGTCGTCATCGGCGGCGCTTCCGGACTTGGCAGGGCGATCGCTCTGGCGCTTCATGCCGAGGGACACACCGTGACAGTCGCCGATGCGAACCTCGCCGGGGCCGAGGCCGTCGCTGCCAGATGCGGCGGTACCCCTGTTGCCGCTGACGTCACCGACGAGGCCGCGATCGAGTCGCTGTTCACCGAGGTGCTGGCCCGCAACGGATCGGTCGACATCGTGGTGAACACCGCCGGCACGAGCGGCTTCTCGACGATCGCGGACCATGACGTCGCCGAATGGCGCTCGGTGGTCGACGTCAACCTGGTCGGGGCGATGATCGTGATCAAGCACGCCGCCCGGGTGATGGGCGGCGGCGGATCCATCCTGTCGCTGACCTCGCTGAACGCACGCCAGCCCGGCGCCGGGCTCTCGGCGTACTGCGCCGCCAAGGCCGGCCTGTCGATGCTCACCGCGGTCGCTGCCCTCGAGCTGGGACCTCGCGGCATCCGCGTCAACGCGATCGCCCCGGGCCTGGTCATCACGCCGTTGACCGAAGGCATCCAGCTGGTGCCCGGAGTCCAGGAGGACTACGTCGAGAACACCCCTCTCGGGCGCGCCGGCACACCCGAGGAGATCGCAGACGCAGCCGTCTATCTCTCCTCGGAGCGAGCCGCCTGGATCACCGGCGAGGTGCTCGACATCAACGGCGGCGCCCATCTGATGCGGTACCCCGACATCGGCAAGCACCTCGACGCCATGATGGACGACCCGGCCACCTCGACGAACGGAACGGCCCCATGACCGACGACATCGATCGCAGCAAGGTCCTGATCGAGACCCGTGACCGTGTCCTGATCCTCACGATCAACCGCCCTGACGCACGCAACGCCGTCGACGGAGACGTCTGGTTCCTGATCGGCGAAGCGATCAGGACGGCACACGACGACCCCGAGGTCCGTTGCATCGTCCTGACGGGGACCGGCGACCTTGCCTTCTCCGCTGGCATGGACCTCAAGGCGCTCGCGAGCGGAACCTTCCAGGTCTCCCCCGAGTTGGCACAGTACGGCTTTGCAGGCTTCGTCCGGAACTTCACCAGCAAGCCGACCATCGCGGCCGTCAACGGCACGGCACTCGGTGGCGGTACCGAGCTCGCGCTGGCCTGTGACCTGATCGTGGCCGTCGAGAGCGCCAGCTTCGGGCTGCCGGAGGTCAAGCGAGGGCTGGTCGCCGCAGGCGGTGGGGTCTTCCGGATCACCGAGGTCATTCCGCAGAAGATCGCCCTCGAGATGGTGATGACCGGGGAGCCCATCTCGGCCACGGAAGCTGCCCGCTGGGGCCTGGTCAACCGCGTGGTCCCCGACGGCCAGGCCCTCTCCGGAGCACTCGACCTCGCTACGGCGATCGCGAAGAACGCACCGTTGGCGGTCCAGGCGAGCAAGCGACTCGCGTACCGGCTCGTCGACGGAGAACCAGCTGGCGAGGCCGAGCTGTGGGCGGCCAACGAGAAGGAGATGGTCGCCCTGTTCGGCAGCGCTGACGCCGCCGAAGGTCCTCGTGCGTTCGCCGAGAAGCGGGAGCCCGTGTGGACCGGCACGTAGTGAGATCCACACGGTCGAGTCCCGATTCGGCGGGTCTGATCGATGCCGGTATGCTTCTCGCTCGTTGGCCAGGTAGCTCAGTTGGTACGAGCGTCCGACTGAAAATCGGAAGGTCGGCGGTTCGACCCCGCCCCTGGCCACCACTCTGTGCAGGTCGCTGACATGCAAAAGACCCCCACCGGAAACCGGTGGGGGTCTTTCACTTGTCGAACGGCCGGGAGGCCGATGGTGCATCCCAGACGGGAGCTGCCCGAGCACCACATGATCTGAGTCGGACAGCCCCCGCCACTTGGGGGTTCGGAAGGCGCCGAATCTGGGGGTGCGCCTTCACGTCTTCTGGACGGCAGCAAGAACGCTCTCGTTACGCCGCGTCGACGGGAAGTTTCAGGTCACGTCGAGAACAGCGGCGCGACGGAGAACTCGAGGCCGAACGAGCCGGCAGCCCGCTCCGACTCCTGGTCGCGATGCGCCTTGCCCATCGCCTCGATCCCGGTCGGGTAGGGCCCGCTGTACATCGCGGCACCGGTTTCCACGTCCCGGCAGATCACGATGTGGGGCCCGTCGATCAGCTCGACCTCGGCCGCAAGGATCGCGTGCGTCAGGAGCCGATAGAGGTCGTCGTGCTCGCTCACATCCAGTGGACGACCCGGTCCTCGTAACGGTTACGCGTCGCCTGCGGACTCGAGATCGGTCTTGAGGTTGCTCAGGGTCCGCGCGATGTTGCGGCGCTGGAAGTCGGAGAACAGGCTGCCTCGGGTCGCGACCTTGTCGAAGGCGGCCGCGGCCCAGTCGGGCCACGTCGTGCGCAGGTCCTTCCACGTCTCGGTGACCCGCGAACCGGCGCCGAGGGGCTCGACGACATAGCTCCAGCTCGCGATCCGCCCACGCAACCACGGGGTCTTCAGCCCGATCGCCTCGACGTCGAACCCGAAGCTCCGCCCGGGTTCGGAGTCGATCACGGTGCATCGCGTCGTCCAGCGCGCCGGCCCGCGCTTGTTGGTCCCGTGGAAAGTGTCACCGACCGCCAACGGATGCCCGGCGCCGACCGGGGCGCCGGTGTTCTCCGGGCTCCAGCGGGGCATGTGTGACGGGTCGGCGAGCAGGGTCCAGACAACGTCGGGGGCGACGTCCACCTCGACGGAGTCACTCACGGTCATCGATCGCCCCACGGCTGGCTCCTCTGGATCGGCTGTTGCGGTGATTGTTGCAGTGCCGGACGTCCGGACGGGCACGCCCGACGCTCACCGGCAGGCGAGCGCACCGATCTTCGCCAAACCCGAAAGGTCTCCCGGACCGTAGGAAAGGCGGCCGACGTTGTCGGCGTTCATGAGTTCGCCGTCGTCATGGACGTGGGCCAATCCCACCACGTGCCCGAACTCGTGCAGCAGGATGGCGAGCTCCTCCGGTCGGCCGTCAGAGGACTTGTCGAGCTCGGCGTAGTAGTCGGCGTCGAGAGTGATCCCGCCCGTGACGTACCACCGGGTGCCGCCGCCCTCGGAGACAGCGACGCTCCCCCCGATGCCGGCGACGTTGCCCGCCAGCTGGTGAACCTGGCCGGCCGTGGCCCAGCTGACCAGCACCGGCGATGGCTCCACCCGGCCCAGCACGGTCGGCAGGAACTCGTTCGTCCACTGCGGTCGGCGGTCCGTGGTTCCGGCGAGGTGGAATCGGAGACCCGTCGCACCCTCGACTCGTGCGATCGCCGTCCTGACCAGGGACAGTCCGTCGGGCGGCGCGCCGGCCAGGTTGACCTGGACGTCGATCGTGGTGCACGGGTCGTAGCCGACCGGTGCGCTCGGGTCACCGGCCTGGTGCGCCATGAAGGCGTACGAGGCGTCGGGGTGGGGATTGAGCGTGGGCGCCAGACGGTGCGGTCCCAGTCCGACGAGATCCCGCAGCGGAGTAGGCGTCAGGGACGGCACCGCGACGACCGCACCGATCAGCGCGACGATCGTGACGACCAGCGACACGATGCCCGTACGGTCCCGGGAGCGCCCACTGTGCATGGCACCAACCTACGAGCGATCAGTCGAGCAGCGTGACCGAACCAACCCGGTAGAGACGCATGGCCAGGCCGATCGCCGCCGGCGTCAGGACGGCCACCGGCACCAGCAGCAGGAGCCGGCCAGCGACGTGGACGGCTGCGACGGTCCCGTGCAGCCAGGCAGACCAGACCTCGTCGTGGTAGCCGAATGCCTTGTCCTCGTCCCAGGTCGCGATGTCGACCTCGTCCTCGAGCACGTTCATGGTGATCTCCCCCTCCCTGTGACCGCTTCGTCACAGGTCCCATCGGCCAGTGTGCTCCAGTCCTGCGGCATTTACTGCCAATTGCCTTAATTCGGACAGTGCCGCGCCGATGTTTCTGGACCCATGGATCGGCGCGCCAAGGACGGCGGCCACGACGGGGCAGGCGCAGGGGGATGCCATGAACGGTCAGACAGGAAACGTCTTCGTTCTTTCCGGAGGAGCCGCGCGAGGCGCGGTCCAGGTAGGCATGATGCAGACGCTCATCGAAGCAGGGATCGTTCCCGACGCCCTTGTCGGCACCTCGGTCGGCGCCTTGAATGCCGCCTTCATGGGCTGGCAACCCGACCCGAACCGGGTCCACGAGCTGGCCGAGCGCTGGCTGCGACTGACCACCCGCGACATCTTTCCGGGCGGCAACTGGTCCCGCCTGGGCCACCTCGCCCAGCGCCACGCCTACCTGTTCTCCTCCGGTGCACTGCGCACCCTGATCGACGCGTGGATCCCGGTCGCGCGCCTCGAGGACCTCACGACACCAGTGCGGGTGACGACCACACCCCTGGCCAGCTCGGCCGCGACCTACCACGACAGCGGACCGATCGCGGACCTGCTGCTCGCCTCGGCAGCCATGCCCGGCGTCTTCGCGCCCGTCGAGCTCACCGACCACGCCGGCGTACGGACGCCGCACGTGGACGGCGGCGTCGCCGACCTGGTGCCGGTCGCCGGCGCGAAGGACTTCAACCCGCAACGGGTGTTCGTCCTCGACGCTACCGTTCCGGCTCGCCTGCCACACGCCCGTACGCCGATCGAGATCGTGGTCGCCAGCCTGAGTGTCGCGATGCGGGTGCGCCCGTTCCCGGACCTGGGCCACCGCGTCGTCGTGCACCACCTGGTTGGACCGGATCTCGGTATCACCACCACGGACTTCACCCGGACGGCCGAGCACCTGTCACTGGGTCGAGGAATCGCAGCCGACCTCCTCGAAGCCCTGGACTCGCCGGCCGGCACCGCACGAGGACATCGCCGCTGGGGAAGGTTCAGCCGAGCTGCTGCCTAGCGGCCCTGTTCAATGGGCGCATGACCGTCCACTACGAAACCGACGGGCCGCTGGCCGTCGTCACGATCGACCGGCCCGAAGCGCGCAACGCGGTTGACCGGCCGACCGCCGAGAGCCTCGCCGAGGCGTTCAGGGCCTTCGACGCCGACAGTGACCTGTCCATCGCGATCCTCACCGGAGCAGGCGGCACCTTCTGCGCCGGCGCCGACCTCAAGGCGGTCGGCGGCGAGAACGGCAACCGGGTCGAGCGCGACGGCGACGGACCGATGGGCCCCAGCCGGATGGACCTGTCCAAGCCGGTGATCGCGGCGATCGAGGGCTACGCGGTCGCCGGCGGCATCGAGCTCGCCCTGTGGTGTGACCTGCGGGTGGCGGCCTCCGATGCCGTCCTCGGCGTCTTCTGCCGCCGGTGGGGCGTCCCGCTCATCGACGGCGGCACGGTCCGGCTGCCGCGGCTCATCGGCGAATCACGGGCGATGGACCTGATTCTCACCGGTCGGCCGGTCCAGGCCGACGAAGCTCTCGCCATCGGCCTCGTCAACCGGGTGGTGCCGCCCGGCGAGGCGCTGGGCGCCGCGCGGGTGCTGGCCACCGAGCTGGCGGCGTTCCCCCAGGCCTGCCTGCGCAGCGACCGGGCCAGCGCGCGAGGCCAGTGGTCGCACAGCGAGTCGGCGGCCATCGCGGCCGAACTCGAGCACGGGATCCCGACCTTGCTCGCGGAATCGTTGGCGGGCGCGGCGCGGTTCGCTGCGGGGAGCGGGCGTCACGGCTCGTTCGGGGAAACCGAATCCTGAAGACCACCGAAAACCACTTCGGGGCCCGACGCCAGCTGGCATCGGACCCCGAGAAGTGGGTGGTGGGCTGGCGTCAGTCCGCCGCGCCGCGCTGGGTCGGGATCACACCGCCCAGGAGTTCCTTGACCTCGGCCTCACGGTAGCGACGGTGACCGCCGAGCGTACGGATGGCGCTCAACTTGCCTGCCTTGGCCCAACGGGTGACCGTCTTGGGATCAACGCGGAACATCGCGGCGACCTCAGCAGGGGTCAACAGGGTTTCGGTTTCGGAGTTGTGCTGCATCTCGGGCCCCTCGTTTGGGTGGATCAACTACTTGGACGACACGTCGAGCATGACACTCTCGGCAAGTCGTGTAAAGCCGACCAAACGGACATTGCTTCTACGGTCTAGACCGCCAGACAAAACGGACACTCCGACCGTAACCAGACGGCTTCGGGATCGTGGGCCATCAGATTGCACCCGGAGACCCGATCCGGGATCAATCACGGGAGGACGAGTAGTCCGACCAGCGGTCGTCCTCGTCGCTCTCCGGTACAGGGGCGGAGACCGGCGCGCCGGGCTCTCCGTGCAACTCGTTGGCAAGTGCCCCGAAGTCCGTCTCGTGAGTCTGGTACTTCAGATCACGCGCAACTTTGGTCTGTTTCGCCTTAGCTCGGCCGCGTCCCATTGGGTCGACCCCCTCGCACACTTGGCCGGCGCTCCAAGGCAGCCGGTCTGAATCATCGTCTCGTGGGAGCAACCGTA
>NZ_JAOPXI010000033.1 GCF_025965215.1 Marmoricola sp.
GCTGATGCCGTTGACCCGCTGGCTGGGGGAGCTGGGTGAGCAGGTGAGCGGACCGGCGTTCGGGCTTGCACTCGGTGAGCTGCGCCGGATCGCCGCCCGGACACTTGCCGCCCTGGCGCCGTACGACGTTGTCCTGACCCCGACCCTGGCCCAGCCGCCGCTGCCCGTCGGTGACTTGCGCGACGACGCCGATCCGGCGGCGGACTTCGAGGCGCAGAAGCGGTTCACGCCGTGGACCTCGATGTGGAACGTGACCGGCAGCCCCGCGATCTCCCTGCCGCTGGGCCAGACGGCGTCCGGGCTGCCTGTCGGGGTGATGCTCGCGGCCGCCCCCGGGCGCGAGGACCTGGTGCTGTCGCTCTCTGCGCAGGTCGAGGAAGCAGCACCCTGGATGGACCGGCACCCGCCCTGTTGGTGACCCGCCTCCGGGTGCTGCTCAGGTCGCGAGCAGTCGCGCGCATTCCTCGATGAGGCGTTGGCGCAGTGGAGCACCCCGTTCGGCGAAGTCGCGCTGTGCGCCGACATAGGTGGCCTTGCCTTCGGGAGTCTCGATGGCGACCGGCTCGAGGCCGAGTGCCGCGAAGTCGTACGGCGAGGCTCGCATGTCGAGCTCCCGGATCTCCCAGGCCAGCGCGAAGCAGTCTGCGACCAGCTCGCTCGGGATCAGCGGCGTGAGCCGGAAGGCGTGCTTGTAGAGATCCATGCCGGCGTGCAGGCAGCCGGGTTGCTCGAAGGCCGGGCGGTCGTCCGGCCCCGGCTGGAGGGTGTTCAGCCGGCGGGCCGGGGGAGTGAAGAAGCGGAACGCGTCGAAGTGCGAGCACCCGACCCGGTGTGCCTCGACGACAGTATCGGTCCCGCTCGCACCGAGGCGCAGCGGATGGTCGTGACGTACCTCGTTCCCGGGCTCGACGCTGCGATAGGCCATCGCCCACTCGTGCAGGCCGAAGCAGCCCAGGGCCGGGGGGCGGGACGCGGTGGCGGTCAGGAGGGCCTTGATGGACTCGATCAGCGGCAGCCGGGAGCCGAGGTAGTCGGCGGTGACGGATAGTCCTAAGCAAGAAGCACCAATTTCCGCGTCAGGCACGTGCTTCTTGCTTCGGACTATCCCGCTCGGCGCGTAACCCTTGAGGCCGGCGTACTCGGGCGCATCGAGCAGGGTGACGCCGTATCCCGGGTGCCAGCGGCGCAGCGCGGCCGGGCGCTGTGCGTAGTAGGTGAACAGGAAGTCGTGGACCGGGTGCGCGATGCCGCGGCGTCGACGTTCGGTGTGCGGACCGACCCAGACGTCGACCCGCTCTGCGTGCGCGCGGGCACGCAGAGCCCACTCGGCGCGGGGCAGCAAGGTCGATGGCACGGCGAGCACACTACGTCGGTACTCTCTCGGGGTGCGCATTGCGAGGTTCACCGTCGGAGAAGACCCCCTGTTCGGCGTGGTCACGGGCGACGTCGACGAGAACGGCATCCCGGACGACGACTGCGTGATCGTCGGCCTGGTCGGCGACCCCCTGTACGTCGGCCTGAACCTGAACAGCAAGGAGTACCCGCTCTCGGAGGTACGGCTGCTCTCGCCGGTGCTGCCGCGCAGCAAGGTGATCGGGATCGGGCGCAACTACGCCGCGCACGCCGCCGAGATGGGCGGGGACGTGCCCAGCGAGCCGCTGATGTTCATGAAGCCCAACACCAGCGTCAGCGGGCCCAACGACCCGATCTTCTACCCGCGCCAGAGCTCCGAGGTGCACTACGAGGGCGAGCTCGCGGTGGTGATCGGGCGCGTGTGCCGCGACGTGCCCGCCGCGAAGTACGCCGACGTCGTCCAGGGCTACACCGTCGCCAACGACGTCACTGCGCGCGACCTGCAGCGCAAGGACGGTCAGTTCACGCGCGCCAAGGGCTTCGACTCGTTCTGCCCGCTCGGCCCGTGGATCGAGACCGAGCTGGACACCTCCGCCCTGCGGGTCCGGACCTTCGTCAACGGCGAGGTCAAGCAGGACGGCAACACCGCCGACATGATCTTCGACGTCGCGACCCTGATCGAGTACGTGTCCTCGGTGATGACGCTGCTGCCCGGCGACGTGATCCTCACCGGCACCCCCGAGGGCGTCGGCCCCGTCGTTGTCGATGACGAGATCGAGATCTCGATCTCGGGCATCGGCAACCTGACCAACAAGGTGAAGCAGCGTGACTGAGGTGACCGCGACCGGCTCGATCGAGGGGCCCGTACGAGTCCGGATGGCTCCCAGCCCCACCGGTTCACCGCACGTCGGCCTCGCCCGGACTGCGCTCTACAACTGGGCGTTCGCGCGTCACCACGGTGGCACGTTCGTGTTCCGGATCGAGGACACCGACAAGGAACGCAACACCCAGGAGAGCTACGACTCGCTGTTCGAGGTGATGGGCTGGCTCGGGCTCACCTGGGACGAGGGCCCGGACATCGGTGGTCCCTACGCGCCGTACCGGCAGAGCGAGCGGACCGACATCTACGTCGACGTCCTCGCCCGGCTCAAAAGCGGCGGCTTCACCTACGACTGCTACTGCACCAACGACGAGGTGACGGCCCGGCGCACGGCGGTCGACTCGAAGATCCTGGGGTACGACGGCTTCTGCCGCGAGCTCTCCGCGGAGCAGAGGTCCGCTTTCGTCGCCGACGGGCGGGAACCGGTCGTCCGGTTCCGGATGCCCGAGGGCGAGATCACCTTCGACGACCTGGTCCGCGGTGACATCACGTTCCACACCGACCACGTCCCCGACTTCGCCCTGGCCCGTGCGAACGGCGACCCGCTCTACACCCTGGTCGCTCCGGTCGACGACGCGCTCATGAAGATCACCCACGTGCTCCGTGGGGAGGACCTGTTGTCCTCGACGCCCCGCCAGATCGCCCTGTACGACGCCCTCATCGCGATCGGTGTCGCCGAGGTGACGCCTCGGTTCGGGCATCTGCCCTACGTGATGGGCGAGGGCAACAAGAAGCTCTCCAAGCGCGATCCGGAAGCCCACCTGATGGCCTACCGCGATCAGGGCTTCCTGCCCGAGGGCCTGCTCAACTACCTGGCGCTGCTGGGGTGGGCGATCGCCGACGACCACGACGTGTTCACCCTCGACGAGATGGTGGACGCCTTCGACATCGGGCGGGTGAACCCGAACCCGGCGCGTTTCGACCTGAAGAAGGCCGAGGCGATCAACGCCTCGCACATGCGGATGCTGCCGATCGAGGAGATCACCCACCGCGCGCTGCCGTTCCTCAAGCAGGCCGGAGTCGTGGGCGACCCGATGTCGGAGTCGGACACCCAGCTGCTCGAGCTGGCGATGCCGTTGGTCGCCGAGCGGGTGAACAAGCTGACCGAGGTGCCCGAGATGCTCGGGTTCCTGTTCGCCGACCAGGTCACCTACGACGAGGCCGACGTCGCCGCGGTGCTCGACGAGGCCGGTCGTGGCGTCGTCGTGGCGGCCCGCGAGGCACTCGGCGGCCTGTCCACGTGGAGCACCGCCGCCATCGATGACGCCTTGCGCGCCAAGCTGGTCGACGAGCTCGGGATCAAACCGCGCAACGCCTTCGGGCCGGTCCGGGTGGCCGTCACCGGTCGCCGGGTGTCCCCGCCGCTCTTCGAGTCGCTGGAGCTCCTCGGTCGGGATCGGTCACTCGCACGCCTCGATGCCGTCCTGGCCTGAGGCCATGGACGCTCCGGGCCAGGAGTACGCGCTCACCCTGCGCACCCCGTCCTATGCGTGGTGGCGGCCGATCAGCGGCTTGCTCGTCGTCGCCTTCTGGCTCCTGGCCGGGACCGGCCTGGTGGCCGCCCCGATCCTGCTGATCAGCGTCGGCCTCGACCACCAGGGGTCGTTCGACAGTGCCTACCGCCAGGCCGCCGAGCTCAAGCACGTCGTGTGGCAGGGCATGCTCGCGCTGAACCTCGCACTGGCCTCGATGATCGTGGTCACCTGCGCCCTGCTGCGGTTCGTGCACGGAGTCGCTCCTGGGCGGCTCCTGTCGGTCGCGGGCCGCGTACGCTGGCGCTTCTTCGGGGCGTGCTTCGGCGTCGCAGTGCTTGCGATCGGAGCCCAGCTGCTGGTGAGCCGGGTCGTGCCGAACGACCAGAATGGGCTGGACCAGGGTCCGAACCACCTCACCGCACGACTCCTGGCCATCGGTCTCGTGGTGCTCCTGACGACCCCGTTGCAAGCGATGGGGGAGGAGTTCGCGTTTCGCGGGTACCTGCTGCAGGCGTTCGGGGCGCTGAGCCGGCGCCCGTGGGTCGCCGTCGTGACGAGCGCCCTGCTCTTCGCGCTCGCGCACGGCGTCCAGAATGCACCGCTCTTCGCGGACCGGTTTACCTTCGGCCTGCTGGCCGGGTACCTCGTCGTACGCACGGGTGGCCTGGAGGCGAGCATCGCGCTGCACATCTGGAACAACCTGGTGTCGTTCGGACTGGCCCTCGGCCTGGGCAACATCGACAAGATCCTGAACCTCGAGAGCATCTCGTGGTGGAACATCCCGCTGACGATCACCCAGAACGGTGTGTTCCTCGTGCTGGTCCTGGTGATCGCCCGCAGGATGGGAATCACACCTCGATCCGGGGGCCCCGTTTTGGCGGCCCCGAGCCGGTCCGTGTAAGGTTTCGGTTCGGTCCGGCAGCCTCGGCTGCGGGACCGAAATAGTGGGATATGGTGTAATTGGCAGCACGACTGATTCTGGTTCAGTTAGTCAAGGTTCGAGTCCTTGTATCCCAGCGAGTACGACGATTTGGCCCCATCTCCAGCGAGGAGATAGAGTCGCGTCCGCTCCAGGCCCCCGTTGTGTAGTGGCCTAGCACGCCGCCCTCTCAAGGCGGTAGCGCGGGTTCGAATCCCGTCGGGGGTACAAGGTGAAAAAGCGGTCCTGACCAGCGGAAGCGCTGGACAGGACCGCTTCCTCGTTCACGGCGGTGCGCAGGCGTTTCTTCAGCAGTTTTTGGGGTACTTCCCTGCCACGGCGGTCTCGAGAATGGGTCACAGTCACGCACGTCGGCTCATCCTTGGTCCGCCGTCCAGACGAGGAGGTCCTGATGACAGGCGAGGCAGACGATCCCAGCACCGGGTCGGGCGACGGTGGTTCGCTCGGGACGCCGGCACACAAGCCGGGCGAACAGCCACCCTCCGGGGACCAAGAGCAGAATTGGGTGGTCAGCGGCGGCGGACTGGCTGGCTCTGACGACGGCGACGATCCGGCGAGCGATGCCCGCGAGACCGGACCGTCATCCGGTACTGGTCCGCACTGACTGGCACCAGTGCGGAACAGCCCGGATCAGTCCTCCGGGTCCCTGTCCGGCTCGTCGCGGCTGGGATCCTGGTCCGGCTCAGGACTCTCCTGGGCAGGGGTGTTCTGATCGGGTGTGGTGATGTCGTGGTCGTTCGCGGTCGCAGTCATGCCTTGCGGGTACCCGACGGGACATGATCTGAACCGGAACCAAGAGCTCGGATCAGGGCTGAGCCGACCCGGACTCCATCAAGGAGGCGGCCGGCGCGACGTGCGTGATGGCTTGCTCGACGCTGTCGTAGAGCCCGAAGACCTTGTCGAGGCCTGTCGCGGCCAGCACGTTGCGAACGTTCGGTCTCGGCGCGACCAGCCGGATCCATCCGCCCCACGCATTGGCGCGGCGCGCGATGCCGAGCATCGCTCCGATCGCCATCGAGTCGACGAAGTCGGTTCCCGACAGGTCGATGACCACTCGGTTGCAGTCGGGGGTCACCGTCTCGATGAAGGTCGAGCGGAGAAGGTCGACGTTCGATATGTCGAACTCGCCGACCGGGCCGAGTACGACGATGTCGTCGCGGTCGGTGCGAACGATGTGTGGGAGGGACATGGGAGGTAACTCCTGTTCCGAGATCGTGGCCGACGATGTCGACCGCGAAGGTACGACCCAACTGCTTGAGGTCGTACCTGAGTTCTACCCATTCCGCCCGCCGATCGCAACAACCGCGGCCGGCTGCTGGTGCCCGTGGACGTGCTGACGACTCGGCCCAGCCACGGGCCAGCCGTTCAACTCCGGGTCAGCTCAGGTGGTGTGGTGCCACGTAGTGCTTGGGCTCACCGCCGCTGTCGGTTGACTCGTTCGCGACCATTCCTTCGGGTCGTCCCGTGGCGGGCGCATCGGGGACAGACGGCACCAGGCGGACCAGGATCGACTTGTAGGCCGGCTGGTTGCTGCCGACCGCCTTGGCGTCCAGGGACACCAGGGCGTTGGTCTCGGGGTAGTACGCCGCAGCGCAACCCTTGGGCGTGTCGTAGGAGACGACGCGAAAGCGTTCCACCTTGCGTGTGGAACCGTCCTCCCACTCGCTGATGATGTCCACGTGCTGGCCGTCGCGCAGCCCCTGAGCCTCGATGTCGCTCGGGCTCACGAAGACCACCTGCCGTCCGTCCTTGATCCCACGGTAGCGATCGTCGAGGCCGTAGATGACGGTGTTGAACTGGTCTTGCGAGCGCATCGTCTGCAGCAGCAGTCGGCCGCGGGGGACCTGCAGCACCTCGGTCGGGCTGACCGTGAAGACGGCGCGTTTCACGTCCGTCTCGAAAGTGCGCGTGTCGCGCGGCGGGTGCGGCAGGACGAAGCCGCCTGCCTGGTCGACCTTCTCCTCGTACCCGGCGCAGCCCGGCACCATCCGGCCGATGCGGCGACGGATCTGGCGGTAGTCGTCGCGGAACTCCGTCCACGGGATGGAGTGCCGGTCGCCGAGCGTTGCGATCGCCATCGAGCAGATGATGTCGACCTCGGAGCGCAGTTGGGCCGAGGCCGGCTCAAGCGGGCCGTGCGAGGCGTGCACCGAGCAGACCGAGTCCTCCACGGTCACCCGTTGGGGGCGTCCGCCGGTGAGGTCCTTCTCGCTGCGACCAAGGGGCGGCAGGATGAGCGCGTCCCGGCCGTGCACGACGTGAGAGCGGTTCGGCTTGGTCGAGACCTGCACGGTGAGATCGGCCTTGCGGAGTGCGTCCTCGGTCACCGTCGTGTCCGACATGGCGGTGACGAAGTTGCCGCCCAGTCCGAAGAACACCTTGGCCCGCCCGTCGCGGAAGGCCTTGACCGCGCCTACCGCGTCCAGACCGTGCTCGCGGGGCGGCTCGAAGCCGAACTCGTCGCGCAGCGCGTCGAGGAAGTGGGCCGGCGGCTTCTCCCAGATGCCCATGGTGCGGTCGCCCTGCACGTTGGAGTGGCCGCGGACCGGGAAGAGCCCGGCTCCCGGCTTGCCGATGTTGCCCTGGAGGAAGGCGAGATTGGAGATCTCCTTGACGTTCGCCACCCCATTCTGGTGCTGGACGATCCCCATCGCCCAGCAGTAGACCGTCTTGCGCGAGGCCGCGATCATCCGGGCGGCCTCCTCGATCTGCTCGCGGGCCAGCCCTGAGGACTCCAGGACGAGATCCCAGTCGAGCGCGCGGAGGTGCTCGGCGTACGCCTCGAAGCCGTGGGTGTGCTGCTCGATGAAGTCGTGGTCGAGTTCGCCCCACTCCAGCAACAGCGACGCGATCGCCTGGAACAGCGCCAGGTCGCCATTGATGCGCACCTGCAGGTACAGATCGGCCATCGGGGTCCCGTGGCCGACCACGCCCTGGGGCGTCTGCGGATTCTTGAACCGGATCAGCCCCGCCTCCTTGAGCGGGTTGATCGCGATGATCCTGGCGCCGTTCTTCTTCGCGATCTCGAGTGCGCTGAGCATTCGCGGGTGGTTGGTTCCCGGGTTCTGGCCGGCGATGACCAGCAGCTCTGCGTTGTGCACGTCGTCGAGGGTGACCGACGCCTTCCCGATGCCGATCACCTCAGCCAGGCCGACCGACGTCGACTCGTGGCACATGTTCGAGCAGTCAGGCAGGTTGTTGGTGCCGTAGGCGCGGACGAACAGCTGGAACGCGAACGCAGCCTCGTTCGAGACCTTTCCCGACGTGTAGAAGACGGCCTCGTCCGGGGACTCGAGGCCGTTGAGGTGCTCCGCAATCAGCGCGAACGCGTCATCCCACGAGATCGGCTCGTAGTGGGTGCCCCCTTCGCGCAGCACCATCGGCTCGGTGATCCGGCCCTGCTGCCCGAGCCAGTAGTCGGTACGACCGCGCAGCTCCTCGACCGGATGGGCGGCCCAGAACGCGCGATCCGCCCTCCTCAGCATCGCCTCGTCGGCAACGGCCTTGGCGCCGTTCTCGCAGAACTCCGCGGTGTGCCGGCGCCCGGGCGCAGGGTCGGGCCACGCACAGCCCTGGCAGTCGAAGCCGTCAGCCTGGTTGAGCTTGAGCAGGCTCTCGGCGGTTCGCCGCACTCCCATCGCACCCAGAGTGCGCTTCATGCTGACCGCCACGGCGGTCGGACCCGCGGCGTGGTCCTCGGGGTGGGTCACCCTCAGCTCGGACTCGTCTATGTCGTCGCGCGGCGCCTGACGGCTCATGCAGCCCCTCGTTTCATGTGGTCCCTCTTCATCGCTCTCCAGGTATACGCCTAGTCTCTTCGTACCCCGAGCGGACCTCGACAAATCGGCGGCCCGGTCGCCGGCGCGGGCCGACACCTACTCAGGCCACAGCCTCCGCGCCGGTGGGCCAAGCGTTGAAGATCCTGATATAGGTCTCAGGGTCCTCCATCATCAAGGCATGCCGACGGTCATCGAGGACGTGTCCCTCCCAGTCTGGCCTCGAGGCGAGTACGGCGAGCAAGACTTTCGCCGGAACGAGGGCGTCGTGCGTGCCCCCCAGGAGCAGCGTGGGCGTCTGCACGGTTCTGATAGCCCTCCACGTACTGCGGGGTCTGGCCCACAGCGACGAGATCGACCATGTCGCTGCAAGCAGAGTTCGTCGCCGGTCGACGCCCTCGATGTCCTCGGCGAAATCGGCCGCCATCAGATCGAGAACCTTGGGGTCGATGCTGTCCGGATCGGGATAGATCAGCTTGAGCATGGCTCGGTTGTGCCGTGCGTCCAGTCCAGGCCCCGCGAGGCCCACTGCGCCGAGGACCAGAACACTCAACGACGAGGCGGCCAGCGGTACGAGCCCGTCGAGGGTGGCACGGCTGGGGGTGAGGAACCGGACGGGCGAGCGCGGCGGCAGCGCCGGCGAGACCAGCACCAGACGCTCAAGCCGCTCGGGGTGCTGAGCAGCCAGGAGGATTCCGAGCAGACCACCCATGGAGTTGCCGTGCAGCGTGAACCTGTCCCAGCCGAGCGCATCCGCGACGTCGAGCACGAAGTCGACATAGCCCTGGACGCTCAGCGCGTCGTCCTCGATCGGAGTGCGGCCGAAACCCGGCAGGTCGACGGCGACGACGGGCCCGTGGTCGGTGAGCTCTTCGATGACCGAGACCCAGGTGACCGACGAACCGCCGAGCCCGTGCACCAGCAACTGCGGGCGGTCGCCGGCTCGCCGGGCAAGGGCGCTCAGGATTCGAACCGGCCGACCCTTGACCTGGACGAAGCTGTCGGTCACGAGCGGCCAGTTGGCGAGTTGCGTGGACACACCTGACCAATGCCCAAGGAAGCAGAAACCAATCAGCTGACGTCGTGGCACCAGGGCCGGCCCGGCAAGCACGGGTAGGGCAGTCGTGTACCTCACGGGTCAGAAGGGGAATGGCAACGCGTCGGTGGGGTAGTTCGTCTGTACGTCACCACCAAGGGAGATGCAGATGACACAGGCAAACGTTCAGGAAACGAACTCGGCACCGAGCAACGCAGCCGACCAGACCAGCCGCCTGGCGGCGGATGCGATCGACCAGGCCAGCGATGTCGCCGCCACCGCGAAGCAGCAGGCAACTGATCTGGCAGCCACCGCCAAGGAGGAGGCGACGCAGGTCGCAGCCGAGGCCAGGGACCACGCGAGAGCGCTTCTGGACGAGGGGCGCAAGCAGGCCGACGAGCAGACGCGGGTCCAGCGCGATCGCCTGGTCGGGACCCTGCAGGCAGTCGGCGACGACCTGGAAAAGATGTCCACCAACGCCCAGGGCGGCATTGCCGCCGACCTGACGCGTCAGGTCGGCGAAAAGGTGCGTCAGCTGTCCGCGATGATCGAGAACAAGGAGCCCGCCCAGCTGCTCAGCGAGGTTCGCACCTTCGCACAGCGCAAGCCGGGCCGCTTCGTGCTCGGCGCGCTCGCTGCCGGAGTGCTGACAGGACGAGTGCTGCGAGGTGCCAAGGACGCACCCTCGAAGCCGTCCGGCGCGGGGGCGGATGAAGGAATGTCGACGCCCACTCGGCCTGTCGGCACGGCGAATGCTCCGCAGGCGGCCCCGACGGCCGCCACCGGGTCGCCTGCGCCCGCGACAGGGCCAGGGATCCCGGTGCAGGCAGCGGGGACAGGGACGACCGCCGATACCTTCGGTAGTGATCGGCTGTGACCGCCTTTGAAACGGGCACGACACATCCCGAGTCGGGCCCGGAAGGGGCGCTCCCGGACCAGCGTGACTGGGACGAAACTCGCTCCATGGGGGCGATCGTCTCGGACATCAGCAGCAGTCTCAGCGATCTGGTCCACCAGGAGCTGGACTTGGCGAAGGCCGAGCTGAAGGTCGAAGCCACCACTGCTGCCAAGGGTGCAGGGATGTTCGGCGGGGCGGGCGTAGCAGGGTTCCTCACGCTGTTCTTCCTGACCTTCGCACTCATCTACGGACTCGGCGACGTGATGCCCCTGGGTGTCGCCGCCCTCATCGCGGGGCTGCTCTGGGGCGCGGCAGCAGCAGCACTCGCGCTGATTGGCAAGAACCGGATCCACGAAGTCAACCCGCAGTTGCCGAAAACGGCGCAGACCTTGAAGGAGGACGTGCAATGGGCCAAAGCACAGAAGAACTGACCCGCGGCATCCAGGCGACCAGGCAGAGCCTGTCGCGAGACATCGACGAGCTGAGCGACAAGGTCAGCCCGAATCGGGTCGTCCAGCGTCGGACTCAGGCGGCCAAGCGCAAGCTCGGGTCGTTGCGTGACCAGGTGATGGGTACGACGTCAGAGGCAACCGAGGCGCTCACCGACACGGTCTCGGCCGCAGCCGATTCGGTTCAGGGAGCTGCCCAGGGAACAGTGGGCGCCGCGCGAGGCAATCCGCTGGCAGTCGGCCTGGCTGCGTTCGCCGGCGGCCTGGTCATCTCCTCGATGATCCCCGCGAGCAAGCAGGAGGCTCGGGTCGCCGAACGTGCGGTCGAGGGCGCCAAGGAGTACGGCGGCCCGGTTCTCGAGGCGAGTGCGGAGCACCTCAGGGAGGCCGCGGTCGATTCGACCGAGGAGCTCAAGAACTCCGCGCAGGAGGCCGCCTCGCACCTCAAGGAGGAAGTCGTCTCCGCCGGGGCGACCGTCAAGGACCAGGCACAGGACTCTGCGGACTCGCTGGCCCAGAGTGTTCGGGACAAGGGCGCCACTCAGGGGTGAGGCCCACCCGGTGTGCCCGCCGTCGCGCAAGACAGCGGGCACACCGTGCCGGCCCAGATCGTCCGCCGTCGCTCGAACTCGATCGTCAGGATAGGGAGTCGTGAACAAAGCGCGGACCAAAGGCGGATCGCCGGCAACCACGCTGCTGCTCGCCTTCGCCGCGAACGTGCTCGTGGCGGTGGCGAAGACGTCGGCGGCGGTGCTGACCGGCTCGGCGGGCCTGGTCGCGGAGGCGGCGCACTCGTGGACCGACTGCGGCAACCAGGTCTTCCTGCTGGTGGCAGACCGACGATCCAGCAAACCGCCCGACGCGGATCGACCCCTCGGCTACGGCCGGGAGGCGTACGTGTGGTCCCTGTTCGCCGCCCTCGGTCTCTTTGTCGCCGGTGGCGTCGTCGCCGTCTACCACGGCATCTCCGAGTTGAGCTCGCCCGAGAAGCCGAAGGACTTCCTGGTCGGCTACGTCGTACTCGTCGTTGCCCTGGTCCTCGAAGGCTCGTCGCTGGCGCAGGCCCTGCGGCGTACCGCTGGTGAGGCTGACGCTCTCGGCCGCGACACCCTCGACCATGCGTTGACCACCTCGGACCCGACCTTGCGTGCGATCCTCGCCGAGGACTCGGTCGCCGTGCTCGGCGTGATCGTGGTCGCGGCAGGAATGGCGCTGCATCAGAGGACCGGTGACGGCGTGTACGACGCAGCCGCTGCAATCCTGGTCGGACTGCTGCTCTGCGGGGCGGCCGTCGTCCTGATCGACCGCAACCGGCGCTTCCTCACCGGTCAGGTCGCCGACGACCGCATCATCGAAGGTGCGTTCAACCGGGTGCGTGCCCTTCCCGAGGTGGTCCGCGTGGCTTACCTGCGACTCGAGTACGTCGGCCCGCACCAGCTGTCGCTCGTCGCAAGCGTGGACCTCCTCGGAGACCAGCCGGAGACACACGTGGCCCAGACCCTCCGCAGGTTGGAGCAGGGGTTGGAGACCGACCCGCGGATCGTCGATGCGGTGCTCACCCTTGCGGTCCCCGAGGACCCGACGCTGCATGTGCCGACGAGAAACGGACCTCCACCTGCCGAATCGTGAGCGGCACCATGTCGGGATGCCGGGGTCGTCATCGGGGTTGGTCAGGGGTCCTCCGGGTCGGGCGAGCAACCGCATGGTGTGCGACCTCGGAGCAATCTCATGGCTCTGCGTCGCGCTTCAGCGGCGCGGCCCTGGGTAGTCCTGGGATGGTGCGGCATGTGTCGCCGATCCGAGGTACCAGCACAGGAGCGAGATGGCGAAGCAGAGGGCGAACGCCGACAGCTCCGGCAGCGTGGTCGGCCACCGCGCACACCTCGTCGCCGGGCCGCGGCCGTGCGAGGACTGCCTTGACTCGGTCGCAATTGCCGAGCTCGCGGACCTCCTTGCAACCATGCGCTGGCCGACGGAACGGGTGGCGCTCAGCGTGCTGATGGAAAGGCGCCCGGACCTGGCACTGCTCCCGCTGGCCGGATCCAGCTTGGCGGCGGGCCTGACCGAGGGCGTGTGAGTCGTGACCCTTCCCGGACGGGTTCGCATCGGAATCTCTGGCTGGCAGTACGACGCCTGGCGCGGTGACTTCTACCCGCCGGGGCTACCGCGCGACAGTCAGCTCGGATACGTCGCGAGCCGTCTGCCCACGCTGGAGCTCAACGGGTCGTTCTACTCCCTCCAAAGGCCGTCGAGCTACCTTCGTTGGCACGACCGGACTCCAGACGACTTCGTCTTCGCGGTCAAAGGAGGTCGTTACATCACCCACCTCAAGCGGCTGCGCGAGGTCGAGGTCGCGCTGGCGAACTTCTTCGCCTCCGGGGTGCTGCTGCTCGGCGCCAAGCTGGGTCCGTTCCTGTGGCAGCTGCCCGAGCACGTCGCCTTCGACCCTGAGGTGCTTCGCACCTTCCTGAGGGGGCTCCCGCGCACTGCCCGTGAGATTGCCGAGGTCGCTTCGCACCACGACAACAAGATCGGGGCGACGTCCTACGACATGCCCGCCGAGGATTTCGCCGTGCGGCACGCGATCGAGGTCAGGAGCAGGACCTTCGAGAACCCGGCCTTCTTCGACCTGCTCGGCGAGCACGACGTGGCCTGCGTGGTCGCCGACAGCGCCGGGCGCTGGCCGCTGTTCGACGTACCGACTGCAGGGTTCGACTACATCCGGCTGCACGGGCACAGTGCGCTGTACACGAGTCGTTATGCCTCCGCGACGCTGATGCTCTGGGCGACGCGGTGCCGGGCAGCCGCCGCGGAGGGTCGCGACGTGTATGTCTACTTCGACAACGACGCGCACGGGCACGCCCCGCACGACGCTGTCCGTCTTGACCGGCTGCTGCACGAGGAAGCGGTCGCGCCGGTGCGACGTGCCGCACAAACGTGACCTGTCGCCTGCGTGCGCCGGTTCGAAATGGGTACCAGGTGACCAGGTGCCCGAACCTCTCGAACGGACCACCACCCGACACTGAGGGAGAATTTCATGCGCTCGATCGCAGCGCGAGTCAGCGAGCACGCTGTGCAGCTCGCCGGGGTGTCGCCAGCGGCATCGGGCCGATGCGCGACGCAGGAGCGAACGTGACCATCTCGACGCGTACCTTGACGATCACCCGGGATATCGACGCTCCAGCGCAGGCTGTCTGGGATGTCTTGACCGACGGTTGGCTGTACCCGGTGTGGGTGGTAGGGGCAGCGCGCATGCGCGACGTAGATCCCACCTGGCCTGCGATCGGTGCCGAGCTGCAGCACTCGGTAGGCAGCTGGCCGTTCCTGCTCGACGACCGCACCGAGGTCCTCGACATGGTCCCCGGCCGGTCGTTGCGCCTGAAGGCGCATGCCTGGCCTACCGGTGCGGCGGAGGTCCTGCTCGAGATCGAGTCCCGTGGCTCCGGCTCGCGCGTCCTGATCCGGGAGGACGCCATCGAGGGTCCGGGGGCCCTGGTACCCAAGCCGTTGCGTCAGCTGGCGCTCGAGCGGCGCAACAAGGAGACGCTGCGACGGCTCGCGTACCTGGCCGAAGGGCGTTAGCAGGCGCGAGACCGGCTTCAGCGCAGCAACCGTCCCCATGCCGTGCGCAGGAGCTGTCGGCGTACTGGTCCGGAACCACCGAGTGCTGCGCGCGCGGCGTTCCAACCGCACGCACCGTGCACGCCGCCTCCGGGATGCGCGGAGGCGCCGGCGAGGTAGAGGCCGTCGATCGGCGTCTCCGGGCGTCCCAGCCCGGCAGCCGGCCGGAAGACCAACTGCTGGTAGATGTTCGAGCTGCCCGCGTTGATGGCCCCGCATGCGAGGTTGCTGTCCTCGGCCTCGAGGTCGTGGGGTCGCTGGACGTGCTCTGCCAGCACCGTTGATCCGAACCCGGGTGCGAGCCGTTCGATCGAGGACAGCATCCGCTCCTCGAGCTCGGTCACCAGCGCTGGATCCTGCGCTGCTCGGCGTGGGAGATGGGTGTAGGCCCACGCGCTCTCGGTCCCCTGGGGTGAGCGGGTGGCATCGGCGGTGGTCATCTGGCCCAGCATCACGAACGGGGTCCTCGGGAGTCGCCCCACCGAGAGGTCGGCGGCGTGGTCCACGAACCCGTCGACATCGACCCCCAGGTGAACGGTGCCGGCGCGACCGGCTCCGGCCGCCGTCCAGGGAAACGGCGCGCTCAGTGCCCAATTGATCTTCAGGGTGGGATTGTCCCATTCGAATCGTCGGAGCGAGCGAACGAATCGAGGTGGCAGCTGTTCGTTGCCGACCAGGTCCCCGAACAGCGTCGGTGCGTCGACATCAGCGAGAACCGCGCGTCGCGCCGGTACGCGAACCCCGTTGGCGAGCCGTACGCCGGTGGCCCGCCCCGAGCTCACCTCGACGGCTTCGACCCGGCTACCGGTCAGGATCTGGCCGCCGCCTGACCTGAAACGGGCGGCCAGCGCGTCGGCCAGCGACCCGGCTCCTCCGACCGGCACCGGGAATCCGACGTCTTGTCCGAGCATGCACATCAGCCATCCGAACAGGCCGCTGCCGGCGGCGTCCGGCCCCAGGTCGGAGTGCATCGCGTTGCCGGTCAGCAAAGCCCGCGCTCCGTCTCCGCCGAACAGTTCTTCACCCAGCCGACGCACCGGGAGGACGCCCAGCCTGGCGAAGTCGAGCGCATCGGCGGTACCGAGCCGATGCAGCAACCGTGCGACCGAGCGGATCGGTGGGAACGGTGTGAAGAGCGCGTCCATCAGCGGACCCCGCAGTCGTGTCCAGTCGGCGACCAGCTGCAGCCACACTGCTCCGTCACCGGGAGTGCCCTCGTCGAGACCTGCCGCGGTCGCCTGTGCCGACCGCTCGAGCGAGATCGCCCGTCCGTCCGGGAAGACGTGTGTCAGGACGGTCGGTGCCTGGGTCCAGGACAGCCCGTGGTGGTGCAGGTCGAGGCCGGATATCACCGGCGATGCGGCAGCCAGCGGGTAGAAGGCACTGAACAGGTCGTTGCGGAAGCCGGCCGCGGTCACCTCGGCGGTACGTACGGCACCGCCGAGGATCTCGTGCGCCTCCACCAGCAGCACCGACCACCCGGCGTCGAGCAGGGCGTTCGCGGCGACGAGGCCGTTGGGGCCGGCACCGATGACCACCGCATCCGGCTGGCTCGGCTTCATCGGGCGGCACCCTGCAGGATCCATGCATTCACGGCGTGAAGACGACCTTGACCATGCCGTCCTCCTTCGCCCGGAACTGGGCGTAGGCCTTCGGGGCGTCTTCGAGGGGCAACCGGTGGGTCGCGAAGGTCTCGGTGCCGAGCGGGTCGCTGTCGTCGATCAGCAGCGGGAGGATGTCGTCGGTCCACCGGCGTACGTTCGCCTGGCCCATGCGCAGTTGGATCTGCTTGTCGAACATCTGCATCAGGGGCATCGGGCTGGTGGCGCCGCCGTAGACGCCCGAGACGGAGACGGTGCCGCCCCGGCGTACGGCGCCGATCGCACCGTGCAACGCGGCGAGCCGGTCAGTGCCGGCTGTCGTCATCAGCCTCTCGGCGACCGCGTCCGGGAGTAGCCCGACGGCCTTGATGAGCTTCTCGGCCACCGGGTTGCCGTGCGCCTCCATGCCGACCGCGTCGATCACCGAGTCGGCGCCACGGCCGCTCGTCCGGTCGCGTACCTCGGCGGCCAGGTCGTCAACCTCGTCGAGGTCGATGGTCTCGGCGCCACGCTGGCGGACCCGCTCGAGGCGCTCGGGGACCCGGTCGACGACGATCACCCGGTGGCCCTCGAGCAGTGCGAATCTGGCGGCCATGTCGCCGATCGGTCCTGCCCCCATGACCAGCAGGACGCCGTCGTCGGGAAGATCGGCGTAGCGAACGGCCTGGTACGCGGTCGGGAGCACGTCGGACAGGTAGATGAAACGATCGTCCGATGGCCCCTCGGGAACCTTGACCGGAAGGAAGTCGGCGAACTGGACCCGGAGGTATTCGGCCTGCCCGCCCGGCACCGCGCCGTACAGCTTGCTGTAGCCGAGCAGGCTGGCTCCGGTGCCGCTGTCCCGGTTCTGGGTCGTCTCGCACTGACTGTGCAGGCCTCGGTCGCAGGTCCAGCAGCTGCCGCAGCTGATGTTGAACGGCACGACGACGCGGTCTCCGGCCTTGAGCTGGGAGACGCCGGGACCGACCTCTTCCACGATTCCCATGGGTTCGTGGCCGACGATGTCTCCGGGCGTCATGAACGGCGCGAGGGGTTCGTAGAGATGCAGGTCCGAACCGCACAGCCCGGTCGTCGTCACCCGGATCACCGCGTCGGTCGACTCCTCGATGCCCGGGTCGGGCACGTCCACGACCCGGATGTCGCGGGGGCCCTGCCACGTTGCTGCTCTCATTGCGCACTCCTCGTCGTCATCTGACCGGCCGTCCCGTCGACGGCACCGTTCCACCACCGGTGTACCCGCCGACCGGAGTCGCAAGCGTGCAGCGTGGTCCAGCCATCCGGCTGCATCCTCGAGATCCGAATCGAGTCCAGTGGCGTGCGGGTGTACCTGGCCCTCGGACCCCCGGACCCTCGGACCCTGGATCAGGCGATCGCGCCGACGGCGGTCGGCTCGTCCGCGGTCCAGGACAGCAGCAGCGCTTCGGCGGCGATGCCGTCCAGCACGATGCAGGTGGCAGCGCCGAGGAGTACGTCCTGGTGCAGGTCAGGCTCCGCCTCGACCAGCGGGAGGCACAGCGAGCGCTGGGCGATCTGCTCGTGCACGGCATCAGCCTCGACGTGCTCGTCGAAGTACCTGTGCACGGGATCGGGCAGCGCCAGCCGTTTCGCTCCTTGTGCCAGGCGGCGGCACGGGATGGAGCTGGTCATCTCGAACGCAGCCAGGTGGCCCACACACGCGCCACGCAGGCGCCGGTGCAATCCGAAGAGCGACATCGCATTGTTGACAGCCAGGGTGTGCGCCGGTACCTCATCGACGTAGGTGCCGTAGGTGGGGTCGAGGCCGACGCTGCTCAGGGCGTCGGCATACAGCTGCTGGTGCACCATCCCAGGTACGCCGGCTCCGTACTCGTCGTACTGGATCTCGGCGAGCGCTGCCTTGGGTGCACCACTCAACCGCGGCAGGGCCCAGGACTGCGGGTCGGACTCCTTAAGGTGGTACAGGCTCCGGAGTGCCAGGAACTGCTCGTACTGCTCGCGGCTCGCCTCGCGGTGAAGGAACGCGGCCAGCGCCGGTCCGGGCTCACCCACGATGCGTTCGAGCTGTGCCACCAGACCGTCCTCCTGAAGGGCCGCCGCCACCAGCGGGGCGGTCGAGCGCCGCAGCTCCGCCTCGAACGGAGCCTCCAGCTGGCGACGGGCTGCGATGACGGCGGGATCCCACTCGGCTGCGTCGTCGACGTCGTCGAACCCGCGGTAGTGCAGCTCGTAGAGAGCCCACAGACTGATCTGGGAATCGTCGGCATCGGAGGCGGTCAAGGTACGCGGCATCGCGCCCTCTTGACGAAGTCCGGTGAACAGCGCCCAGCTGATGGGGCCGCGCGGAGTAGGCAGGCGCATCTGGGAGCAGCTCGCGATCAGTAGGTGACCACAGCGGGGGTCGCCGCGGAGCCGGGTTCAGTGACATCGGACGCCCCGAGCACAGCCTCGACCGCAGCGACCAGCTTCGGCGGGGCATCGACGTCCAGGGCGACAAGTTCGATGTACGCCTCTCCCAGGGTGTCGAGGCTGTCGCCGGGGCGGCTGAGGACCTGTTCGGCGAGTTCGCCGGGAAGGCAACGGGCGACCTCGCGGACGAGGGTCGGGATGTCGGAAGACTGGTCGATCGGTGTCATGAGTGTGCAGTACCCGCGCCGACCGAGTTCACACGGTCTCAGCGGATCTGTGCGCACCAGCTCAGCGCATGATCGAGATCGGCAGTGAGAGCGGCCACGTCGTCGTACACGAGCCAGGCGCCTGCGCGGGTGAGCTCGTCGCGTCCGGTGCCGCCGCTCAGGACGCCGATCATCGGCATCGCGGCGTCCCGTGCCGCGACGGCGTCCCACACCGAGTCGCCGATCATGACGGCGAGGACGGCGTCGACCGATTGGCGGGCAACGCTCAGCAGGTCCGGCGCCGGCTTGGTCTCGCCCACGTCGTCGCTGGTCGTCAGCTCGTCGATCCGCGGACGGGCGTCCAGGAGGTCCAGGGCGTAGTCGGTGTGGTCCGGCTTTCCCGACGTCGCCAGGACGACGCGCAGGGAGCGCTCCCGCAAGGCGTCGAGCAGCGTGGTCGCACCCGGGAAAGGGGCAAGGTCGGGCAGCACCGCGTCCGCGACCTCCTTCCACGCCTCCCGGATGCGTTCGCCGAGCCTGGTCTCGACAGCCTCGCCGGCGACGTGGGCGACCAAGCGATCGCCGCCATGCCGATCGCGCGGTGCACCCGCCACAGCTGGACGTCCACCTCGAAACGCCGGAACGCGCGGTGCCAGGCGAGAGCATGGTGGTAATTGGAGTCCACGAGGGTGCCGTCGATGTCGAGGACCGCAGTGTCGACCCGGGTTGGGCTGGCGTTGTCTGGCATCACTCACTCCTTCGCACGGTTCTCAGGCTGATCCTCGCGGAGGGTTACCCCGCGAGGTCGATGACCACCCGATCGGCTGCCGGGGTGGTCGGTCGCTCAGGTCCGGCGGATAACGACCAGCGCGACGTCATCCTCGACGCTGTCGTCGCCCAGACCCGTGGCGATCACCCGGCTGCAGATCGTCTCCGCATCCTGATCCGGCGAGATGGACCGCATGACGTCACCCAAACGGTCACCGAGAGGGTCACCGCACGAGCGCCCCTGCAGCCTGCGCTCGACGAGTCCGTCTGTGTAGAGAGCCAGCACGCCGCCGGGCGGCAGCTGGATCGTCTCGGTTGTCCGGACGTACCGCGATTCGAAGCCGAGGAGAAGGCCGGGGACCAGGTCGACCGGGCGCGGAGGTGCCTCGCGCGAGGCGATCAGCGGCAACGGGTGACCGGCGATGCACAGGGACACCCGGTCGAACGGTGGCTCCAGAACGGCGTACGCGACGGTCGCGGTGATGTCGCTCTCGAAGTAGCAGAGCTTGCGGTCGAGCCGTTGGAGCACCTCGGCAGGATCGTCGTAGTCGAGTGCGTAAGCCCGCAGTGCACTCCGCAGGCGTCCCATCACCACGGCCGAGCGCAGGCCGTGCCCCTCGACGTCGCCCATCACCACGGCGACCCGGCCGTCGGGCAGCGCGAAGAGGTCGTACCAGTCTCCTCCGAGGTCGCCTTCGGCTGGGAGGTAGCGCACTGCGATGTCGAGACCGTCGACGTCCGGGGGCGCCGCCGGCAGCAGGCTTCTCTGGAGTGCCAGAGCTGCCAGGTGGCTGTCGTCCTCGGTCCGTTCGGAGAGCCGCTGGCCGAGCTCGGAGGCGAGCGTTGCGAGCCTGGCCACATCCTCGGGTTCGAAAGCCCGGTCGTCGCGGTAGCCGACGTGGAGGACGCCGAGAAGATCGTGGGTGCCGAACACCGGCACTCCCACGAGGTGCCGGACGCCGGCATCGCGCAGGATCGGGTTGAGCACCGAGCGCTCGTTGACCTCGTGGAGGATGACCGGTGCTTGCGTCGCGGCAACCCTCCCGGCGAAACCTGAGCCGACGCGAACGTGCGTAGCGCCGCGCCAGCGGCGTCCCATCCCGGCCGAGGCTGCAGGCTCGAGGACGCTGCCCGAGCCGTCGAGCAGCAGCAGGGTCGCCGTGTGCGAGGCCATCACATCGCGTACGGCCTCGATGGTGGTCTGCACCGAGGCAAGGTCACCGGTCACCGTCGGCGCTCCACACCTGGTCCGAGGGACCCCGTCGGTATCAGCCCTGTTGATCGTCTGCGCACCCGGCGCGCGACCCCGATCTGCAAGGTCACGTGCCGGACCGCTGCGTCCCTTGACCTCGGCGTGGCGTCAAACAGATGGTCATGCCGCGTCCTGGAGTGCCTTGATCTTGTCGCGCGCCACCACGACTGCCGCGTGCTGACGGCTCACGATGTCGCGGAAGCCGGCGCTGAGGTCCTTCTGGAGCGCCTTCTCGAACTCAGAGACCGCATGGTTCTCGCCGGATACCGCTGCACCGAGGACGCTGCCGGCGTCGTCGCCGGTCAGAGCGTCCTTCAGTGAGATCCAGCCACGGTGCAGGGCCGCTGCGGCAGACCCGCTCTCGTCGACGTCCTCCTGGTACGCGTGGCCGAGCTCGATGATCTCGCGCTGGAACCCGGCGCGCTGCTCGGAGAGCTGCTGCAGGGTCATCGCCCAGTCGGCGTGGTTGCTGTCGCGAAGCTTCTCTGCGGCCTTGGCGAAGCCGCGCTCACCGTCCTTCAAGGTCTCGACCAGTTCCTTCGCGGCGTTGGTGTCGTCAGACATGTGCGCTCCTTCGATCAGTGCAGGTGGACTTCGTGGGTACCCGCGGCGCGATCGGACAAAACGCACGACCAGCGCGCTCCCGTCGGATCGGAACGCGAAAACCGGGCACACCGGGTCAGACTTGCAGGAGTGTGGGCAATGGGGAGCAGCGGAACGGAGGCTCGCGCCCACTCGCCCGTCGACTGACGAGAGGGCGTCAACTGCCCTCGCGCGGGGTAACGGCACCGGCATGGACGTACACCAGGATCCGAGACTCGACCCCGACTTTCCAGACCGCCTTGGCGTGGGCGGGGCAACGATCGAGGCGGTCGGGAAGTTGTCCGAGGCGATGGAGACCGTCGAGATCGCCCGGGGGCACCTCTATGCCTTCCACCAGCTGAGCGGACACGCCGACTTCCAGGTCGAGGACGCTGTCGAGCTGCTGCGCGCCGCGGGCCACGAGGACCTCGCCGCCGACCTCGACCGCGAGCTGGTCGGCCGCAACGTGCTGCCCGGGCGCTGGACGTTCCAGGTCATCGAGGATTACGCCCGCACCTACTACGAGCCGTTCCAGGCCTTCGAAGAACGAGCCCGCGCGCTCACCGGTGGGCACCGGCACGTATTCGAGGCGGGCCTCAAGCGCGAGCGGCGCAGTGCGGACGAGCCGGGCCATGAAGGCGATCCGGCCGATCTGGAACCCGGCGCGTCCGAGATCGCCACCCAGGAATAGTCCGCGTTCCTGCCCGGTCGTGAGGACGACCTCCTGGAGCCCTAGGAGCACCACGTCGGAGGTTCTGGTCATGCAACTGACCGCGGTGAAGCCGCCGCATGAGCAGTTCGCCGGGACCGAGGTCCTGATCGAGTTCCTCACGAACGGCGTTGCGGCGATGGGCGCCGACCCGCTCGCTGCCACGAAGGATGCCCCTCGGACGCCCATTCAGCCGAGCGCGGCGAAGAGGGCCCTGGATGCCGTCGTGGCGCGATCTCGGGACGCGGGACCAGGGGCGTCGGGCGGGCATGAGTCGCCCCGAACCGGGTACGTCGGTCCCATGACTGCCGACGGCCATCGAGAAACGCCGCGCCTCGGGGACGAGCCGATCTCTGCGAAGAGGATCGACCGTAACTGGAACGAGTTGCTGCAGGAGATCAGGGTCGTCGAGACCGGTGTCCAGATCCTGACCGGGTTCCTGCTGACCGTCCCGTTCAGTTCTCGGTTCGCCGGGCTCAGCGAGCTCCAGCGCAGCATCTATCTCGTGGTGCTCAGCGGTGCAGTGCTGACCACGGCCCTCATCGTGGCCCCCGTCGCGTTCCATCGGGTGCTGTTCCGGCATCGTGCGCGCCCCTGGCTGGTCGAGGCCGCGAACCGGTGCGCCAGAGCGGGCCTCGTGGTCCTCGGCCTGACCATCTGCGGTGTGCTGTTCGTGGTGTTCGACGTTGTCGCCGGGTGGTTCGCCGCTGGTCTCGCACTCGCGTTCGGCGCGACCACCTTCGTGGTGCTCTGGGGGATTGTTCCCTGGAGGATGCTCCTGAGACTTTCCCTCGAGGACGATGCTCCTTGACGGAACTGAGGACCGCGCGCCCTGAACCGCAGCGGCCAGCCCGACCGACTGGATTCATCGAGCGTCGGCAACGTCAACGAGCGATCTTCGCGCGTGTCGCGACCGCGACCTTGTGCGTGCCGTCGCACCACGGCTTGCGCTGGCTCAGCTCGCAGACGCAGAGGGCGACGACCGGCCGGGTCGTGGGGTGGACGTCGCCTTGGGCGTCCAGGATCTCGGTGGCACCCCGGACGAGCACGGGGCCGCCGGGGACGACCTCGATCTGGCAACGCCTGGTGATCTCCATGGCCGTGCTGTACCCCGGAATCGGCCCCGGCATGTGCTGAGTCGCGTCCGCCGCCCCCGTGGCCTGGGTCGCACAACGATCACGTCAGCCATTCTGGGTACTGGCTTGGTATGGAAACCGTCTGGACCGTGCCCGCCCCGCTGAAGCCTGTGATTGTGCCGAACGAGGTCGACGACGTCGTCGTGGGCGCCGGGATCACCGGGCTGACGACCGCGATCATGCTGGCCCGTGCCGGGCGGCGGGTCCTGGTCCTCGAGGGCCGCCACGTCGGCGCCACCGCATCGGGACTCAACACTGGCAAGGCCTCGCTCCTCCAGGGAACCAAGGTGTCCAGGATGCTCGGCGTGCAGTCAGCGCGGGTCGTCGCCGCCTATCTGGAGGGAAACCGGCGCGGACAGCGGCGGCTGGTGGCGCTGTGCGCACAGCTCGGCGTCGCGACGGAATCCCGGTCCGCGTTCACCTACGCCGCGGAAGTCGACGAGATCACGTCAGTGCGCGACGAGCATGCTGCAGCGCTCCGGATGGGACTGCCGGTCCACTGGCACGACCAGGTCGAGGCGCCGTTCGAGGTCCACGCAGCGGTGGAGCTTCGCGATCAGGTGCAACTGGACCCGGGAGCCCTTCTCGAGGCGCTGGCCCGCGAGGTCGTGGCACTCGGGGCGGTGATCGCCGAAGGACGCCGGGTCGTCGGCTGCACCTGGGTCGGCGTTCCGCGGGTCACGCTGGAGGACGGCAGCCAGGTCCGCGCGCGCACGGTCGTCCTGGCGACCGGGAGCCCGATCCTCGACCGCGGTCTCTACTTCGCGAAGCTCGAGCCCAGGAGGTCCTACCTGCTGGCCCTCGCGGACGCCGCGCCCCCACCCGGCATGATGCTCTCCGCCGGTACGCCGGGACTCTCGTTGCGCGACGCGACCATCGACGGCCGCGAACTTCTCCTGGTGGGCGGGAACGGCCACGTCGTGGGTCGGGCGCGATCGGAGACCGAGCACGTCGACCTGCTTCGCGACTGGGCCGCACGACGCTATCCAGGCTCGTCCGAGGTCGCAGCCTGGTCGGCCCAGGACTACTCCTCGCACGACGGAATCCCGTACGTCGGGCTGCTCCCGCGTGGCGCCGGTCGGGTGTACGTCGCTACCGGATTCGACAAGTGGGGCCTGACCAACGCGCCCGCGGCGGCGGAACGGATCGCCGGGGCGATCCTGGGCCAGGCCCCTCGGTGGGCACGACCGCTGTCACGCAGGATCACGCGGCCGCGATCGGCCTTCAGCCTCGCGGTCGCGAACGCCAAGGTGGGCATCGCCGGTACCGCGGCGCTGCTCGCCGCCGAGTCGCGGTCCGTGGACCCCCGTCCTGGCGTGGGTAGGGGATCGGTCGGGCGCAGCGGCCTGTCACCTCTCCCGCTCGGAGCGAGTGGCGAGCAAGGTGACCTCCCGCCGGTCGTCGCGGTGTGCACCCACCTCGGCGGGATCCTGAGCTGGAACGACGCAGAGGGTTCCTGGGACTGCCCCCTGCACGGCTCCCGGTTCGCGGCCGACGGGGCGGTGCTGGAGGGCCCCGCGACCCGCGCGCTCGCCCAGCACGGAATCACGCGCACGGCGGCGACGCCCGCGACGGACAGCCACCGATGATTGCGACGCGCCTGCTTGGGTATCCAGGCCTCACCCGTTCCCGAAGCTTGTGGAGGCCTCCTGTGCATACAGACGCGGTACTCGCGAACAGTCCGCTGGGCGAGCGAGAATGACGACGATGCAGGCGGTGGTGGTCACTGCCGGCCGTGGCGTACGCATCATGCAGTTCGGGCCGTTGCGGATCTCGTACAACGAACACGTGCTCGAGCCGCGACCGTGGACGGCCCTGCAGGCGCGGTGGGCCAGACAGCTGGCCGAGGTCGTGCCGAACGGTCCCGTGCTCGAGCTCTGCGCGGGCGCGGGGCAGATCGGACTGATGGCGATCCACGGGACCGCGCGCCGTCTCGTCGCGGTCGACGCGAGCCGCATCGCCTGTTCGTTCGTTCAGTGCAACGCGCGCGCCGCCGGGCTCACGGACGCGGTCGACGTACGGCACGAACGGCTGTCGTCGGCCTGCGCGCCAGAGGAGAGATTCCCGCTGATCATCGCCGACCCGCCGTGGGTACCGCACGACGAGATCGGCAGGTTCCCCCAGGACCCGGCTTCGGCGATCGACGGGGGATACGACGGTCTCACCGTGGCGCGACAGTGTCTCTACGTCGTGGCCGATCACCTGATGGACGACGGTGCCGCGCTCGTCCAGGTCGGTGACGCGCGGCAGGTGGCGTTGCTGGAGCGCTCGCTCCCGCAAGGACTGGTGCTGGCCGAGTCACGGATCGAGCAGGGTCGCGGTGCCGTGGCGAAGATCGTGAAGGTGTAACCGCTTCGACGCAGTGTGCGGTGCTGGGGATCGGCTCGGGTCACGTGAGACCGCTCTCACAGCGTCCCGGGAAAATTACACCTAGTGCGGCACGGTCATCGGCTCGCTGACGGGGTCGTCCGTGTGCGGCCCGGGCGCAGGTGCCTCGTTCGGGTTCTGCGGGTCGGGTTGGTCGTCGGGCGTGGTGGGGATCTCTGGCTGCTCGGTGGACATCATTGTGTAGAAGTACCCCATCGTGGCCCACGCCACCCGCTGTAGACGCCCCCAGGTCCGACCCGTGCAGGCGCGTGGGGATCGGAGACGACGACGGGCGGCGAGGCGGACCTCACCAACCTTCTCCTCGGGGAGGAGAAGGTTGCCGCTGGCTACGTGACCGGACGGGGGCTGAGACCCGTGAACGGAACGCGCTGCTCTGCCACCCGGTGGGACCGTCGAACGTTGGCGAGCCGGCGGATCTGGAGGACCTCTACCCGTGGCACCGACCCGACGCGTGTTAGGACTTGTGACCCATGGGGGGTATTCTCGGAGTGCAACTGGTCCTCTCGTTCCGCCTGATTTGGTCTGTGGAATATCGGTTTTCGTCGGGACTTTCTAGGCAGAGCGTGTGCCGCGATTCGGACTTCCGTGGCTCTGTCGAACAGTGCGGTCAGCACGTGACCGTGCGCCCGACAGCCGAATCGAGAGTGAACATGGTTGACCCCTTGCGCGGGGACTTGATCCCTGCGAACCGCGCGAACCTACCGGCAGGAGAAGCCCAACTCGGCCGATGTGGCGGGCCCGAGAGCCGCTTGTTTGACCCTCGGGCCCTCAACAGCGATCCGAGGCGCCCGGGATTACTGCCTTCGCCCTCCATACCCCAACCGTGGTCGGTTATGCGACTCCGAAGTCTCGATCCATCGCATCTGCTCGCCAGCCGTTCCAGGGCCGGTCGGGCCGACGGGGGGATGTCATGACCGCGCACGCGTTCGATGCGAACTGGATCGCCGACATGGCGCTGCGCCTGCACCGTGAGCCCAGCACCGCCGAAACCGTCGAACGGGTCCTCCAATACGCCCGGCAGGCGGTCGACTGCGACTACGCCGGAGTCATCGTCGTTCACAAGAAGTCGCGGATCGAATCCATCGCCGCGACCGACCCGTTGGTCGAGAAGATCGCTCAGATCCAGGTGGAGGTGAGCGAAGGGCCGGACCTCGATGTGCTCGAGGACCGGATCAGCGTCATCGTCGATGACATCTCGACCGAGGCCCGGTGGCCGCGATGGGCTCACCTGGCGGCCGCCACCGGCATCCGCAGCCTTCTCAACGTTCGGCTCTCCACCGGAGAGGAGGTCCTCGGCACCCTGAACCTCTACAGTCGTCAGCCGTACAAGTTCGATGTCGATGACCAGGCTGTCGCTCACGTCCTGGCACGGCATGCGGCTGTTGCGCTCGCGGCTTCGCGCCAGCAGGAGAACCTCATGCTGGCAGCCGACGCCCGCAAGATGATCGGCCAGGCCCAAGGCATCTTGATGGAGCGGTTCGACCTCGACGCCGACCAGGCATTCGCGGTCTTGACGCGCTACTCCCAGAACAACAACGTCAAGCTCCGCGACGTCGCCAGCCAACTCATCGCAACCCGAGCTCTTCCAGCCGTCACCACCGGGGGAGACTTCGCCAGCGGACGCGAGCCTCGGCACGCCGTACCCATCGGGTCCCTGCGCCCCCTCGAGACTCAGTAAGCGGCTAGCAGTTCCGCGGTTCGATGTCGGCCGGCGACGCCCTCGAGGAGCTCTGTGGGAGCCATCGTCCTTGAGGTAGCACGGGTTCGAATCCCGTCGGGGGTGCACACACAACAGCCTGGTCCTGCGGACCGGGCTGTTGGCGTCTCGTGCGCCGGCACGGTGGTGGCCGATTTCCGCTAGAACTATCGCGCGCCGATGTCCAGACTGGTGGACATGCACCGCACCGGAATGCACCACGACACCGAGGCCTGTTACCGGGCCGTGAAGAGCAAGGACCGTCGCTTCGACGGCGTGTTCTACACCGCCGTGCGCACCACCGGCATCTACTGCCGGCCGAGTTGTCCTGCGGTGACCCCGAAGCTGGAGAACGTCACGTTCCATCCGAGCGCAGCGGCGGCCCAGCAGGCCGGGTACCGCGCCTGCAAGCGCTGCCTGCCCGATGCGACCCCGGGCTCGCCGGAGTGGGACATCGCCGCGGACGTCGCCGGGCGCGCGATGCGGCTGATCGCCGACGGGACGGTCGAGCGCGAGGGCGTCGAGGGCCTGGCAGGCCGACTCGGCTATTCGGTCCGGCAGCTCAACCGCGTGGTCACCGGCGCCTTCGGGGCCGGCCCCCTGGCCCTGGCCCGGGCACGACGCGCACAGACCGCGCGGGTCTTGATCGAGACGACCACGCTCTCGTTCGCCGACGTCGCGTTCGCCTCCGGCTTCTCCAGCATCCGCCAGTTCAACGACACCGTGCGCGAGGTCTATGCCAGCTCGCCGACCGAGCTGCGCGGGCGGCGGGGGAGCACGGCTGCCTCGGGCACGATCGGAACCCGGATCGGCGTACGGGAACCGTTCGCAGGCGCTGACCTCCTCGATTTCCTGGCGACCCGGGCACTCGACGATGTCGAGGCCGTCGACCTGGCGGCCGGGTGGTACGAACGATCGCTGTCACTGCCGCACGGGCCAGGGGTGGTCCGGGTCCAGCTCACCGACCGCCCGTCCGGTTTCGTCGCGGCACGCCTGTCCCTGGCTGACGCGCGCGACCTGGCCCCGGCCCTGGAGCGAACCCGTCGGCTCCTCGATGCGGACGCCGATCCCGTGGCGATCGACGACCAGCTCGCCGGCGACCCTGTGCTGGCTGGGCTGGTCCGGTTGCGCCCCGGGCTCCGCGTGCCCGGCCAGGTCGACGGGGTCGAGGTCGCGGTCCGGGCCGTGCTCGGCCAGCAGGTCACCGTGGCCGGTGCGCGGACCCTCGCCGGACGGCTGGTGGCGGCGTACGGGGAACCGCTCGAGCTCGCCGGCGATCACCTGGTCAGCAGGCTTTTCCCGACGGCGCGCGCCCTGGCAGGCATCGCGGCCGAGGAGATCGCGATGCCCCGGGCCCGGGGGCGCGCCCTCGCGGCGGTGATGACCGCGGTGGCCGACGGCAGCCTGGCACTGGACCGCAGCGCTGATCGTGGTGAGACCCGCCGGACCCTGCTCGGCCTCGCCGGGATCGGTCCGTGGACCGCCGACTACATCGCATTGCGCGCCCTCGGCGATCCCGACATCTTCCTGCCCGGCGATGTCGGGGTTCGGCACGCAGCCGACGCCCTGGGGATCGAGGACCTTGAGCCGCGCAGCGAAGGCTGGCGCCCCTGGCGCTCGTACGCACTCATCCATCTCTGGTCGAGCTTGAACACGAAGGAGTCATAAGGTGACCACCACCATCCAGCAGCACGCAGCCATCGGGAGATCAGCGACCATGTGGACCGTGATGCCGTCGCCGATCGGCATGCCGTCGTTCGGAGACCTCCGCATCATCGCCAGCGACGACGCGATCCTGGCCATCGAATTCTCACCGTTCCGGGGACTCGCCGACGGCAGGCCGATCGGCGATCGCAACGACGACGCGCCCCTGCTCCGCCGGGCGGTCGAGCAGCTCGAGGCGTACTTCGCCCGGGAGCTGCGCGTCTTCGACCTCCCGCTCGCACCGCACGGGTCGGCGTTCCAGCAGGCGGTGTGGACCGAGCTTGCCGCGATTCCGTGGGGCCAGACGGCGTCGTACGGCCAGATCGCGCACCGACTCGGGCACACCAATGCGGCCTCGCGCGCAGTCGGCTCGGCCAACGGAAGCAACCCGATCCCGATCGTGCTCCCGTGCCACCGGGTGATCGGCGCCAACGGTTCGCTGACCGGGTACGCCGGCGGCCTGGGACGCAAGCAGCAGCTGTTGGAACTCGAGCAGGACGCCCTGTTCTGATCGGAGACGCGCCAGCGGATCCGATCGTCGGTGGTCGATCAGGGAGTTCGGCTGAGGCACGAAGCCGAATCCGACCGTGTCGAGACCTGGTGAGATGCCCGCCCAAGCCACTCCTACGGAGCGAGCCACTCCTACGGAGCGAGCGACTCCTCGCGGAACCGGGCGAGCAGCTCGGCGAGCTTGTCCTCGTCGCGCTGCGTCGCCGGAACAAGGAGCTCCGCGAGGATGTCGGTCAGCTCGGCCAGGCGGCGGTTGAGCTGCCGGTTCTCCATGACCATGTCCTCGAGCTCGAGGATGCGGCGGGGCAGGTGGACCGTCGCGGCGAGGTAGCGACGGGCGCCGTACTTCTTGCGGCTCATGGCTGGTCCTTCTCTCTGGAGCTGGTCGGTGGTGCCCAGTGCGCGACGATGCGCGCGATGCTGCGGTCGGGGCGGTCGAAGAAATCGAGGCCGGGCGCGATCTCGACGAGATCGACGGTCCCTGCGCGCGAGGCGATCGCGGCGACGACCTCGTCGACCGGCCTGCGCCGGATGAGGTGCGCCGGGTCGGGCGTCGGGCCCGCACCGGTGCTGAATTCGAGGAACAGGGATCCGCCTCGACGCAGCGACATCGAGGCGAGCAGGAACAGGTGTTCGGTGGCCTCCTCGTCGAGGCAGCCGACGAGGCCGCGCGCGTACAGGTTCACCGGCGCCCGTGTCCGGGCCAGCTCGGCTCCGGCGACCAGGACCGAGCGGCGATCGTTCAGCGCCAGGGTCCGAACCGTCCCGGGCTGGGCGCCGGCGAGCTCCATCCGACGACCGGTCTGCCAGAGGGCCGAGCCGGCGATGTCGAAGGACATCACCTGGTGGCCCTGTTCGGTCATCCAGACCGAGTCGCGCCCGGTGCCGCAGCCGAGGTCGGCGATCGTGGCCCGGGGGCCGACCTGCTCGCAGGTCCACTCCGCGAAGGCCGAGGGGCCCGACGGGATGTCGCTGCGTCGCGCGCGGTAGAACTGGTTCCAGGCCATCACGTCAGTCCGTACGCCGCGCAGCCAGCCGTCGAGACGACGCAGCCCGGCCACCGGCTCGTCGGGCTGGAAGGCAGGATCCGGCACCCGCCAGGACGGACCGTAGAGGAAGGCCAGCACAGCCTCGGGATCGGCGGGCGCCGGCAGCTCGACACCCTCGAGGGTCACGGTGCTGGCCGGTGTGAGTGCTGCCGGTGGAAGGTGACCGCTTCGACCACCGAGCTGGTAGAACGTGTCGCCGACATGGAAGGCGCCGAAGATGTCGATCTGCACCACGCGTCCGTCGGCCAGGTCGTGCATCAGCTTGAGGTCGGCCCCGGACATCCGGATCACGCGCCAGCCCAGCCGGCGCATCGTCCGCTCCATCTCGTAGGACTCGAGCGTCACTCCGGCCGGGGTGTTCTGGG